>NZ_JBIVUV010000024.1:0-146327 GCF_044768525.1 Streptomyces sp. NPDC091287
AGTACGAGGGCCTGGGGCCGGCACGCCGAGAGCGCGCACCTGACGCCGCGCGGCCGCCCTGCGGGCGACGACGGGAATTGTCAGACAGGCCCTAGCGCTGCGCGAAATTCCGTACGTAACGGCGCTGCCAGGGCGTCTCCACCGCCCGCGGGTGATAGCCGTCGCGCACGAACGCCACCGCCTCGTCGGCGGGGACCCCGTCCAGGACGGCCAGGCAGGCCAGCGCCGTGCCGGTGCGGCCCATCCCGCCGCCGCACGCCATCTCGACCCGCATCCCGGCGGACCGGTCCCACACCTCGTGGAGGAGTTCCCGTGCCGTCGCGCGGTCCGCCGGGAGCCGGAAGTCCGGCCACCGCAGCCACCGGGACTCCCAGGCGACCGGGGGCGGGGTACGCCCGAGGAGGTATACGGCGAAGTCCGGTTCGGGGCCTGCCGGCAAGGGCTTGCGCAGTCCCCGGCCGCGTACGAGCCGCCCCGAGGGAAGGGCCAGGACGGCCGGGTCGGCGGCGTTCCACGTCTCGATCACGTGTCCCAATCTAACGGCCCGGCCGTCGCCGGTGGTACGTATCGCACCGGTCGGCCGGAGGTCAGGTGGCGTCGAGATCCCGCGCGAGGAGTGCGGCCAGCTCCTCGACCGCCGCCCGCGCCCCGTCGCCCTCGGCGCTGAGCACCACGCTCTCCCCGTGCGGGGCGGCCAGGGCCAGCACCGCGAGCATGCTGCGGGCATCGACCGGGTCGCGGCCCTCACGGGCGATGGTCACCTTGACCGGCTGACGGGCGGCGGCCTTGACGAACAGCGACGCCGGACGGGCGTGGAGTCCACTGCGGGAGGCTATGGCGACCGTCTGCTGATGCATGGATCACTCCTCGGGAAGGGATGTATGGGAGGGGGCGTGTGCGCGGGGTTCAGGCGGCGACGGTGACCCGGGAGTCCTCGGGGCCCGCGTCCCCGGCCGCCTCCGGCGCCGTCCTGCGGGCGCCCTTGAGCAGGACGACGAGCGCGGTCGCCACCAGCGTCCCGGCGGCGATGGCGAGCAGGTAGAGGAACGGCTCGCCGATCAGGGGGACGACGAAGACGCCGCCGTGCGGAGCGCGCAGGGTCGCGCCGAAGGCCATCGACAGGGCGCCGGTGACCGCGCCGCCCGCCATCACCGACGGAATGACGCGCAGCGGATCGGCGGCGGCGAACGGGATCGCGCCCTCCGTAATGAACGAGGCGCCCAGCACCCAGGCCGCCCGGCCGTTCTCCCGCTCGGTCTTCGTGAACAGCCTCTTGCGCACGGTGGTGGCCAGTGCCATCGCCAGCGGCGGCACCATCCCGGCCGCCATGACCGCGGCCATCACCTTGAGGCTGCCCGGCGTCGGGTCGGCGAGACCGCCGACCGCGAAGGCGTACGCCACCTTGTTCAGCGGGCCACCCATGTCGAAGCACATCATCAGCCCGAGGACGACGCCGAGGATCACCGCGTTGGAGCCCGACAGTCCGTTCAGCCAGTCCGTGAGCGCGTTCTGCAGTGAGGCGATGGGCTTGCCGACCACGATGAACATCAGGAACCCCACGGTCGCCGACGCGATCAGGGGGATCACCAGGACCGGCATGATGCCGCGCAGGGTCGCGTGGACCGGGACCCGCTGGATGGCCATCACCACCGCACCGGCCAGCAGACCGGCGACCAGACCGCCGAGGAATCCGGCGTTCACCGTGAGCGCGATGGCCCCGCCGACGAACCCGGGCACCAGCGCCGGCCGGTCCGCCATCCCGTACGCGATGTACCCGGCCAGCACCGGGACCAGGAACCCGAAGGCCGCCGAGCCGATCTGGTTGAGCAGCGCGGCCCAGCTGTCCGCCTCGCCCCAGACGAAGTGGTCGGCGACCGACTTGGCGCTTGCTATCTCGTAGCCGCCGATGGCGAACGACAAAGCGATCAGAAGACCGCCCGCCGCGACGAACGGCACCATGTAGCTCACGCCGGACATCAGATACGTACGGAGCCGGACGCCGAAGTGCGCGTGATCCGCAGCGGACCCGGCCCCGTCCCCGTCCAGATCTCCGTTCCCGGAGCCGGCCGCCCTGCCGGGTTCGGGCGCGGCGGCGATCTCCCCGCGTTCCGCCTTGCGGCGGGCCTCGGCGATCAGCTCGGCGGGCCGGTTGATACCCGCCTTGACCCCGACGTCGACCAGCGGCTTGCCGCGGAAGCGGGACTTCTCCCGGACCTCCACGTCGTGCGCCCAGATCACGGCATCCGCCGCCGCGACGACGGCGGGGTCCAGCTTCTTGAAGCCGGCCGAACCCTGGGTCTCCACGGTCACCTCGACCCCCTCGGCGCGGCCCGCCGCGGCCAGGGACTCGGCCGCCATGTAGGTGTGGGCGATGCCGGTGGGGCAGGAGGTGACGGCGACGATCCGGAAGGGGGCGCTCCCGGCGGCTACTGCGGCTACTGCGGCTTCCGTCGCCGTCTCTGTCTTCGCCTGTTGCTGCTCCTGGCTCTCCTCCTGCGGCTCCTCGCCCCGGATCAGCGCGGCCACCGCCCGCGGATCCGTTCCGGCGCGCAGGGCGGCGGTGAACTCCGCGTCCATCAGCCTGCGGGCCAGGCCCGACAGGATGGTGAGGTGGTCGTCGTCGGCCCCGGCGGGGGCCGCGATGAGGAAGACCAGATCGGCTGGACCGTCGGCCGCCCCGAAGTCGATGCCCGCCCCGCTGCGCCCGAAGGCCAGCGTCGGGGCGCTCACATGTTCGCTGCGGCAGTGCGGGATGCCGATGCCGCCGTCGAGGCCGGTCGGCATCTGCGCCTCGCGGGCGGCGACGTCGGCCAGGAAGCCTTCGAGATCGGTGACGCGGTGCGCGGCCACCATGCGCTCGGCGAGCGACCTCGCGGCGGCGTCCTTCGTCGTGGCGGACAGATCGAGGTCGACCAGTTCCGCGGTGATCAGCTCACTCATCGCGGTGCTCCTTGCTCGGGGACCGCCGTGCGGCGGCTCGGGGGGACGGGGCGGCGGGCTCGTACGGGTGGGGTCCGTACGGGAGTTGCGGGAATCGCGGCGGCGATGGCGGTACGGGGGTAGGTGATGGCCGTGCGTGGGTCATGGGGCGGGCTCCGTCAGCGCGCGGTCCAGCGGCACGTCGGAGGTCGTCACGACCGACGGCAGATCGAGGTCGGCCGGGGTGGGCATGAGGCTTCCGGCCAACTGCACGGCCGCGGCACCGTGGGCGACGGCCGAGGTGAGAGCTTCCCGGCCCTGCCCGCCCGCTGCCAGGAAGCCGGCGAGAGAGGCGTCCCCGGCGCCGACATTGCTGCGCACGGCGGCGACCGGCGCGGTGGCGAAGTACGCGCCCGACGCCTCGGCCAGCAACTGTCCGTCGGCGCCCAGACTCGCCAGCACCGACCTGGCCCCGCGCTCCCGCAGTTCCTCGGCGGCCTTCAGCGCGTCGCCCACCGTGGCGAGCGGCCGGCCGACGGCCTCGGCGAGCTCCTGGGCATTGGGCTTGATCACGTCGGGCTCCCGGTCCAGGGCGGCGGTCAGCGCCGCTCCGGAGGTGTCCAGCGCGATCCGCGCGCCGGCCCGGTGGCTCCGCTCGACCAGCTCCGCGTACCACTGCGGCGGCAGTCCGCGCGGCAGGCTCCCGCAGCAGGCGACCCAGTCGGCGGCGGCAGAGTGGACCCGTACTGCTTCCAGGACGGCCTCCGCCTCGGCATGACTCAGCTCGGGGCCGGCCGCGTTGACCTTGGTGAGGGTGCCGTCGGGTTCGACGAGCGTGACGTTGATCCGGGTGTTCCCGGCGATGGGTACGCCGACCGCCTCGATGCCCAGGTCGCCGAGCAGCCGGTTGAGCAGGGCGCCCTCCGGGCCGCCCAGCGGGGCGACGGCGAGGGTGCGGTGTCCGGCCGCCGCGACCGCGCGGGAGACGTTGACTCCCTTCCCGCCCGGATCGACGCGGTCCGCCGTGGCACGCAGTACGGTGCCGCGGGTCAGCCCGGGCAGCTCGTAGGTGCGGTCCAGGCTGGGGTTGGGGGTGACGGTGAGGATCATGCGCGTACTACTTCCGTGCCCCGGCTCTCGATGGAGCGGGCGTCGTCGGGGCTGAGGCCCGTGTCGGTGATGAGCAGGTCCACATCGGTGAGATCGCCGAAGCGGGCGAAGTGCTCCTGCCCGAACTTGCCGGAGTCGGCGAGCAGGACGACCCGGCGGGCCGCCTTGATCACGGCCCGCTTCACCGCGGCCTCGGCGAGGTCGGGCGTGGTCAGGCCGCTGTCGGGGGAGAAGCCGTTGGTGGCGAGGAAGACCACGTCGGCGTTGATCTCGGCGTACGAACCCAGCGCCCAGGCGTCGACCGCCGCGCGGGTGCGGTGCCGGACCCGGCCGCCCACCAGATGCAGCGCGATGCCGGGGTGGTCGGCGAGACGGGCGGCCACCGGCAGGGCATGCGTCACCACGGTCAGCGTCGCGTCGACCGGTACGGCGGCGGCGAGCCGTGCGGTCGTCGTCCCGGCGTCCACGATCACATTGCCGTCGGCGGGCAGTTCGGCGAGGGCGGCCTGGGCGATGCGGTCCTTCTCGTCGGCGGCGACGACGTCGCGTTCGGCGAGGTCGGGCTCGAAGTCGAGCCGCCCGACGGGGATCGCCCCACCGTGCACCCGGCGCAGCAGCCCCGCCCGGTCCAGGGTCTTGAGGTCGCGCCGGACGGTCTCGGCAGTCACCTGGAACTCCTCGGCCAGGGACAGCACGTCGACCCGCCCGCTCTCCTGGGCGAGGCGGAGGATCTCCTGCTGACGCTCCGGTGCGTACATGTGGTTTCGTTTCCGTTTCATGCCCGAGTCTGTGGTTTCGCGCTCAGGTTACGTCCGAGGTGCGGGAATGTAAACACAATCGGGCGAAGGGCGGGCATGAACGGAAGGGCGAGCTCGCGTGCGGGCATGCGCGCACAGCAGGGCGGGGCGCACCGTGCGTGGTGCGCCCCGCCCCGCGGGTTCGGTCACGGCGTTCGGGGTGTGTCCTCGCTCAGGGGGCGGGCCAGCAGGGGAGTGCCGGGGACCTGGTGGCCGCCGCTGGCCAGCATGCGGACCTCGCCCCGGTCGCTGATCTCGGCGCGTACGATCCCCGTCTCGTCCTCGTACACCGGGAATCCGCCGGCCCCCAGCCGGTCGGTGAGCCGCACGCGGACCACGTCGTCCGCGGCTCCGGACAGCTGGAAGATGAGCTCGTAACGCTCGGTGTGCACCATGTGATCCATGACGGCCTCCGGGCCGGGCGCGGAGAATACGGCCCTGCCGCCATTGTTTCGCACCCCGGCGTCCACCGCCCGGGGAGCGACGGCCAACGGGCGGACCCGTCCGGTCGATCGGGTGACTCCCCGGTTGGACAACATGACCGATGGCCCGGAGGGCTAGGCATGCGTGCATGAGACTTGAGCCTCGACGAATGAACAGTGCCTCCTCCCGTTCCCGCACCCTCAAGACGGTCGGCGCCCTCGGCATGGCCGCCGCCACGGCCGTTCTGATGACCGGATGCGGTCAGAGCTCGGACAGCGCGACGAGCGCGGCCACCTCCGAAGCCGCGAAGGTCCTCCCGCAGAAGCAGACGACGTCGCCCTCGGCCAGTGCCCAGCTGACCGAGGACCAGCAGGAGCGCAAGAAGGTGCTCGACGCCACGAAGGTCACCTTCGACGACGCCGCCACCACCGCCGCCGGCGAGGTGGCCGGCGGCAAGCTGGTCGACCTGGACCTGGAGGGTGTGGACGACGACGACAACGACCAGAGCCCCAGCCCGACGGGATCCGGCAGCCCCACGGGTTCCGCCAGTCCGACCGGTTCGGCCAGCCCGACCGGCTCCGCGAGCCCGAGCGGAACCGGCACGTCCAGCCCGAGCGCGAGCCCGGGCTCCGAGGGCCCGGTCTGGGTCGCGGAGGTCGCGGAGAAGGACGGCACGGTCCACACCGTCCGGATCAACGCGGTCGACGGCAAGGTGATCGAGGCCCGTGTCGACGCTGATCAGGACGCGGACGACAAGAAGCAGACGGCCGACCGGCTCGCCCAGGCCACCCAGACCCCGCAGCAGGCCGCCAAGGTCGCCACCGACAAGAAGAAGGGGACGGTCACCTCCGTCGGCCTCGACGACAACGAGGGCAACAGTGTCGTCTGGCAGGTCGACGTGGTCGGCTCGGACTGGAAGAAGACGACCTTCGACGTGGACGCCAAGAACGACACCATCGTCCGCGAGGAGACCGACAACGACTGACCGCCGCCCCGCCCGACCCGCGAAGGGGTACGCCGGACGCCCGGCGTACCCCTTCCCGCCTTCTAGGGCGTGTTTCGAAAGTCCCGCCTGCTCGGCGACGCCTGGCACTTCCCCAAGCTCTCGGCTTCGCTCGAGCAGGGGAGACCCCATCCCTCGCCGCGTTGTCGGGATCACCCCGATACATCCAGTATCGGGGCGACCCTCCGCCTTGCGATCGCACGCACCAGACGCCGCCGAGCCCGCCCTCCGGGCGGACGGCGCTACTTTCGAAACACGCCCTAGTACGCTCCGCCAGGCTTCCGGCGGTCGAGCAGCCGGCAGACGAAGTCTTCCTGGAGCTCGCGTAGCCTGGCCAGCAGCCGGGGGTTCGTCGAGCTGTTCACCTGGGAGGTGAGGGAGACGGTCAGCGACCGCTTGCCGTCCTTGGTCCCCGCGGCGAACTGCGTGTAGCCGGGGAAGTTGCCGGTGTGGCCGTACACGGTGCCGCAGCGCGTCGTGTACGAGAACACCGCGAGACCGGCCCTGTTGCGCCCCGGGCCGGCCGGTTCGGAGCTGCCTTCCACGAAGGACAGCTGCTGCCGTCGGACCTCGGGGCCGAGGCCCAGCCCCCCGGCGTAGCCGCGGATGAAGGCTCCCAGATCCCGGGGTGTGGAGACGATGCCGCCCGACGCCCACACGCCCGACGCGCCGAGCACCGTGCTGACGTCCTCGGGTGCGTCCGGCGGGTCCACCGCGTAGCCGTGCAGATAGGGCTCGGGCAGCCGGTAGCCCTGCGGGAGGCTGGTGTCGCGCAGGCCGAGCGGCCGGTACACGAGCTCGGCGAGGAGCTTCTCGTACCGCTGTCCCGTAGCCGCCTCGGCCATCAGCGCCACGGCGATGTTGTCGGAGTTGGAGTAGTGGTACGCCGAGCCCGGCCGGAACCGCAGGGGGTCCCCGGCGACGTAGTCCAGCAGCCGACGGGAGTCGAAGCGCCGACGGGGGTCGGCCGTCAGCTCGGCGATGAAGGCCGGGGCCTCGGTGTAGTCGGGCAGCCCGCTGGTGTGGTTCAGGAGCTGGCGCAGCGTCACCCGGTGCCAGGCGGCGGGGAGCCGGGGCAACCGTCGACCGAGGGTGTCGTCCAGGCCGAGCGCGCCCCGCTCGGCCAGCTGCAGGGCGACCGAGCCGCTGAAGGCCTTCGCCGTGCTGGCGATCCGCATGTGGTCGGTGGTCCTGGGCGGACGCCCGGTGCCGAGCTGCGACGTACCCGCCCGGTACACCTCGCTCCGGCCGCCCGCCGTGAGGACGGCGATGGCGCCGGGCGGCCCTCCCGGAGTGTCCACGAGCGCCTGGAGCCCCCGCCGCAGCTCGGGGTCGACCGGCCCGTGCGGGCCGTCGCCCCCGTCCCCACCCGCATGGGCCGGGCCGGACATCAGCCCGGCGAGCGATGCGGCCGCCAGGGCCGCGACGACGGCTCTTCGCCGCCGGGACCGACTACGGGGGCGGGGGAGCGGGGCGTCAGGACGAGAACGTACGGGCACGGGGGCCTCCTGAAGGCGATGGGAGTCGGGCGGAGCGGTGGCGTCCGCTCCCGCGAGCCCCAGCATCGGGCGGCCGGACGGGGCTTGCCCCCGAGGTGGACCATCCGGCCGATCCCCGCCACACCGCCGGCACCGCGCATCGGTCACCCGACCGCTCCCCGCCCCCGTCTCCTTCAGCCGTGCCGCTCAGTGGGCCGGGGGAGCGCCCCCGCTCAGGTCCAGGACGTACCGCCGCCCGGGACGGTCGCCGAACATGACGTCCTCCAGCGGCTCGAACCCTGAGCGCGCCAGCACCGCGCGCGATCCCGTGTTGTCCAGCGTCGTCTCCGCCCGCAGCGCGGTGAGGCCGTACTCCCGGACCGCCAGGACGCAGACCTGCTGGACCGCCCAGGTGGCCAGCCCCCGCCCCGCGGCCTTCTCCGCTATTCGATAGCCCAGCTCGGCCGAACCCTCCCGCACCTCGACGAGGTTGATCCGGCCCAGGACGCCGCCGTCGTCGTCCTCGATGACGTGGAAGTGGAGCAGCCCCGCGTCCTGCTCGGCGAGCAGCTCACGGTGCCGTTCGGCGAACGCGGCGAAGTAGTCGTCGCCCCGGTCGGGAATGGACGCGGCGAAGTAGGCCCGGTTCTCGCGCTCGAAGGCGAGCAGAGCCTCGGCGTGATCGGGACGGAGCCTGTTGATGGACGTCATACGGGGATGCTAAGTGGTGTCCCGTCGGGGTGTTCGGTGTCCAGCGGCCGCATCCGGTGCCCGGCGTCCGGGCGGCTCGGGCTATCCGGGATGTCCGCGCTCCAGCGCGTGGGCCAGGCCGCGTTCGGCGTCGTCGGCCGAGGCGCGCCGGTAGGCCCGCTCGTACGCCGAGTCGCCCGCGGCCTGCCGGGCCCGGAGCTCCCACTGCTCGCGGATCGCCCCGAGCTCCGGGGTGCCCCGGTGCGGGTGGCCGAGCATGCGCCAGTACGCGTGTCCGGTACCGGAGGCACGGGCCGCGGCCACTCCGTTCCCCTGCGCGGCGATGGATCCGGCGAGCAGATCGAGGCCGAGCGCTATGCCGAGGCTGTCGTGGAGCTCGTGCTTGCTGGCGAGCATCGCGCGCGCGTGGCTCTCGGCATGACGGGGGCGGCCCTGGAGTAGGTGGATGAGGGCGAGTTGGTGATCGGCGTACGCCCGTGCCCAGTGCTCGCCGAACCGCAGGCTGATCCGCTGGAGCCGCATGGCCTCCTCGTACGCCTCGTCGAGCCGGCCGAGCGCGGACAGGGCGAACAGGCGTATCACCCGGCAACGCAGCTGCGAGGGGGCGTCGGCGGGGTCGCCGTCGTGGTGGCTCAGCGCGCGGTCACTGACGGCGTACGCGGTGAGCGGCCGGCCCATCATCAGATACGTGAAGCTCATGGAGTGGGCCGCGAGCAGCACCGCCTCCGGGTCCTCGTCGCGGTGTGCGGCCTGCCGGCACTCCTCGCCGGTGCGGCGGGCCGCCTCGTGGTCGCCCTGCAGGGTCAGCGTGATGCCCAGGGCCCACAGCGCCCGGGTGCGGTGAGGACCGGCGGAGAGCGGCAGGGCCAGCACCCGCTCCAGATACGTACGGGCCTGGTGCAGATGGCCGCAGCAGCTCCAGAAGAGGCCCGCGCACCCGGCCATCTCCATCGCCATCTCAGGATCCTCGGCCAGCAGATGGTCCAGGGCCGCGCACAGGTCCGCGTGGGTGTCGGCGATCCGGTGGTACCAGAGGACCTGCGACGGCCCGAGCCAGCCCGCGTACGCCTGGACGGCGACATGGGCGAAGTGCCGGGCGTGCCGGTCCGCGAGGAGCGCGTCCTCCGCCAGCTCGGCCAGCCACATCGCCCCGTACTCACGCAGCGTGTCCAGCATGCGGTAGCCGTCGCCCGTCCGCCGGAGCACGGACTGGTCGGCCAGACGTTCCAGGGCCGGGGCGATGGCCCCGGCGTCCAGCGGCCCGCCCGCGCACACCGCCTCTGCGTCCGGCGTGGTGATGACGCCGCGGAAGACGGAGAGCCTCGCCCACAACAGCCGCTCCAGAGGTGCGCAGAGCTCGTGGCTCCAGCCGATGGTGGTGCGCAGGGCCCGGTGGCGGCGGGGCCAGACGGTGTCGTCGGTGAGCTCCTCCATCCGGGAGGCCAGCCGTCCGGTGATCTCCTGCGCGCTGCTCTCGCGGAGCTGGGCGCAGGCAAGTTCGACGGCGAGCGGTATGCCGTCGAGCCGACGGCAGATCTCGGCGACGGCGGCCGCGCTCCCGGGGTCGTCGAGGGAGAGGGCCGGGGCGACGGCGGCCGCGCGCTCGTGGAAGAGCCGGACGGCCTCGTCACCGTCGTCGCCCGCGGAGAGCGGGGGCACCTCGACGCACTTCTCGTCCGCCGCGCCCAACGGCTCCCTGCTGGTGGTCAGGACCGTCAGCCCCGGGGCCGAGGCGAGCAGTTCGGTCACGAGCTGCCCGCAGGGGCCGACGATCCGCTCGCAGCAGTCGAGAACGAGGAGCAGCCGCCGACCGGACAGCCATTCACCGAGCGCGGCCACGGGCCGGCGGGGGCTGTGGTCCAGAAGTCCGACGCCGTCGCAGACCGTGGTGGCGAGCAGTTGCTCGTCGTGCAGATGGGAGAGGTCGGCCCACCAGACGCCGTCGGCGTAGCGGTCCCGGGCACGCTCGGCGGTGCGCAGGGCGAGCCGGCTCTTGCCGACCCCGCCGGGGCCGGTGAGCGTGACCAGCCGATGCTCTCGAAGTGCCCGTTCGACGCTGACCAGTTCGTTGTCGCGTCCGACGAAGCTGGTCGTCACGACGGGGAGGTTGCCCATCACGGGGACATCCTGCCTCGCCGCGGCCCACCGCCTCCGTTCATAGCGAAAAGCAGTCAGAAACGGCCGACAACACATCCTGTTCGATCGGTAAGTGGCCCAGATCGAAAGGGGTGGTGTGCCTGCGCTCCGACGCCCCGTTCCGGTGCTGCGAAGACAGCGAAGCGCCGACGGCTGACGGAACGGCGGCTGACGGAACGGCGGCCGGGAGGCTCTGTCGTACCCCTGCGCTACGTTGCTGGCATGACGCAATTCGTACTGGTGGCAGGGGCCTGGCTCGGCTCGTGGGCGTGGCGCGACGTGGAGCCCGGCCTGCGCGCGGCCGGTCACGGGGTCCACCCGCTGACCCTTTCGGGCCTCGCGGACAGACAGGAAACGGCGGCCGGGCAGTCGACCCACGTCCAGGACATCGTCGACGCGGTCGAGCGTCTGGACCTGCGTGACGTGGTGCTGGTCGGCCACAGCTACGCGGGCATTCCGGTCGGGCAGGCCGCCGAGCGGATCGGCGACCGGCTCGCCCGCGTCGTGTTCGTCGACTCCAACGTACCGGCCGACGGCGAGTCCTTCGTCTCCGGCTGGCCGGACGGCCGGGCCGGCGTCGAGGCCGCCATCGCCGCCAACGGGGGCTTCTGGCCGCCGCCGGCCGCCGCCGACTGCGCGGACCAGGGCCTCACCGAGGAACAGCTCGCCCGGTTCCTCGACGGCTCGACACCCCACCCCGGCGCCACGCTCACCGATCCCGCCGTTCTGGCCCGCCCCCTGGGCCTGCTGCCCGCGACGTACATCAAGTGCCTGCTGGACTGGCCCGAGCCGAGCCCCGAGGTGGCCGAGCTCCTGGCGGGCGAGCGGTGGCGGCTGGTCACGATGGACACTGGCCACTGGCCGATGTTCTCGCAGCCGGCCGAGCTCGCCCGCATTCTGCTGGCCGCCGCGGGAACGGACACCCGACGATGACGGCCGCACCCCGCCCCGAGCGGCGCTCCCCGGACGAGGCGGCCACGGAGCACCCGGAGATCACCTACATCGGGTGCGCGCGCTGCGGCACCCTGATCGCGGGTCTCGACGGGCGGTACGCCTGTTCGGGCTGCGGCTGGGTCAACGAGTGGACCGAGGGCCACCGGCCCCTGCCGGAGGCCCGGCGGCGGCGCTCGGCGGACACGGCGTAGAGCACGTCCCAGCCCCCTGGAGCACGTGCCGGCCCCGCGCCCCGCCTCCCGTCCCACCCCGCGCCTTCCGGCGCTCTCTCACCCCTTTTGAGGAGTGCACGACATGCCCGACCCGCACGACGCCGACGCGATCCGCACGGCCCTGGCCGGGATCGCCTCACTGCTCGCCCCCGCGCACCCGGCCGTGGCCGAGGAGGCGCTGCGTGCCCACGACAGCCCGCACGCGTACGTGAGCGCCTTCGGGGACCGTCTGGCGGGGCGAGGGATCGACGAGCCGGTGGACAACCTCGCCTGGATCGCGCTCATCGACGCGCTCGACGCACACGGTCTGCTCGCGGAGTTCGACTGGAAGGAGGACGCGCAGGAGATCCGGGCCCGGCTGCGGAAGCTGGAATCGAGGCCCTCGGTGGATCCGTGGGTGCTCTTCGAGGCCGAGGAGACGCTCCTGCCGACCGAGAAGTTCCTGCACGCCTGCGGCCGCCGTTACCGGGAGATCGGCGCGGCGCTGGCCGTCCTCGACATCGAGTCCGACTGCTATCCGGTGGTGGGCCTGCGGGCGGCCCGTGCCGACGAGCTGACCTTGCTCGCCGCCCGCGCGGGCTTTCCCGTGCGGCACCTCGGCGCCGGCCGTCGCAGGCGATGACGGAGCCGTTGCCCGCGCCCTTCGGCGACGGGGCGATGCGCTGTTCCAGCAGGTGCGGCGGGGTCCCCGCGCCGGAATGGAATCGCGACCGCCGCCGCCCAGCACGTACACTCGCCCCCGCCTCCGCCGACCGGCAGGGGCTTTTCGCACCAGACCGCCGGGGAAAGAACCGTATGAGTTTCGCAGACAGCACCGAAGCACCGATCTACGCCGGCCTCGTGGAGGAGCACGGCGACGTGCCCGCCGAGGTACGCAGAGTGGCCGAGGAGGTCCTGCGCGAGGCCGACCGCGCCATCGACTTCGGCACGGTGCGGCCGGCCGCCCGCTAGCGCCACTGTGGCGGGCGAGCCGGAACCCGGGTCGCAGCCGCCCCGAGGCGGACACGCCCATCGCGGGACGATAAACGTCCTGCAACTATTGCCATGTTCTTGCGTACGTGACGCGATGGCTTGCTGAAGAGCCTTCGTCAGCGGAAGCGGGTGAGGCCGCGGTAGGCCGGGCGTCCGACAGCGCGCCCGAGGTCACCGCGGCCCCCTGGGCCATCCGTCGCATTCGCCCCGGCGGCCGTGCTCCGGTGAGCGGTCCACGCAGCTGCGTGGAGAGCGCTCCCAGTCGGCCGCCGAGGGTGGCCCCCTTCTGTGCTCTGTCCGCGGTTCCGTCGGTCGCCGGAAGCCCCCGACAGGGCAAGAACTGTTAGTAATTTACAGCAACATCAAGGATAGTTGCGCGTACGTGCCGGTAAATGCACTCGGTCTGCCCGTTCGGCCCGAGGCCCGCCAGGACGCCGTCTCCGGCTGATCTCGGGTCTGCGGGCGTGCCGGTCGCGCTCGCGAGGCAGGAACCTGCCCATCTTCCCCCGCCAGGCCTGAAACGCGCCAGGGGTGTCTGGAATCCGGCCGGGCGCAGCTCTTGCTGGCTCAGCAGGGCCAGAAGGGCGTGATGCAGTCGTAATCTTGCAAATTTGGATCGGAATATTGCGTACCTCTGCTTGCCGTTCTATCGTGACGCTCCGATCAAGGCAGTGCTTGGGCGTCACCCCAGAGGAGCCGTAATGAAGTCCCGCAATCTTGCGATCTTCCTGACCACAGGTCTCGTCATGAGCCTCGCTGCCTGCGGCGGCGACTCGGAGCCCGATGCGGCAGGAGGCGTATCCATCACCGTGGCGTGTCAGCCACCGAAGACCGCACCGAAGCAGCGTGAGGCGTGGAACGACGACGTCGCCGCGTTCGAGAAGGCGCATCCGGGTGTCAAGGTCAAGAGCACCGACCAGCAGCCGTGCTTCGACCCCAAGACCTTTGCGGCGAAGCTGGCCGGCGGGCAGATGGAGACGGTGTTCATGGTGCCGGTCACCAACTACGCCGACGTGATCTCCAAGAAGCAGGCGAAGGACATCACGAACGTCACCGAGCTCGTGAAGAACTACGGCGACATCAAGCAGGACGTCAAGGACATGGTCACCAAGGACGGCAAGAGCTACGGCGTCCCCAACGTGAGCTACAGCGTCGGCCTGGTCTACAACCGCAAGCTGTTCAAGGACGCCGGTCTCGACCCCGACACCCCGCCGAAGACGTGGGACGAGGTCAGGGCGGCGGCGAAGAAGATCGCCGCCCTCGGCGACGGCTACGTCGGTTACGGCGAGTACGGCGGCGGCAACGTCGGCGGCTGGCACTTCGCGCAGTCCATCTTCAGCCGTGGCGGAGAGATGACCGTCGACGGCAGGGCCGCGTTCAACAGCCCGGAGGGCAAGGCCGTGCTGCAGACGCTGCACGACATGCGCTGGAAGGACGACAGCGTCGGCAAGAAGGTGCTGATCGGCTGGGAGACGCTGATGCAGCAGATGGCCGCCGGCAAGACGGGCATGATGCTCGGAGCCCCGGACGTCGTCACCGACGTGGTCCAGAAGTTCCAGGGGAAGAAGGACGACTACGGCATCACCGGCATCCCCGAGGGGTCGGCGTCGCTGACCGGCGGCGAGGCCTACATGGTCAATCCGAAGGCGAACGCCGCCGAGACCGAGGCGGCCATGCAGTGGATCGACTTCCAGTTCAACACCCCGGGCAAGGGCCGGCACGACTACGCCCGCGGCAAGGCCAACGGCGAGGCCGTCGGCGTGCCCAACAACGACTACATGGGTGACTCCCCGACCGGTCAGAGAATCGCGGACGACCGGGAGGCGAACGCCGTCCTGCCGGTCGAGTACTACGAGCCCTACGTGAACACCTCCAAGGGCGTCGAGCTCAAGCTGGAGCCGGCGAAGGCCCAGGAGCTCTACGCGGTGCTCGACGTGCCCATGTCCGCGGTCCTCACCCGGGAGAACGCGGACATAGACAAGCTGCTCAAGGACGCCGAGTCCAAGGCCAACGGAATTCTGGCCAGGGGCTGACGGCAACTGTCCCGGGTGCCGCCCAGGAGGGGAGGGCGGCACCCGAGCAGGGTCGGCGGGAGAGGCGGGAACGGGAGATCACCATGGAAACACTCACCATCGAACCGAAGCGGCCGTCGAAGCCGCGTCGCAGGCCTGCGACGAAGCGGAAACGGAAAGTTCAGGCCAACATCACCGCGTACGGCTTCCTGTGTGCCGCGCTGTTCTGCTTCGCCATGTTCGCCTGGTGGCCGATCATCAGGCAGGTCGTCCTCTCCTTCCAGGAGACCAACCTCGTCGACGAGCCCACCTGGGTGGGCCTGGACAACTTCCGCACGGTGGTGGACGACCCGGCCTTCGGACAGGCCTGGAAGAACACCATCGTCTTCACCCTGCTCGCCCTGGTCTGCGGTTATGTGATCCCCTTCGCGGTGGCGATCGTGCTCAACGAACTGCGGCACGCCCGCGGCTACTTGCGCTTCGTGGTCTATCTGCCGGTGATGCTGCCGCCGATCGTCTCGGTGCTGCTCTTCCGCTGGTTCTACGATCCCGGACCGGGCCTCTTCAACCAGATCCTGGACTTCGCCGGGCTGCCGGCCCTGTCCTGGCTCGACTCGTCGAGCACCGCACTGATCTCCCTCGTGATCGTCTCCACCTGGATGAACATGGGGTCCGGCGTCCTGATCTACCTCGCCGCCCTGCAGAACATCCCCGGCGATCTGTACGAGGCCGCGGAGCTGGACGGAGCCGGGATCTTCCAGCGGATCCGGAACGTCACCGTCCCACAGACCCGCCTGATCCTGCTCCTGATGCTGATGCTGCAGATCGTCGCCACGATGCAGGTGTTCATCGAGCCGTACATGCTCACCGGCGGCGGACCGGAGAACGCGACGGTCACCGTCGCGTACCTCATGTACCAGTACGCCTTCGTGTACGGCGGCAACTACGGGGCCGGCAGCGCGCTCGGCCTGATGCTCATGCTCGTTCTCCTGGCGGTCGCCGCGGTGCAGCTCCGGCTGACCCGTGACGAGAAGAGGTAGTCCCGTGGCCAACACAGTCCACACAGCAGCCCACTCCGGTACGACGGGAGAGACCCGGAAGGTGACACCGCCGCCGACCCCCGGCAGACCCGAGCGGCGCCGCGCCGCCTGGGCCGACGGTCACGCCCGGACCATCGTCTCGCCCCTGGAGCTCAAGACCCGCTGGGGCAGCCGCATTTACTGGGCGGTCCTCGTGGCCATCCTGCTCGTCTTCACCCTGGTCTTCGTCTTTCCGCTGTACTGGATGGTCACCGGGGCGATGAAGTCGGGCGAGGAGATAGCCCAGATGCCGCCCACGCTCTGGCCCGAGAACCCCGACTTCTCGGTGTTCTCGGACGCCTGGGAGCTCTTCGACATCGGGCTGCTCCTGAAGAACACCCTCTTCTACGCGGTCGGCGCCTGGCTCTTCGCCCTCGCCGTCGATGTCACCGCCGCCTACGCGCTGTCCAAGCTGCGCCCGATGTTCGGCAATGTGATCCTCGGTGCGATGCTGGCCACCTTGATGATCCCGCCGATCGTCGTGATGATTCCGGCCTACATCACGGTCACCGATGTGCCGATCTTCGGCTGGCAACTGCTCAACACGCCCTGGGCGATCTGGTTCCCGGTGGCCGCCAACGGCTTCAACATCTTCCTGCTCAAACGGTTCTTCGACTCGATACCCGATGAGATCCTCGAAGCGGCCGAGATCGACGGCGTACCCCCGTGGCGAGTCCTGGTCTCGATCATCCTGCCGATCTCGCGGCCCATCCTCGGTGTGGTCTCCATCTTCACCGTCGTCCTGGTCTTCAAGGACTTCGTCTGGCCGCTGCTCGTCCTGCCGGACAGCGAGAAGATGACGATCAGCGTGGGGCTTTCGCAGACCGCGGGAGCCGTCACACAGAACCAGATCATGGCGGGTCTGGTGATCGCGAGCATCCCGATGATCATCGTGTTCTTCTTCTTCCAGCGAAGCATCATGGCAGGCCTGACCGCCGGGAGTCTCAAGGGCTGATCCGCACCCCGCACCGCCTTTTCGCTCCACCATCGACATGCTCTCCGCCGCCGGTCACTTCATCCATGCCCCGCTGCGACCGGCGGCGGAGTCCCCACCTGCCCGAAAGGACCCTGACGTGGCAGCCGTGCCCCCCTCCCGAACCGATACATGGTGGCGAGACGCCGTCATCTACCAGATCTACCCCCGCAGCTTCGCGGACGGGGACGGCGACGGCACCGGGGACCTCGCGGGGGTCCGCGCGAATCTGCCGTATCTCGCCGCACTCGGCGTGGACGCCGTCTGGTTCACCCCGTGGTATGCGTCGCCGCTCGTCGACGGCGGGTACGACGTGGCCGACTACCGCACCATCGACCCGGCCTTCGGCACCCTGGAGGAGGCCGAGAAGCTGATCGTGGAAGCCGCCGAGTGCGGTATCAGGGCCATCGTCGACATCGTCCCCAACCACATCTCCGACCAGCACGTCTGGTTCCGGGCCGCCCTCGAAGCCGGCCCCGGCAGCCCGGAGCGCGAGCTCTTCCACTTCCGTCCGGGGCGCGGCGAGAACGGTGAACTCCCCCCGAACAACTGGCCCTCCCAGTTCTCCGGCGACACCTGGACCCGGGTCCCCGACGGCGAGTGGTATCTGCACCTGTTCGCCCCCGAACAGCCCGACCTCAACTGGTCCCACCCCACCGTCCGTCGCGAACACGAGGACGTCCTGCGGTTCTGGTTCGAGCGCGGCGTCGCCGGCGTCCGTATCGACTCCGCGGCCCTGCTCACCAAACACCCCGACCTGCCGGACTTCACCGAGGGCGTCGACCCGCACCCGTACCTCGACCAGGACGAGATCCACGACATCTACCGCTCCTGGCGGGTGATAGCCGACGAGTACAACGCCGTGTTCGTCGGCGAGGTCTGGCTCCCCGACTCCGAGCGCTTCGCCCGCTATCTGCGCCCCGACGAACTGCACACCGCCTTCAACTTCAACTTCCTCGCCTGCCCCTGGGACCCCGAGCGCCTGCGCCGTGCCATCGACGACACCCTCGCCGAGCACGCCCCCGTCCAGGCCCCGGCCACCTGGGTCCTGTGCAACCACGACGTGACCCGCACGGTCACCCGCTACGGCCGAGCGGACACCGCCTTCGACTTCGCCACGAAGACCTTCGGCACCCCCGCCGACCTGGAGCTCGGGACCCGCCGCGCCCGCGCCGCAGCGCTGCTGACGCTCGCCCTGCCCGGCTCGGTCTACCTCTACCAGGGGGAGGAGTTGGGCCTGCCCGAGGCGGACATCCCCCTCGACCGCATCGAGGACCCGATGCACTTCCGCTCCGGCGGCACCGACCCCGGCCGCGACGGCTGCCGCGTCCCGCTGCCCTGGGCGGCGGCCGAACCGTACGGCGGCTTCGGCTCCACCACCGAGCCCTGGCTGCCCCAGCCCGCCGACTGGCCGTCGTACGCCGTCGACCGGCAGGACGCCGACCCCGCCTCGATGCTCAGCCTGTACCGCGCGTCCCTGCGGCTGCGCCGCGAGACCTCGGGCTTCGGCGACGGCCCGATGAGCTGGCTGCCCGCCGAGGACGGTGTGCTCGCCTTCGCCCGTACCGACGGCCTGGTGTGCGTGGTGAACCTACGCGGCAGCAGCGTCGAACTGCCCGTGCACGAAGAGATGTTGCTGGCGAGTGGGCCGTTGGAGGCCGATGGCCGGCTGCCGTCCGACACGGCGGTGTGGCTGCGGCGCTGACCACAAGCGTTGGTACGGGAGGGGGCGGCACGGATTGAATTCCGGGCCGCCCCCGACCGCGTACCAGGCACTCCCGCGAGGGAAACCGGAGCACCCCGGCACCACGGCACCCGCCACGCAGGGGGACAGGCGCGAGCCCGCGCCGTCGCGCTGAGAGAGCCGGGAGAAGTGGGCAGGACGCACGGCGATTGGCCAGGCCGGCGTCCCCGCGGACGATCGCATCGAGGACATCAGCGGGGGCGAGCTGTTTCCCGGCGGCGAGCCCGCCGACGACAGCGGGCCGGAGCGCGATCCGCCGGTCAGGACGGTGGCGGCCATCCGCTGCATCTCGCGGTTGGCCGCCACCGTCCTGACCGGCTTTTCTGCCCGCGCACTCAGCTGCGCAGCGTCCGGTCCAGCCGGCGGAAGGCGAGCGCGAGGGCGAGACCGCCCAGCACGAGCAGATAGACGACCGGGATCAGCAGCCCGGTGTCGAAGTGGCCCAGCGAGGGCTGCCGGATCAGCTCGATGCTCTGGTAGAGGGGCAGGCACTGAACCAGCAGCTGGACCGGCCGGGGGTACACGTCCAGCGGGTAGAAAGTGGTGGCGAACAGGAACATCGGCAGCATGGCCAACTGGATGTACTGGAAGTCCTGCCAGTCCCGCAGATAGGTCACCACCGCCAGGCCCAGCGCCGCGAAGGCGAAGCCGACCAGCAGTGCGCCTGGTATCACCAAGAGCACCAGCGGACTGTGCACCAGGCCGAAGACGGTCACGGCGATGAGGAAACCGGCCGTCACCAGGGCACCGCGCAGCAGCGCCCAGCACACCTCGCCCAGCGCCACGCTGCGCACCGTCATCGGCGTCGTCAGGATCGACTCGTACGTATGGTTCGTCTTGAGCTTGTTGAACAGGTTGAACGTCGTCTCGTTCATCGCGCCGTTCATCGCAGTGGTGGCGAGCAGCGCCGGAGCGACGAACTCCGCGTAAGGAACATCGGAGTCGGCGAGCCCCGGCACGTTGCCGACCAACCCGCCGATGCCGACGCCGAAGGCGAGAAGGTAGAGCACCGGCTCGAAGATCTCGGCCACCAGGAGCAGCCAGGTATGCCGGTAGATCATGAGGTTCCGCTCGACCATCGCCAGGGCGCCCCCGGGCCGCAGGGCCGGGGCGGGGCGAGCGGAGACATGCGGTCCTAGCACGGCCGACATGAAATCCCTGCCTTTCAGGGGTGGGTGCTGACGGTCAGGAGTGCAGGTGCCGCCGGTAGGTGCGCCGCCCGGCCAGCAGGCCGACGGCGGTCAGCACCGCCAGGTAGCCGACGTGGACGACGGTGCCGACTCCGGTGCCGGTGCCGAGCGCTGCCGTACGACACAGCTCGACCCCGTGCCAGAGCGGTGTCACCTGGACCACCCACTGGAGCCAGCCGGGCAGTTGCGCGAGAGGGAAGAACGTGCCGGAGAACATGAACATCGGCATCACACCGAACCGCAGCACCGCGAGCACCGTGGACTGACGCCGAGCGGTCACCGCCCAGGCGGCGGACGGCGCGGCGAACGCGGCCCCGACCAGCAGCGTCGCGAGCACCACCAGAGGGGCCCGCGACGCGTCGACGGCGCCGAAGGCCACCGCCACCGCTGTGAAGGCCGCGGCGGAGAGCGCCACCTTGAAGAGATTGAACAGCAGGTGACCGTGGAAGATGTCGACCGGCGACACGGGTGTGGCGCTCGCCGCCCAGTAGTGCCCCTTGGACTGCACCGACTGGTGGACGGGGTGGGCCGAGTCGATGTAGGCGGTCTGCATGGCCGAGGCGGCCAGCAGACCGGGAGTGAGGAAGGCCAGGTATGACAGGCCGTGCAGGGCGGCACTGTTGTTGTGGTTGACGAGGGTGCCGAGTCCCGCGCCGATACCGGTCAGGAACAGCAGCGGGTTGGCCACGTTCAGCACCACTGTGCCCCGCCAGGTGCGGCGGTAGCGGTGCAGCCAGTAGGCGCACTCACGCAGGGCGGGCGGGACGGTGCGGGCACGGCCGGGTGGGACGAGAGGGCGGGACGCATGCGTGGTCATCGGGAACTCTCCGTTGCGACGCCTGGATGGTGGGCGGGGGCGGCGCGACGCCTCAGTCGATCAGGCTGCGACCCGTCAGGGTGAGGAAGACGTCCTCCAGGCTTGCCCGGCGTGTCAGGGCGGTCAGCGGGACGATGCCGCGCGCATGGGCGGCCGCCAAGGTGGCCTCCCCCTCGTCGGTGTACAGCAGGATGCGGTCCGGTAGCTCCTCGATCCGCTCCACCAGGCCCCGGGCCTTGTCCGTCATCGCCTCGCGCTCACCCGGGCCGAAGCGCAGTTCGAGCACCTCGCGGGTGCAGTACCGCTCGATCAGGTGGCCGGGTGAGCCCTCGGTGACGATCAGCCCGCCGTCCATCACCACCAGCCGGTCGCACAGCTGCTCGGCCTCGTCCATGTAATGGGTGGTGAGGATGAGCGTGATGCCGTCCTCCTTGAGCCGGAACAGCCGTTCCCAGAGCAGGTGGCGGGCCTGCGGGTCGAGACCGGTGGTCGGCTCGTCCAGCAGGACGATCTCGGGCTCGTTGATGAGGGCCCTGGCTATCGTCAGCCGCCGCCGCATGCCGCCGGACAGCGCCTCGACCCGCTCGTCCGCCTTGTCGGTCAGCCGCGCGAAGTCGAGGAGTTCCGCGGCGCGCCGGCGGATCTCGGGCTTCGGCAGCCCGAAGTAGCGCCCGTAGATCAACAGGTTCTCCCTGACCGTCAGTTCGACGTCCACGGTGTCGTCCTGCGGGACCACGCCGATCCGGGCGCGGATTCGGGCGCCCTCGGTCCGCGTGTCGAGCCCGAGCACCTCCAGGCTCCCGCCGGTCGCGGGCGAGGTACAAGCGATCATGCGCATGGTCGAGGACTTGCCGGCGCCGTTGGCGCCCAGGATGCCGAAGGCCTCCCCGGGGCGGACCTCGAAGTCGATGCCCGCGACAGCGGTGAGCCCCGCGCCGCGCGTGCCCTCGTAGCGCTTCTCCAGCGCCCGCGCACGGATCATGGGGGTCTGGCCGGGCACCGCGCTCCGCGATGGTGCCGTGGTCTCAGTCATGGCAGGTTCCTCGTGGCTGGCGTCGGATCCGGTCGACGAGTTCGCCCACCGGGGTGTCGGGGCTCTGGGCCGCCCGCACCATCACGTGCTCCAGCTCCCGCAGGAAATCGCCGGCTGAGGCAGGCAGGAAGCGGGGGTCGGTACAGAGGGTGAGGGTGCAGGAGTCGCGCAGCCCGTCGAGGAAGAGGAAGAACTTGGCGCCGGACTGCCGTTCCTCGCTGTCCGGACGGGTCAGACGGGTACGGGCCATGGCCTCCTCCAACTGGGCGGGCAGCTTCAGCGGGTCGATCGCGGGGGCCGGGATGTTGCGCTCCTCGGCGCTGAACCGGATGTCGTTGAAGAAGCAGTAGCCGCCGGGCGCGATACCGCGCCTGCGGGCGATCTCCTCCAGCTGCTCCTCCAGCTTGACCGGGCAGGCCTCCGCGTGCCGGTACGCGTTGAGCGCCGTACGGGCCGTGCGGGTGAGGAGCTGCTCGGCGGACTCGTCCGCGAGTCGCAGGCGCACGATGGCGTTCTGGTTGAAAGCCCCGACGAGCTCCTCGTCCTCGGGTTTGAAGCGGGTCGCCACGATGACTCGCAGGGCCGCCCCGGGCTCACCGAGGTAGGAGGCCAGCAGCAGCGCGGTCGAGCCGAGCAGCGCCGTGGCCGTGTTGCCGCCACTGCGTCCGGCCAGTGCGTGGGCGGCCAGCGCCAAGGCGGGGGAGTCGATATGAGCCCAGTCCCGGTCGAGCTGGTCCGGCGTCGAGGTGGTCGCCAGCATGCTCGCGGGGACCGCGTCCGCCTGGCGGGCCCAGTAGTCCAGCGTGCGCTTCTCGCGCCTGGCGCCGGCCTCCGAAGCCTCGAACCGGGCCCGCTCCACGGGTTGTCGAGAGCGCTCGCGCAGGCCGGCCGCACGGTCCGGTCCGGCGGTGAGCACGGTGCGCAGTTCGTCCATGACGATCTGGAAGCTCCAGCCGTCGACCGCCAGGTGGCTCGCGGCGATCGCGACGGCCGCCGGTACGCCCGCGCGCAGCCCGATCGCCGCGCGGACCGGCAGTCCGGCGGCGTTGTCGAAGGCACCGGCCCTGATCCGTTCGCCGAGTGGGGCGACGGCCTCGGACAGGTCGCCCGGCCCTAGTTCGGCGATCAGGAACGGGATCTCGCCGGAGGCCGCGACGTGCTGCGTCAGGCAGTCGTCATCTTCGGTGTAGGTCGTGCGCAGCGACTCGTGCCGCTCGACGAGCAGGCGGACCATGTCGCACACCTGCTCCACGGTGGCGGAGCCGACCGGCGCCCAGCCGAGCTGGTTGAGGGAGTCGTCGTCGGGCGGCAGCCAGCGAATCACCTCCCAGATCGCGCGCTGGCCCCAAGTCATCGGCCCGGTACGGGAGGAACCCTCGTGGAACCGCACACGGGCGGTCGTCGGGTCTGTCACCTGTCCTCTTCCTGCTCGGTTGTTCACCGGAGTGGTCGTGCGTGGGCGGGCTAAAGAATGACGTGGAGTATGGCAAGTTCTCAACAGTTTTAGCTAATTTTTTTGACACAAGAGGGCGGATTGAGGGGTCACGTGAGCCGGGTGTTCGTTCTCGCGCTCCCGTTTAGGCGATTTGAACCGAAATTGCGAGAAAGATCTGACTTAGCCGGGAGGGGGTGGTTGAAGGACGTCGGCAAGACTCGTGAAAACAGGCATCTTGATTTTGCTCATTTCTGTAAATCATTTGCGCTCGCTTCCCCCCGGCGCTAACTTCTGGTCCGTACTCCACGCCGCAGGCTGCATCCCCAAGGAACCGAGGAGCAGATCACGATGGACGTCCGTGGAAAACCGCTCTGGAAACGGATGGCGGTCGACTCCGGAGGGACCGGACGACCGCCCGCGCTCAGCCCGGCCGCAGGACTGCGCACCGCCCTGGCCGTACTCGACCTGGGCATGGTCGGCACCGACAGCTCACGCCGGGCCGTGCCCTCCGCCGGCGCCACCCACCCCTACGAGTGCTACGTCCTGACCAGGGACGACGCCAGCGAGACCGGTCTCTACCAGGCCGATCCGGGCCGACGGACCTGTCAACTCGTCAGCCGCGGCCCCCAGGTCGCCGAGGCGCTCTGCCAGGCGGCACTCGCCCTCCCCGACGGCGGCGCGGTCATCGTGCTGGCCACCAGGCCCTGGCTGTCGATGCGGAAGTACGGAGATCGGGGCTACCTCTACACCCAGCTGGACACCGCGCACCTGCACATGAACCTCGTGCTGGCCGCCGACAGCCTCGGCGGGCGGGTCGTGCTGCGCCGGCGCCCGCCGGGTCTCGAACCCCTGGTCAGGGAGCACGGCGAGTGCGCGGAGGTCCACTCCGCGCTGGCCGTCACCGCGCTGTCGGCCGGCCACAGCCCCGATCCCGGACCGCCCGGCTGGGTGGTCCGCGACGCCCGGCGGCACTCGCCGCGCCAGCAGCCGCACTGGCTGGAGCGGATCTGCTGGGAGTCGCTCGTCACCCATCCCGAGGGGGCCGCGGCCGGTCACCCCGGAGCCTTCCTCCACCTGCCGATGACGGTCCGGAGCACCGGCAGGGCTCCCCTGGTGCCACAGACGGCGTTCAGCCGCCGCCGCTCAGCCACCGCCTTCGCGCCCGGCACCGTCGAAACGCGGGACGTGCACGGCACCGTCGACCGCGCGATATCCGTCCTCGACGCCGTGCTGCCCGGCGAAGCGCCGCCGTACGCCACGCTGGTCATGCGCCAGGACGACGACGGGGGAGACGATCCGGCCTGGCCGGCCGGCCTGACGATCCGCTGGAGACCCGGCCTGCCCGACGACTCGGTCACCGAGGCCTTCATGGCTCAGCCCCATCTGGCCGGGACATCGGCCGTGCTGCTCCTGCACGCACCCACGGCCTCGCTCATCGACGAGGCCGGCGGCTCAGGGCTGTGGACGGTCCTCTTCCGCGCCGGAGCGCTGGCTCAAGCCGTCTACCTGGAGGCGGCCCAGCGCGGCCTTTCGGTCACCGGCGTCGGCGGCTTCGACAGCGAGCGGTGGAAGCGGCTGGCCGGCCTGCCGGCCGATCACGACGTCGTGTACGCGGTGGCGATGGGCGTCGACACACCTGACGTCCCCAAGCTCGACCGCCTCGCGGTCGCCTACGCACAGAATGAGCGCTCATGATTCTCGCCGCCGAGTTCGAGCGGTGCGCCGACCGGTACGCGGACCGTGCGGCGCTCTTCGGCCCCGACGCTTCGGTCGACTACCGCGCGCTGCACCGGGGGAGTCTGCGGGCCGCCGAGTGGCTCGGCGGCACCCGGGCCGTGGACGACCGCCTCCGGATCGGCCTGGCCGCGCGGAACAGCACCGCTTGGGTGACCGCCTACCTGGGCATCCTGCACGCCGGGGCGGTCCCGTTCCTGATCGACGCATCGGCAGGCGACAGCGAACTGGACCGAATCCGCGACGACTGCTCACTCGACCTCCTCCTGCACGACCGCGACACGGCGGGCGACGCGGTCACCGCGCTGCCCGGTCTGACCGCCACGCACCACCGCAGCGGCGGGCGCCGCCACCCGCTGCACCCCGACACCGAAGTGTGCCGCTTCACCTCCGGTACCACTGGCAAGCCCAACTGCCTGGAGTTCTCGGGCCGGGCGGTCCGGGCGGCGGCGGAGAACTGGGCGGTGGGCACCGCCATGACAGCCGACGACCGCATCCTCTGCTGCGCGGGCCTGTCCAACGGACTCGCCTTCAACACCTCCCTCCTGTCCGCCTTCCTGGTCGGCGCTCAACTGCACCTGTCCCACGGGCTGCCGACGAGCGGCCGGATCCGCCGACTTGTCGCCGGCACCCGAGCCACCCGGCTGGTCGCTTTCCCCGCCCTCTACGACTCCTTCGTCCGCACCGGCGGCGACCGCGCGGACTTTGCCTCCGTACGCGTCGCCATCTCCTCCGGGGCTCCGCTGCGCGCCGACACCAAGGAGCGGTTCACCGAACTGACCGGGGTCCCGATGGGCAACTACTACGGTGTCGCCGAGGCCGGACCGCTGACGTACTCCACCGCCTCCGCGGCGGAGAGCCTGGGGCGCCCGCTGCCGGGCGTGCACATCGAGACCCGGGGACCCGACGCCCGGGACGGAGCCGTACACGTGCGCAGCGCCTCGATGGCCACCCGTTACCTCAACGTCCCCGGGCTGCTGGAGAGCCGGATCGGCGGCGGCCATTACGGCACGGGTGACCGCGGGCGCCTGGTGGACGGTGAGCTGGTGCTGACCGGGCGCTCCAACCGGATGATCAACGTGGGCGGCCGCAAGGTCGACCCGGTCGAAGTCGGCGACGCCGTCAGCGCCGTGCCCGGCGTTGAGCAGGCTGTGGTCCTGGAAGTGCCCGACCAGCACGGCGAGCCCGCAGTGGCCGCCGTGCTCGTGCTGCGCGAAGGACTCGGCGTCGGCGAGGTGCGCCTGCGGGTCCGCGACAGCCTGGCCGCCCACAAGGTCCCCACGTTGATCCGGGTGGTCGACTCCATCCCCGCCACGGTGATCGGCAAGCCGGTGCTCCACGAACTCCGGAGCCTGTTCGACGCCGGTCCCTCCTGACCCCGCCGCACCCGCCCCGACCTCGCTACCCCCCGCGCGCGCCCCGGGCACTTCTGTCCGGGCGCCCGCGGCCGACGGCGAAGCCCGTCGGCCTCCATCCTGAGGAGTCAGTCATGCCTGCCGGCCCGCAGCTCATACGTGACGGCGTGATCCGCCTGATCATCTCGTCGCACGAGGGCGACATCAGCATCTTGGACATCGAGGCGCACGGAGGCGTACTGGAAGCCGTCAACTACACCTCGCTCTCCTACATCCGGCTGCTCGACGCCATCGAGAACGAGTTCGGCGTCTACCTGGACGCCGACGAGGGGGCCGAGGCGCTCGGCACCGTGGACGGTATCGTCGCCGCAGTCCTGGCCGAGATGGGCTCCGATGTTGCCTAGCGCGACGGCAGCCACCCCCGTACCCGATGGTCCACCGCTCACTGTGGGCATCGTCGGCGCGGGACGGCTGGGCGGCGCACTGCTCCAGGCCTGCGCGGACGACCGCGTCCCGGTGAGCCTGCGGGCCCGGGGGAGCACCGGCTGGACCGTCGCCTCCGTGCCCGACGTCCTCATCGACGCCAGCACCCCCGGCGCCTTCCCCGAGGTCGCCGCGTACTGCCTGCGACACACCGTCCCGTTGCTCGAGTGCGTCTCCCACCTGCGCGAAGAACACGCGGGTCTGCTCGCCGATGTCGCAGCCGTCGTGCCCGTTCTCGAGGCCGTCAACCTCTCGTTCGGCAGCTACCTGCAACGCAGGCTGGCCGGCCTGGTCGCAGCCGCCCACCACCCCGCCGTCCCCGCGGTGGACGTACTGGACCGTCACCCCGCGCGCAAGGCCGCGCGGGTGAGCGCGACAGCCGAACGGCTCGCCACCGCCTGGACGGACGCGGGCGGGCACCCGGAGGCGGAGCTGGGACTGCGGCGCGGAGGCCCCGAGGTCAGTGAGCACGCGATCACCTGGACCTGGGGTGCCGATGAAGCCCTCACCGTCCACCACCAGGTGACCTCCCTGCGGGCCGTGGCCCGCACCGCCCTGGCCCTGGCCCACCATCTGCCGCGCCGCCCACCCGGCGCGGTGTCCGTGGACGAGGTCTTCCCCACCCTGTCGGCCGGCCCCCGGCCGACCACTTCATGAGAGAGGTCCTTCGATGACACGTCGGCTGGCCAACCAGCTCGCTCTGGGTGGGCGGATGCTCTCCCTGGACGGACACGACGACTTCAACCAGGGCCAGATATCCGCCAGGATGCCCGGCTCGGACACCTTCCTGATCAAGAACGCGCTCTGCGGGTTCGACGAGGTGTCGCCCGAGGAGACCGTGACCGCTGCGGTGGACCACAGGCAGCGGGCCCCGCGCATGGCGCCGCCCGAACTCCCTCTCCACCAAGCGATCTACCGGGCCAGACCGGACGTCAACGGCATCGTGCACAGTCACGCCCCGCATACCCTGCTGTTCGGCGCCTTCGACCTCCACCTGCGCCCCCTCTCCCACGAGGGCGCCTACTTCGTGGACGCGACCGGCGTCTTCACCACCACGAGCAACACCGTGCTGGACATCGCCACCGGAGACCAGATCGCGAAGGAACTCGGAGACACCGGCCGCGCCGTCTTCCTGCGCAACCACGGTGGCGTGATCGTCGGAAAGAGCGTGCGGCACGCGGCCGTCTTCGCCCAGGTCCTGGAACGCGCCTGCCGCCTCCAGCTCGCCGCGCTCTCCACCGGACGGGACTTCCACTACTCGAGTGCCCAGGACGTCCGGCTCAAAGAGGACTTCATCTATGCCGACCTCTCCGTGCGCTCCTACTGGGACTACGCGGTGCGTCGAGCCGTACGGCGCTGGCCCGAGGCCGAGCAGTGGCTGCCGGCCTGATCCCCGCAGGCTTCACCGGCCGACCGGTCCTGGTGCACATCGCCCGTGGTGAGGCCAGGACGGTGACGCTGCTCGGACGGGTGGACGAGACGGCGCCCCCGGCCGCCGCCGAGGACCTTGAGGCCGCGTCCACCCTGACCGGTCCGCGGCGCCGGGAATTCCTCGGAGGCCGCGCCCTGCTGCGCCGGGCCGTCGCCGAGCTGAGCGGCGCCCCGGCCGAGGCGGTGCGGATCGGCACCCGGGACGGCAGCCGACCGGTCTGCTTGAGCACCCGCGAGGTGGACGTGAGCATCTCGCACAGCGCGGGCCGGATCGCGGCGACGGCGGCCCGCGGCTGCGAGGTGGGCGTCGACATCCAGATCCCCGTACCGGTGAGCGCCCGACTGCTGCGCCGCTACAACGTGGCCGGAACCGAACCCGCCACCCGCGCCGGGCCCCGGCCGGGCGGCCGCACGCCCACCGCGGCCCCCGCCGAACGCGGCGACAGCCCTTCCCAAGTCGACGACTCCCATTATGAGTTCGCCGATGCCTGGACGGTGCGCGAGGCCTGCGCCAAGTCGCTCGGCCTGCGGGTCGGCGCGGACCTCTGGCGGATCCGTGTCCCGCCAGGGGCACACCACGGCCACTGGGCCGCCGCGCACTGGTACCGGCTGCCGCCCTTCCAGGACTGCCCCGTGGCACTCGCGATGCGCCCCCGGGGCCGCTCCCGCAGGAGATCGACGTCTCCGTCCCGTCCCGCCGGGAGCCCGCCGTGACGCCCCTTCTCCAGCGCCGAACAACCGCCCGCAGCACTCACCGGCCACAACTGAGGACGCCGCTATGCCCACCACCACCGCGTCAACCCATCGTTCCCAGCCCACCGGGCCCGCCTGGACAGAGGAGGCGCTCGACCTGTTGAACCTCGTCCGGCAGCTGGCCGCCGCCGAACTCGCGCCCCGGGTGGACGAACACGAGTCCCGCGCCACCTTCCCGCGTGAGCTGCTGCGCACGCTCGGCCGGGCCGGACTGCTCGGGCTGCCCTACCCGCAGCAGTACGGCGGGGGCGGTCAGCCCTACGAGGTGTACCTCACCGTCCTGGAGACACTGGCCCAGCACTGGCTGGGGGTCGCCCAGTCGGTCAACATCCACGTGCTCTCCTGTTACGGCCTGGCCGCCTTCGGCACCGAGGAGCAGCGGGCCGCCTGGCTCCCGGACATGCTCGGGGGCGAACTCCTCGGCGCGAACTGCATATCCGAGGCGGAGGCCGGCTCCGACATCTCGGCCCTACGGACCACCGCGACCCCCAACGAGAACGGCTACGCCGTGAACGGCGTCAAGTCCTGGGTCAGCCACGCGGGCGCCGCCGACTACTACAACGTGTTCTGCCGCACGGGACGCGACGGGGTGCGCGGCCTGTCGTTGCTGCTGGCGCCCGCGGACACTCCGGGAATCCATCCGGGGACCCAGGAACGCAAGATGGGCGTTCGCTCCTCGCCGACCGCCCAAGTCGTTTTCGACGAGGCGGAGATCGCCGAGGACCGACGGATCGGCAGGCCGGGCAAGGGTTTCCTGATCGCGATGGGGCTCTTCGACCGAGGGCGCCTCGGCATCGCCGCCTGCGCCGTGGGGCTGGCCCAGGCGGCCCTCGACTATGCCGTCGCCTACGCGAAGACCAGAAAGCAGTTTGGGAAACCGATCATCTCCTTCCAGGGAATCGGCTTCATGCTCGCCGACATGGCCACCCAGGTCGCCGCCGCCCGCTCGCTGCTGCTGGACGCCGCTCGCCGGCTCGACGCCGGGCAGCCCTCATCGGCCGCCGCCGCGCAGGCCAAGCTCTTCGCCACGGACACGGCGATGAGGGTGACCACGGACGCCGTCCAGGTCCTGGGCGGCTACGGATACGTGGCCGACCACCCTGCGGAGCGCTGGATGCGCGAGGCCAAGCTGCTCCAGCTCATCGAGGGCACCAACCAGATCCAGCGTCTGGTGATCTCGACCTCACTGTGACCCCGGGGGCCGCACCTCGGGCCACCCGCCCCGTACTCCGCGCCACCGGGTGCGGCGTCGCGTACTCCAGGGGCGCCGACGGGTCGACCGACACGTCCAGCGGTGCGGGCCCGGCCCCGGCCCGCACCAACAGATCGCCGACCGCCGCGATCATCGCCCCGTTGTCCGTGCACAGCTTCAGCGGCGGCACCCGCGGTGTCATCCCGGCCGCCCGGCACCGCCGCTCCGCCAGCTCCCGCAGCCGGGAGTCGGCCGCCACCCGCCGACCATCCCCAGCGTCCCCACCCCGTGATCCCGGCACGCCGCCACGGCCTTGGGGGCCAGCACGTCGGCGACGGCCCCCTGGAGTGACGCGGCCCCGTCCGGCGGCGGCAGCTCCCGGCCCGCGATCCGATGCTGGTCGGCCCACCGGGCGGCCGCCGTCTTGAGACCGGAGAAGGAGAAGGCGTAGGGGGCGTCTTTCGCGCCCGTCATCGGGGGCGGGAACGCCACCGCACGCCGATCGTCCTCCCGCGCCGCCCGGATAGGGGAGACCGAAGACCCAGGCGACCTTGTCGAAGCCCACGTGAGCCTCGTTGCCGTAGACCCACGTGAGCCTCCTTGCCGTAGATGAGTAGTTGCGAATGCCTCCGACCAAGCAGTCCACGGTGCGCGGACGGTTCACAGCCCGGGGGAGTCCCGGTCCGGGCGATCGACCCAGGGGGCCTGAGTACCCGCACTCAGGCCCCGCCCCCGGGCCGCCACGACGATGAGGGCGTGCCGGGCGAAGCCGAGGAAGGCGGGACCCGACCGCACGGCCGTCAAAAAACGGCCCCGCCCGCCGAACCCCGGGAGAACCGTGCTCAGCCGCATCGCCGCCACCGTCGTCCCCTCGCTCGGACGCCTCACGGTCACGTCCGACCACGCCACGGCCCCGGCCGCCGGCAGCATCATCGTCGCCAACCACACCTCCCTGGCCGACCCGGGCATCGTCCTCGCCGCACTACTGCGCCTCGGCGTCGAACCCGTCGTCATGGCCACCGCGGGACTGTGGCGCATACCGGTCCTCGGCCGTCTCCTGGAGCGCGGGGGCCACGTGCCCGTGCACCGGAACACCGACCGGGCCGCGGCCGCCCTCGACGCGGCGGCCGTCGCGCTCAGGGACGGCCGTCAGCTGCTCATCTACGGCGAAGGACGGCTGCCCTGCCGCACGGATGCGGCGGAGGCTCCGCCCGAGAGCTTCCGCAGCGGCCTCGCCCGCCTCGCGCACGCGTCCGGCGCGCCCGTCGTGCCGCTTGGCCAGGCGGGAGCCCGCCGGGTCACCTCGGGTCCCCGCGTCAAGCAGATCTCCGGGCTCCTCACCGCCCCGGCCCGCCGCCCCCGGCTCCACGTCCACGTCGGCGCCCCGCTGCGTCTCCCGCCGGATGTCGAGGCGGCGACCGCCACGGCCCGCGAAGCCGTCACCGCGGCCTGGCGCACCGCCGCGCACCACCTCGGCGAACCCGCGGCGCTCACCGGACGCTGAACGCCCCGCACGACAGGGGGGCGGGCTACCCCGCGTCCCGGGCCGCCTGCTCCACGCGCTGCCGGTAGCTCTCCCACCACGCGCGGTCGCCCGGCGGCATGTTGTCGGTGCCGGACCGCAGCCCCACCGTCCCGTCGACGAGCTCCCGGACGATGTCGGCGTGGCCGGCGTGCCGCTGGAGGTCGGCGATCACATGGATCAGGATCTGGTGCAGCGTCACGCGGCTCCGCTCGCCGGGCCACCACCGGACGTTCCCGATGGCGTCGAGCGGCAGCTCGGCGATCGTGGCGTCCGCGTGCTCCGCCACCCGGCGGTAGAGGGCGAGGATGTCCTCGCGCGACTCGTCGGGGGTCGCCCACATGTCCTGGTTCGCCTCGGCGTCGTCCCCGTAGGCGGGCGGTATCTCGCCGAACGGCCGACGGAACGTCTCGCCGAAGTAGCCCAGCTCCACCCCGGCGGCGTGCTTGACCAGCCCGATGAGATTGGTGCCGGTCGGCGTCAGAGGGCGCCGGACGTCGTACTCGGAGAGCCCATCGAGCTTCCAGAGCAGGGCGTCGCGAGCGGACTGGAGATAGTGCTGGAGGTCAGCCTTCGGCCGCGAGTCGGTCATGTGGGCAGTCTGTCACCGGGCACTGACACGCGATCCCCGCCCGGGAGCGGACGGGGTGTGCGCACCGCACCGTTCCGGAACGCGGCCCGGGTGGCGGCGGCGACCCCGGCGGCGTAGGTATGGAGGCGTGCCGCTCCGGAGGACGCCCGACGCCACGGAGCGCACCGGCCTGCGACGGCCGGTGACCAGCAGGCCCACCCGCCGGACCGGTGTCCGCGTCCGGCGGCTCACCACCGGGGACGAGGAGACGGATCCCGATGACCGCGGCAGAGCAGAGCACCCCGGTGCACGGGGTTCCGTGCTGGGTCAGTCTCATGACCCGGGACCTGCGGGCCACCCAGGACTTCTACGGGACCGTCCTCGGGTGGACCTTCCGCTCCGGCACCCTCGGCGAGGGCTTCACCGTCGCCCACCTCGACGCCCTGCCGGTCGCGGGGATCGCCCGGATCGCCCCCGGTCTGCCCACCGCCGTCTCCTGGACCCCGTACTTCGCCGTCGATGACGTGGACGCCACAGCGGCCCGGGTCCGGGAACGGGGCGGCACCATCGCCGTCGGGCCGATCCGGCTGGGCCCCGGGCGGGGGGGCGTCGCCGCCGACCGGGAAGGGGCCGGATTCGGCTTCTGGGAAGGCCGGACCCCGCCCTGGTCGTTCGGCCGTGACAACCCGCCCGCCTCCCTCGAACTGCGGACGAGCCACGCCTTCGACTGCGCGATCTTCTATGCCGAGGTGTTCGGCTGGGCCTCCGAGCAACCCGGCGGCTGCGAGGTCGGCTACGCGTACCAACAGGACGCGGTCGTCGTACGGCAGGGCGGCCGCACCGTGGCCACCCTGCGCGGAGGCGGCGACGCCTCGTCTCCCGACCCCCGGCTGCGCCCGCGCTGGCACGTCCGTTTCCCGGTCGCGGACCTGGAAGCGGCCATCGAGGCGGCCCGCGCGGCGGGCGGTACGGCGGGACCGCCGGTGGACTCGCCCGCCGACGGAACCGAAGCGGTGATCAGGGACCCCGACGGCGGCATCTTCACCGTCTGCGCCCACCCGCCGGACGCCCCCTGAGCCCACTCACCCCCGAAAGCGCCCTTCAGCAGGTGCGGAACACGTACCCCGGCTGTCCGGCCGGCCGGACGTCGAGATCCCGGCGCACCACCGAGACCTTCGCCCCCACGGACGAACACGCCTTCGCGAGGTCTTCGTCGGTGTACTCGACGACGAACACCCTGTCGCCGTAAGCGGTGGCGTAGTCGTCGCACTCGTCGTACCGGCCGCACTCCTCGGCGACGGCGAAGTCGAACCCGATCGTCCCCCGCTGTTCCAGCAGATCGGTGGTGTTCTTCTGGCCGATCGCCAGCCCGGCGGCGTGCGCCCGGTCGGCCAGGAGCTTCGCGAACGCCGCGTTGTGCGCCCGGGTCAGCAGGCCTTTCGATCGCTCGTAGGAGTCCAGGTTGTCCGGCTCCACCGCCTGGAAACCGGACTTCGCGCAGCCGTCGACCCAGCCCCCGACGATGTCCGCCAGCCGGGTGCGCTTGTCCGCGGTCGAGGTGTCGAGCAGCGCCTCGCCCCACTCCTCGTCATTGACCAGGTCGCCGTCGCCGTCGCGCAGCAGTAGATCGGGGTTGTCCTTCTCCCACCGGTCCAGCGCGTCGGGCTGGGTCTGGAAGGCGTTGACGTAACAGACGTTGTACAGGCCATCGGCCGGCTCGTCGCCACGGTCGCGGGAGACCGCCCCGACCCCGGCGGGCGGGGTGTACGCGCCGCCGATCTGGTAGTCGAAGGACACATTGGCCTCGGGCGGCACGACCTCGGGCGCCGGCCCCGAGGCGAAGGCGTGGGACAGGAGCAGTCCGGCTCCCGTCGCGACCGCGACACCGCCGGCCAGACCGGCGAGCGTGCTTCCGCGGCGGAGGAACGGACGGACGGCGTGCTGGGACATACCTGACTCCCGTGCGTGGGCTTCGGAACCTGCCCCCACATCATGGACGGCCGATCATGAGCGAATCGTGAGCGCCCGGCCGACGCCGCGCCGCGACCGGGCGGGCGCGAGACGCAGGACGAACTCCGCGCCGCCGCCGGGGCGCGCCCGGACGGTCAGTGACCCCCGGTGGGCCTCCGCGATACGCCGTACCAGCGAGAGGCCGATCCCCGTTCCCCCGCCCGGCGAGCTGAACCGCTCCATCAGCTCCGGCAGCCGGGCCGGAGCCACTCCCGGGCCCCGGTCGGCGACCCACACCTCCGGTCCGCACACGGTCACCAGCAGATCGGCCCCGTCCGGCGCGCCGGGGGCCCGGCCGTGTCGCACGGCGTTGTCCAGGAGGTTGCGCACAGCGACCCGCACCAGCGCGGCATCCGCCTCGACCACCGACTCCTCCAGCCGCGACTCCAGCCCGTGCCGGCCCTCCGGCAACTCCGCGCACACCTCCTCGACGAGTTGGTCCAGGCGCAGCGGCTCCGCCCGCACGACGTCCACGGCCGCCTCCAGCCGCCCCCGGGTCAGCAGGTTCTCCACAACATCGGCCATCCGGTCCGCCGCCCGCCGGATCCGGGGCAGCTGCGCCTCCAGTCCGCCCGGAGCCCCGGCGGCGACCTCCACCGATCCGCGCATCACCGCGACCGGGGTCCGCAACTCGTGCGCCGCGTCGGCCAGCAGCCGTTCCTGCTGCTCCAGCGCCTCCCAGGCCGGCCGCATGCTCCGCCCGGAGAGGACATGCCCGGTCAGCGCGGCCAGCGCCGTCAGCGCACCGGCCCCGATGACGAGGGAGAGGACCAGACTGCGGTGCTCGGCCGCCCCGCGCTCCGGATCGCCGACCGCGACAGCCGCGCCCGCCACCTCGTCGGTGGCGTCGTGGTAGAAGGGCACGGCCAGCAGACGGACGGGCTCTCCCGTGCGGTCGTGCGCCTCGGCCCGTACCACCCCGTCCTCGTCCATCGCCGAACGGGTCACCGCCCGGATCGTCCCGCCCTCCACGGCGAACTGCGCCGTACGCCCTTGGAACACGGTGACCGGTTCACCGCCGGGGCGACCCTCCACCACCAGGACCTGCGGGGTTCCCGAGGTCGCCTCGTCGTCCGCGAGCCCGTCCAGCCGGATCCGGTCGTCCTCGTAGTAGACGAGCGAGGCCGCGACGGACGCCCGGCGGCGCATCTCGTCGTACTCGGCGTCCAGCCGCGCCCGGTCGTCGGTACGGATCACCAGCCAGGACAGGCAGGCCAGCCCGACGACGGTGATCAGGGTGTACGCGGCGGTCAGCCGCAGCCGCAGCCGGTGCAGCCGCCTCCGGGCCGGCGAGCGGCGCCGTACGGGCCGCGCCATCAGGACGGCCCCGGCTCCGCCGACAACAGGAACCCCTGTCCCCGCACGGTGTGCACCAGGCCGGGCGAGCCGAGCTTGCGCCGCAGCCCCGCGACGACGGCGTCGACCACGTTGGAGACCGGGTCGGCCATCTCGTCCCAGCAGTGCTCCAGCAGCCCGGTACGGGTGACGACGGTGTCCCGGTGGACGAGGAGCTGCTGGAGCACGGCGTACTCCTTCGGGCTCAGTGACAGCAGCACACCACCGCGCCGCACCTCGTGCCGTGCCACGTCCATGACCACGTCCGCACAGCTCAGGAAAGAGGGGAGCCGGGCCGACGCCCGCCGGCTCAGGCCCCGGACGCGCAGGACGAGTTCGCGCATCGAGAACGGCTTGGCCAGATAGTCGTCCGCCCCGCTCTCCAGCCCCCGCAGCCGCTCGTGCAGCGAGTCCAGGGCGGTGAGGCACAGCACGGGCACCGACCAGCCGGCCCGGCGCCTGCCCTCCAGCGGCGCGAGGGTGTCGCCGGAGGGCACCATCCGGTCCAGCACCACACAGTCGTACGCGGTCGTGTGCAGCAGCACGTCCGCCTCCGGCCAGTCCGACGCGCAGTCCACGGCGAAGCCGCCGTCCCGCAGGCCGGCCGCGATCACGTCCCGCAGGTCGTCGTCGTCCTCCACCAGCAGCACACGCATGGGGAGGATGCCTCCGAGTCTTTTCCGGGGGAGAGACCCGCCATCCTAAGGCGTCCCGCGCAACCGCACCGCCGTGCCCAGCGCTTGGGTGGCCACCACCCAGGAGTGTGGCGAGCGGGTCTCGGTGCCGGGACGGGAGCGCCGGTCAGTCCGGCCAGTCGCCGTCGAGCGCCTCGGCGGCCTCCGCCGCCACCGCCTCGGCGACGGCCGCCAGGGCAGGTGATTCCAGCTTCCACTGCTGCCAGTACAGCGGGACGTCCACGGTGTGGTCCGGGGTGAGCCGCACCAGCCGGCCGTCGCTCAGCAACGGCTCCGACTGGACCTCGGGCACCATGCCCCAGCCCATGCCCGACGCCACGGCGTTCGCGAACCCCTCCGAGGTGGGTACCAGGTGGCGCCGGGTGCTCGGCCGGGGGCCGGGGCCGAGCCGGCGCACGAAGGCGTCCTGAAGATCGTCGCGCCGGTCGAAGCCGATCACCGGGGCGTCGCCGATCAGCTCGCGCAACGCGGTGCCCTCCCGCCGCCCCAGCCACCGGTCGGCGAAACCGGGACTGGCCACCGGCAGGTAGCGCATGCGGCCCAGCCGACGGACCGAGCAGCCCGTCACCGCCTCCGGCGACGAGGTCACCGCGGCCATCGCCAGCCCCTCCCGCAGCAGGGCGGCCGTATGGTCCTGGTCCTCCCGGCGCAGCTCGTAACAGAGTCCCAGCTCCTCCGGCACGCGCCGCAGGGCGGGCAGGAACCAGGTCGCCAGCGAATCGGAGTTCACCGCGATCGGCAGGAGCGTCGGCTCGCCCGGCCCGGACATCCCGAGCGCCGCCTGCGCGTCGTGCTCCAGCCTGGCCAGCTGGCGGGCGAAGCGCACCACCACCTCACCGGACTCGGTGGGCCGCACCGGCTTCGTGCGCATCAGCAGTACCCGGCCCGTGCGCTGCTCCAGCGCCTTCACCCGCTGGCTGACCGCCGACGGCGTCAGGCGCAGGGCGTTCGCCGCCGAGTCGAAGGTGCCTTCGTCGACCACGGCCAGCAGGGTCCGCACCTGATCGAGAGGAAGCTCGGACATCATGACCACTAATGATACGTAAGAATCTTTAGCTGGACACCAGGATTGCTCGCTCCGTAGCGTCGCCGCATGACGAACGCCCTGACCACCGCAGCCGCCGGTTTCGGCACCGGCCTCTCGCTCATCGTCGCCATCGGAGCCCAGAACGCCCTGGTGCTGCGCCAGGGCGTCCGCCGCGACGGCGTGCTCGCGGTGGTCGGGATCTGCGCCCTGTCCGACGCGGTGCTCATCGCGCTGGGGGTCGCCGGCGTCGGCGCTCTCGTCGTGGCCTGGCCGTCGGCGCTGACGGTGGTGGGGCTGCTCGGCGGCGTGTTCCTGATCGGCTACGGTCTGCTCGCCGCGCGCCGGGTTTTGCGGCCGTCGGCCCTGCACGCGGGGGACGCTCCCGCTGCCTCGCGCCGGGGTGTGGTGCTGACCTGCCTGGCGATGACCTGGCTCAACCCGCACGTGTACCTCGACACCGTGTTCCTGCTCGGGTCCGTCGCCGCCGACCGAGGGCCGTTGCGCTGGACCTTCGGTCTCGGCGCGATCCTCGCCAGCGTGTGCTGGTTCGCCGCGCTCGGGTTCGGCGCCCGGCTGCTGAGCGGAGTCCTCGCGCGGCCCTCCGCGTGGCGGGTGCTGGACGGTCTGGTCGCCGTCACGATGATCGGCCTCGGCGCGAAGCTGGCGCTGGGCGCCTGAGCGCCTCCCGTGCCCAAGGGCCTCCCTGGACGCTCCACGGGTCCGGGGTCGAGTGCGCTCGCCCGGCGTACCATGCCATGATCGCCATCTTTCGACAGGATCGGTGCCATGGGAAGCGTGCGACGGGCCGTCGTTCTCGCCCTGGACGGGGTGCGTCCGTTCGAGCTCGGCATCCCGGGCCGAGTGCGGACAGGCGCGCGGAAAAGGGGAGCGGATATCGCCCTTTTGTGCAGTGGGCGCCTTTGGAATTCCGGTAATCGTCACGCCCCGGCAGATGCGTTTCCCGGAGGCCCGCGGCGGTGTGCGACCTCGTCCGGACATGAAGAAAAAAACCGATTATTCTGTATCTTGTCCTATCAGTACGCGCATCGCAGGAACGGCTCGCCACTACATGACCCCTGGGGGGAGTTATGCCCGAAGCAGCAGTCTTGATCGATCCGGTGCCGACTATGGACGCGGAGGCCGAGGTGGTGCATCCCGTGGGGATCGACATGGTGCACCGGACCAGGCCGGAGGACGCCTTTCCGCGGAACTGGGTACGCCTGGGGCGCGACCGGTTCGCGGTGGAAGCGGTTCTTCCGCACGACCATCCCTTCTTCGCTCCGGTGGGTGACGACCGGCACGATCCCCTGCTGGTCGCGGAGGCGATGCGACAGGCGGCCATGCTCGCCTTCCATGCCGGGTACGGGATCCCGCTCGGCTACCACTTCCTCCTGACGGAACTGGACTACGTCTGTCATCCCGAGCACCTTGCCGTGGGGGGCGAGCCCACCGAAATCGGCCTGGAGGTGTTCTGCTCCGACCTGAAGTGGCGGGGCGGGCTCCCGGCGCAGGGGCGCGTCGGCTGGGCGGTGCACCGGGGCGATCGGCTCGCCGCCACGGGGGTGGCGGCGACCAGGTTCAGCACGCCCAAGGCGTACCGGCGGATGCGCGGCGACGTCCCGATCGAGGGAGTATCCATACCGGAGACCGCGCCGGTCCCGGCCGTCCTGGCGGGCCGTGCCCGCGTCGAGGACGTGGTGCTCTCCGAGACGGGGCAGGACGGAGTCTGGGAGCTGCGCGTGGACACCCGGCACCCCACCCTCTTCCAGCGCCCCAATGACCATGTCCCGGGCATGTTGCTGCTGGAGGCGGCCCGCCAGGCGGCGTGCCTGGTGGCAGGGCCCGCCGGAATCGTTCCGGTGGAGGCGAGCACCCGGTTCCACCGGTACTCCGAGTTCGGCAGCCCGTGCCGGATAGGGGCGGTGGTCCTGCCGGGGAAGGACGAGGATACGGTGACGGTCCAGGTGACAGGTCATCAGGACGGCGAGACGGTCTTCTCCACGGTCCTGTCCGGCCCCCGGGCCGACGGCTGAGAGGTTCCTCGAGTGATTCTCGTGACGGGTGCGACCGGAGCGGTGGGCCGTGAGGTCGCCGGACAGCTGGCGGAGGCCGGTCCCGTGCGGATTCTCGCGCGCCGCCCCGAGCGGCTCACGGTGCGGGGAGCAGGGGTCGAGGTCGTCGAGGGGGAGTACGGGGACCGCGCCGCTCTCGACCGGGCACTGCGGGGCGTCGCCTCGGTGTTCCTGGTGACGAACAGCCCGACGGAGCCCGACGACGAGCGGGTCGCCGCGGCGGCGGCCGCGGCGGGCGTACGCCACCTGGTCAAGCTGTCCATGATGGCGGTGGAGGAGCCGGGCGCCGACGACTTCATCACCCGGCGTCAGCGGGAGAACGAACAGGCGGTCAGGGACTCGGGGGTCCCGTGGACGTTCGTGCGCCCCAGGACGTTCATGTCCAACACCCTTTCCTGGGCCCCCGGCATTCGGTCGGCGGGAGTGGTGCGCGCCCTGTACGGCGACGCTCCCGTAGCGTGCGTCGACCCGCGCGACGTCGCCGCGGTGGCCGTCGCCGTTCTCACCGGCACGGGGCACGAGAACAGGGCGTACGCCCTGTCCGGCCCGGAGGCGATCACCGCGCGGGAACAGACCGCCCAGCTCTCCCGGGTGCTGGGGCGGCCTTTGCGCTTCGAGGAACTGGGGGTGGACGCCGCGCGTACGGCTCTGCTGGCGAAGTATCCGCCGCCCGTCGCGGAGGCCTTCCTGGAGAGCGCGGAGCGGCAGCGGGCGGGAGCGAAGGCGTCCGTGGTGCCCACGATCCAGGAACTGACGGGTCGTCCGGCGAGGCCGTTCCGCAGCTGGTCGGCCGAGCATACGGGGGCTTTCGCGCCGGAATAGGGCCGCTTCGCGGGTGACTGGAGAGCCTTTGTTCCTTGCGGACGGGAAAAAGCGCGACGGCGCGTGCATTCCCTTTACCGGTCCGCTTTCACGGATCGCGGTGGAGGCGGACCGGAAAAGGCCCGGGAGTCACCGCCGTATTTATCCGTACTCCGAAAAGAAAACCGGTGAGTTGGATTAGGCGACTCCCGATCTCCGGGTACGCGGGTCCGGCTCCGCGCGCTCGTCCTCATCGCTCGCCGACGCGGCCCCGCCTCGCGTCGCCGATGACGTCGACCCGGCCCGCGTCCGCTCCCCAGCTCGCCAGCAGGCGCAGGGCCTGGGCCGACTCCGAGCCCGGCTCCGCGTGGTAGGTCACCAGATGCTGCTCCTCGTCGTCCGGGAGGTTCAGCGTCTCGTACGACAGGGTCAGCTCCCCGACGAGCGGATGCCGCAGCAACTTGATGCCGTGGCCCTTCTCCTTGACGTTGTGCGTGGCCCACAACCGCCGGAACTCGTCGCTCTTGACCGAGAGTTCGCCCACCAGCGCCGAAAGCTCCGGATCGTCGGGATGGCAGCCCGCGTACAGCCGCAGATAGCTGACCATGTCCGAGGCCTTGGAGTCCCAGTTCACGAACAGGTCCCGGTAGGCGGGGGAGAGGAACACCAGCCGCGCCCAGTTACGCTCAGCCGACGGCAGCGCACCCCAGTCACCGAACACCGCCGCCGCCATCGGATTCCAGGCGAGGACGTCGGACCGCGCCCCGGTCACGTACGCGGGGATGCCGTCCATGCTGTCGAGCAGGTACAGCACGCCCTTCCGTACCCGCTGCACCCGGGCCGGGCGGCGCTTCTTCCTGTGCTGGGCGGGCTTGGCCAGGTGGGTCAGATGTGCGCTCTCGGCGTCCGTGAGACGCAGCGCACGCGCGATCGCGTCCAGCACCTCGGCCGACACATTGCGCCCGTTGCCCTGCTCCAGGCGCGTGTAGTACGCCACCGACACCCCGGCCAGCTGCGCCAGCTCCTCCCGGCGCAGACCGGGCACCCGGCGGTGCCGGCCGAACTCCGGAAGGCCCACGTCCCCCGGCTGGAGCTTGGCCCTCCGGGTGCGCAGGAACTCGCTGAGCTCGGCGCGCCCGTCCAGCGGCTCGGGGGCGGCGGCCTCTGGTTGATCGTCCATGGCTTCCATTATTCCTGTGATTCCTGGTCGTACGAGCCGGAGCCTGTCCCCGTCAGTAGTAGGACCGCTGGACGTAGGCAGAGCGGTGACCTGGGTAAACATCCGTCACGGCGTGATGCTGGGAGACGTTCCTATCGCATCACCCAGAGGAGAACCTCCGGCATGACCACCGTTGCCGCCTATGCCGCTCCCCGTGCCAAGGCCCCGCTGGAGCGCACCACGATCGAACGCCGCCCGGTGGGAGAGTTCGACGTCCTGATCGACATCAAGTTCGCCGGGATCTGCCACTCCGACATCCATCAGGCCCGCGACGGCTGGGGAGAGGGCATCTTCCCGATGGTGCCCGGCCACGAGATCGCCGGGATCGTCGCCGAGACCGGCCCCGGGGTCACCCGGTTCAAGGTCGGCGACCGCGTCGGCGTCGGCTGCATGGTCGACTCCTGCGGAGCGTGCGACGCGTGCCTGATGGGCCGCGAGCAGCACTGCGCCGAGGGGAACACCCAGACGTACAACGCCCTCGACCGCAGCGGCGAGCCCACGTACGGCGGCTACTCGACGCACATCGTCGTGGCCGAGAAGTTCGCCCTCTCCATCCCCGAGGGCATCGCCCTGGACGAGGCCGCGCCGCTCCTGTGCGCGGGCATCACCACCTACTCCCCGCTCAAGCGCTGGGGCGCGGGCCCCGGCAAGAAGGTCGCCGTCGTCGGTCTCGGCGGTCTCGGCCACATGGCCGTCAAGATCGCGCACGCGCTCGGCGCCGAGGTCACCGTCCTCTCCCAGTCGCTGCGGAAGAAGGACGACGGGCTCAAGCTGGGCGCCGACCACTACTACGCGACCAGCGATCCGCGGACCTTCGAGGAACTGGCCGGCACGTTCGACGTCATCCTCTCCACGGTCTCGGCCCCGCTGGACTTCGGCGCCTACCTGGCTCTGCTGCGGACCGACGGCACCCTGGTCAACGTGGGCGCCCCCGAGGAGCCGATCTCGCTGAACCTGTTCTCCCTGATCCTGGGCAACAAGTCGATCGCGGGTTCGGCGATCGGCGGGATCAAGGAGACCCAGGAGATGCTGGACTTCTGCGCCGTGCACGGGCTCGGCGCCGAGATCGAGGTGATCGGCGCGGGGCAGGTCAACGAGGCGTACGAGCGGGTTCTCGCCAGTGACGTCCGCTACCGCTTCGTGATCGACACGGCGACGATCTGAGGCGTCGGCCGCGCGGCCGCCCCCACCACGCGAACGTCCGCCCCGAGCGCCTGAGGTGCTCGGGGCGGACCCGTACTCATGCCGGGTCCGGTGCTCCCGCCGACCGGCGCGCTCCTTCCAGGACGGCCGGCAGCAGCCCCGGGAAGAGCGCCTCCAGGTCGTCCTCGCGCAGCCGGCTCAGGCGGGAGGTCCCCTCGTAGTGCTGGCGGATGACGCCCGCCTCGCGCAGCACCTTGAAGTGGTGTGTGCTGGTGGACTTGCTCACCGGGAGGTCGAACGCGATACAGGCCATGTCGATGTGCCCGTCCGCCAGCTCACGCGCGATGCGCAGCCTGATGGGGTCGGCCAGGGCGTGCAGGATCGCCTCCAGGCGGATCTCTTCCCTGAGCGGATGGGCGAGCTGCCGCCCTGACGTGGCTCCGCGTGCTGCGGTGGACATGGGTTGCCAGCCTCCTCGAAGTCTCCATCAAAGTACGAGGAATATCGTAGTTTGACAATTGACGTACTACGATGCCTATCGTACTTACCTTGGTGTCGCTGCCCGGCGGCGACACCCCAACCTGAGGAGACCTACCGGTGAGTGCCTTGTTCACGCCCCTGACCCTGAGGTCCCTGGAGATCCCCAACCGTGTGTGGATGTCTCCGATGTGCATGTACTCCGCGGCCCCCGACGGGCCGGAGGCGGGCGTTCCGACGGACTTCCACCTCACCCATCTCGCGGGCCGGGCCGCCGGAGGCGCCGGCCTCGTGATGACGGAGGCCACCGGTGTGCGCCCGGACGGCCGGATCAGCCCCTGGGACCTGGGCCTGTGGAACGACCGCCAGCAGGAGGCCTTCGCCCGGATCGCCGCCGCGATCACCTCACACGGATCGGTGCCCGCGATCCAACTCGCCCACGCCGGGCGCAAGGCCTCGACCGACCGGCCCTGGCTCGCCGACCGCTACGTGCCCGAGGAAGAGGGCGGCTGGACGGCCGTCGCCCCCAGCGCCGTCGCGTTCGAGGGCCTGCCCGTGCCGCACGAGCTGACCGAGGACGAGATCCAGCAGCTGGTGCGTGACTTCGCCGCGGCCGCCGAGCGGGCCATCGCCGCCGGCTTCCGGGTCGTCGACATCCACGGTGCACATGGCTACCTGATCAACTCCTTCCTGTCCCCGGCCACCAACCGTCGCACCGACGCCTACGGCGGAAGCTGGGAGAACCGGCTGCGCTTCCCGCTCCAGGTGGTCGACGCCGTCCGCGCGGTATGGCCGGACGACCTGCCGGTCCTCTTCCGCACCTCGGCCACCGACTGGCTGACCGAGAACCCCGAGGACCCGCGCGAGGGCTGGACCGGCGACGACACCGCCCGCCTCGCCCGGGAACTGGCCGCACACGGCGTCGATCTGCTCGACGTCTCCACCGGCGGCATCGTCCGCGACGCCGCGATCTCCGCACACCCCGGCTACCAGGTCCCCTTCGCCGACCAGGTCCGGCGGACGGCCGGCATCGCCACCTCCGCCGTGGGCCTGATCCTCGACGCCGACCAGGCCGAGGAGATCGTCGCGACGGGTCGGGCGGACGCGGTCATGATCGGCCGCGAGATGCTGCGCGATCCGCACTGGGCCCACCACGCCGCCGACGCCCTGGCGGCCGCACCCCGCTGGCCCGACCAGTACGGCTACGCCCTGGCGCGCCGCCCCGCCAAGGTCTGACCGCCCCCGGGCCACCCGGCCGGACCGGGTGGCCCGCGCTCCTCTCCCGAGGGGGAGGTGACCCCCGCCGAGCTGGGGTGCCAGCCCCAGTGATCCCCAACGGTCCTTCTCCTAGCGTCTATTGATGTGAGTTACGCAGAGGACGCAGAGAAGACCACCCGAACCCCGGCGGCCGCCCGCACCACCAAGGCCGCCCGGACGACCGCCAGGACCGCCGCCGCGGGCCTGGCCCTGGCCCTCGCGGCGGGCGTCACGGCGTCACCGGCCCTGGCCACCGCACGGCCCGGCCCGGAACCCCGTACCGTCGCACCGCCGACGGTCGCCGGAGCGCTCGACCGCTACTACCACCAACCCCTGGACTGGGGCACCTGTATGAGCTCCCCGCAGGACGAGACAGGCAGAGACCTGGACAAGGCGGGCGTGCAGTGTGCCGACGTCACGGTCCCGCTGGACTACACAGCCCCGGGGGGACGGACGATCACGGTCGCGATATCCCGTCTGAAGGCCACCGACACCCGCCGCCGCATCGGCGCGATCCTCCTCAACAACGGCGGCCCCGGCGGCCCGGCCGTGGATTCCCCGCCGATCGTCCGCACGGCGATGAAGGAGGTCGGCCCGCGCTACGACATCGTCGGCTTCGACCCGCGCTTCGTCGGCCGGAGCACCCCGCTGGACTGCGGCTGGCCCGTCAGCTTCACCTGGTTCTCGGCCGGAGCGAGCCGGGCGGGCTTCGACCGCCAGGTGGCGCTGAGCAAGAGCCTGGCCACCAAGTGCCGCGCCACTGACGCCTCGGTGCTCCCGCACATCAGCACCCGCAACACGGCCAGGGACATGGACGTGATCCGGGGCGCACTGGGCGAGCGGAAGATCTCCTATCTGGGCTATTCGTACGGCACCTACCTGGGCACGGTCTACACCCAGATGTTCCCCGGCCGCTACGACCGGATGGTCCTGGACGGAGCGGTGGGTCCGGACGACTACAACCCGCGCCTGCTGAAGCACACGGTGCGCGAGAACGAGCAGGCGCTCTCCGACTGGGCCGCCTGGGCGGCCGCCCGCCACACGACGTACGGCCTGGGCCGCTCCCGTACGGCGGTGCTCGCCACCATCGACCACATCATGGCGAAGGCGGCCCGCGCCCCGCTGACCCTCGGCACCGCCCCCGAGGTCTTCCGGGTCGACGACACCCACATACCGACGCTGCTCTTCATCGGCTTGGCCGACGACGGCGACGGCTCGCGGGACCTCCTGGCCCAGCAGGTGGCGGCACTGTCCCAGGCGTCGAAGGGCCGCGAGGCTCCGTTGCCCCCGGAGTTCGCGGAGACGCTGCGTCTCCTGCTCTCCGGCACGGACTCCTCCTTCGGCAGCTCCCAGACGGCAATCATCTGCGGTGACGTACCGGCCCCGCGCGAGACCGAGCGCTACTGGCGCGACATCCAACGGAGCCGTGCCGCACACCCCCTGTTCGGTCCCCTCACCGAGAACATCGGCCCCTGCGCCTTCTGGGACGCGCCACGGGAAGCCCCCACCCGTATCAGCCACGACGCCCCCGTCCTCCTGGTCGCGGCCACGGGCGACCCCCGCACCACCTACCGGAGCACCACCACCCTGCACAGCAGGCTTCCCGGCTCCAGGCTCCTCACCCTGGAGAACGCCAACCGCCACGCCCTGTACGGGGAGTACGGGAACGCCTGCGTGGACACCGAGGTCAACCGCTACCTGGCGACGGGCCGGCTCCCGAAGAGGGACGAGACCTGCGTGAAGTGACCCGGGAGCGGGAGACCGCCTCCCGTCGGTGTACGGGCGGCCTCCCGTCGGAGGATGCCGGCACCCGTCCCGCTCCGTACCGTCCGAAGCGTCGGGCGAAGTCCGGCCGACGATGTCGGGAGGTCACGGTGATGAGCATTCCGCGCAAGGTGATCGCATGGGGCGCTGCCCTGCTGCTGCTCGTGCCCGGAACAGCGGCGGCAGCGGCCCCGCCCGGGGACCGGCCCCCGGGGATACGGGTGACGGGGGAGCGGTGGATCGGCGACCGGCTCCTCGAACTGACCATGCGGTCGGCGGCGTTGGAAGGCGCCGGCACGGTCCGCCTGCTCACCCCGGACGGCTGGGAGGATCGCGGGCGCGGCGAGCGATGGCCGGTCCTGTATCTGCTGGCGGGTGGCCACGGCGACCCCGAGGCCTGGACCGAGGACTACGCGGTGGAGCGGCTCCCGCAACTGCGCGACGTGCTCGTGGTCATGCCGTCGATGCCGCTCTTCGGGTTCTACAGCGACTGGTGGAACGGCGGCGCCGGCGGCGCGCCGCGCGTGGAGACCTTCCACCTCGACGAGGTGCGCCCGCTGCTGGAGCGTCTTTACGGCGCGGGGGACCGGCGGGTCGCGGCGGGGGAGTCGCAGGGCGGCTTCGGCGTGCTGACCTACGCGGCACGCCACCCCGGCCTGTTCCGCGCGGTGGCGGGCCTCAGCGGCTACGTCCATCCGCTCCAGCACCCCCGGGCGGTCCGGGCCGGACTCGACTATCTGGGCCTGGACCGGTTGGCGCTGTGGGGCGACCCGGTGGCCCAGCGGCAGATCTGGCAGGACCACGACCCGTACTACCGGCCGGAGCGACTGCGCGGCGTCGAGGTCCACCTCTCCAGCGGCGACGGCCGGGCGGGCGCGCTCGACCCGCCCGGCACGGAGCCGGACCCGCACGTCCCCGGCCTGGAGGACCCCGACGACCCCTTCCCCGAGGACGTCCTGTCCCCGACCGAGGCCATCATGGGGGCGGAGAACCGGGCGATGGCCTCCCGGCTGCGGGCCCACGGGGTGGCGGTCACCACGCACTTCTACCGGGGCACCCACTCCCCGCCCTACTGGGAGCGAGAGTTGCGCGGGGCGCTGCCGGCGCTGCTGCGCTCCCTCGGGCGGTGAGGGGGCAGGGCCCTACGCCGACGGGACCGGTGAGCCGGTCCCGTCGGCCGGATCCGCCGCCTCGGGCTGACGCGGCTCCTCCACGAGCTGCTCGCGGAGGTAGTTCCAGACCACCCCGAGCAGCGCCGCCACCGGCACGGCGAGCAGGCTACCCACCACGCCGGCCAGGCTGCCGCCCAGGGTCACGGCGAGCAGGACCGTGGCCGCGTGCAGCCCCAGCCCACGGCTCTGGATCATGGGCTGGAACACATTGCCCTCCAACTGCTGCACCACGACGATGATCGCCAGCACGATCAGGGCGTCCATCGGTCCGTTCGAGACCAAGGCGATGACCACCGCCACGAATCCGGCGAACAGCGCCCCCACGATCGGCACGAACGCGCAGACGAAGGTCAGCACCGCCAGCGGCAGCACCAGCGGCACCCCCAGGATCCACAGGCCGAGCCCGATGAAGACCGCGTCCAGCAGACCGACGAACGCCTGCGACCGCACGAACGCGCCCAGGGTGTCCCAACAGCGGGAGGCCACCTCGGGGACGTCGGTGGCGAGCCGGCCGGGAAGCTGACGGGTGAGCCACGGCAGGAAGCGCGGGCCGTCCTTGAGGAAGAAGAACATCAGGAAGATCGCCAGAACCGCCGTGACCAGCCCGTTGACCACGGTGCTCACCCCGGTGACGGCGGTGGTGACCACGCTGCCGACACTGTCCTGGAGTTGAGCGGTCGCGGTGTCCAGGGCGCCGGTGATCTGGTCGTCGCCGATGTTCAGCGGCGGACCCGCCGCCCACTCGCGGAGCTTGTCGATGCCCTCGATCACCCCGTCGGCCAGCTCCCCGGACTCACCTGCCACCGGCACCGCGATCAGCGCCACGATGCCCGCCCCCACGAGCAGGGCGAACACCGTCACCACCGAAGCGGCGAGCGAGGGCCACCAGCCGAGCCGGCGCAGGAAACGGGCGAGCGGCCAGGTCAGCGTGGTGAGGAACAGGCCGACTATCAGCGGCCATACGACCGACCACATCCGGCCCAGCACCCACAGCGCGACCGCCGCCGCCACGAGGACCAGCAGCACCTCTGCGGAGACCCGTGCCGACGTGCGGAGAGCAGCCGCGGTCTTTGTCGAACTCAATGGCGAAGACATGGCGTTACCCTATGGCTTCGCCAACCGTGTTCCGGCCACGTCCGCGGCCCGCCGACGCCGAGCGCCACGAAGGCGGGCCGCCCGGCCCCGTCAGCGCAACGCCGGGGGCAGCTCCTCCCGATGGACGATGCCCAGGCGCTGGGTGGCACGGGTGAGCGCCACGTACAGATCGCTCGTGCCGAACCGGGCGGGCTCCACGACCAGCACATGGTCGAACTCCAGCCCCTTGGCCTGGCGCGGATCCAGCAGCACCACCGGGCGCGTGAGGTCGGGGGCCTCGCCCGCCGCGACACCGTCCAGCGGGGCGGCGATCTCCTCGTGCAGCGCACGCGGCGCGATCACCGCGAGGCGCCCCTCCCGGGGCGTCAACTCCACGACCGCCCTGGCCACCTCGCCCGCCAGATCCTCTCCGGCATCCCGCGTCCACGGCTTCTCGCCGGTCGACCGCACCGAGACGGGGGCGGTGAACGAGGGGTCCCTCTCCCGCAGGACCCCGGCCGCCAGCTCCACGATCTCCGCGGGCGTACGGTAGTTGACCTCCAGCGTGACGTGCTCGAAGCGGTCGCCGACGTACGGCTGGAGGATCTCCTCCCACGACCCGACCCCGGCCTCCTCGGACGTCTGGGCCGGGTCGCCGACCAGCGTCAGCGAGCGGCTCGGCGCCCGGCGCATCAGCAGCCGCCACGCCATGGGCGACAGCTCCTGCGCCTCGTCGACGATGATGTGCCCGAACGCCCAGGTGCGGTCGGCGGCGGCCCGCTCGGCGGCGGTGCGGTGGTCGGCCTCCTCGTGCCGGTCCGCCATCCGCTCGGCGTCGATGATGTCGTGGGCGGCGAGGACCTCGGACTCCTCGTCCTCGAACTCGTAGCTCTCCGAGCCGCGCGACAGCTCCAGCACACCCTGGGCGTACCCGACCCGCTCCTGACGGGCGGCCTCGGCAGCCGCCCTCTCCGCGCTGTCGTCGACGCCGAGCAGCTCGGCGGCCTCGTCGAGCAGCGGTACGTCGGCGGGCGTCCACGCCGAGCCGACGGACGGACGCCGGATCGCGTCGGCGTCCTCGTCCGGTACGTACACCGGATCGGCCAGATAGTCGGCGAGGAAGCCCTCGGGGGTCAGCGGCGGCCACAGCTCGTCCACCGCCGCGTGCACCTCCTTGCTCAGCGCGACGTCCCGGCCGAGCTGGGCCATGTCGTCGGGGCCGAGGAAGTTGGGCCCGCCGTAGGGGTCCGCGCCGATGCGTTCGACGAGTTGCGCGGTGAGTGCGTCGATGACCCGGAAGACGAAGTGGGGGCGGGCGAGATTGTGCGGCAGACGGGTGTCCCTGGCCGCCTGCCGGGCCTCGTACGCGATCTCCCAGTCCAGGACCAGATCCCCGCCGTCCTCGTGCGGGATGATCATCGCCGCCCCGGGCTCGGGCAGCCGCTGCCGGTCGCGTACGGCCAGGGCGAGCGCCTCGGCCATCGGCTCGCCGCCCTTGACGGCCGCGGCGCGCGGGGAGTCCGTACCGGTGGCGTGCACCCCGGGGAACAGCTCCGCCTGCGTCGCCAGCAGCACCCCGGTCTCGCCGAGCGCGGGCAGCACCTCCGCGATGTAGCGCAGGAACGCCGGGTTGGGCCCCACGATGAGCACGGCCCGCTTGGCGAGCAGCTCGCGGTGCTCGTACAGCAGGAAGGCGGCCCGGTGCAGCGCGACGGCCGTCTTGCCGGTGCCGGGTCCGCCCTCGACGACGAGAACGCCCCGGTGAGGGGCCCGGATGATGCCGTCCTGCTCGGCCTGGATGGTCCGCACGATGTCGCCCATGCGTCCCGTGCGCGCGGAATCGAGCGCCGCGAGCAGCACGGCGTCGCCGTTCGGATCCTCGAAGCCGGTGCGGTCGCGGTCCCCGAGATCGAGGATCTCGTCATGGAGCTCGGTGACCGTGCGGCCCTCGGTGGTGATGTGCCGGCGCCGGCGCAGACCCATCGGCGTATGCCCCGTGGCGAGATAGAAAGGACGCGCCACCGGCGCACGCCAGTCGATCAGCACAGGGGTGTGCTCGGCGTCGTCCTCACGGATCCCGATACGGCCGATATGGTGCGCGAGCCCGTCGGAGCGGTCGATGCGGCCGAAACACAGCGAGCCGTCCACCGCGTTGAGCGCGGCGAGCAGACCCGAGCGCTCCGCGACGAGGATGTCGCGCTCCAGCCGCGCCTGCTGGCCCGTCCCGACCGGCGTCAGCGCGTGCTCGATGCCATCGGCGGCCACCCCGCGCAGGGCGTCGACCCGGGCATGGAGCCGGTCGATGAATTCCTGCTCTTCCCGCAATTCGTCGCTTTCCCGGTTTGACAAAACGGCTCCCCGCCAGATATATTCGTACTCATAAGGCCCCCGAGCGGGGCCTTTCTGCATGAGCGCAGAAGAATCCAATATACCCGCGATAATCCCCGGACCGCAATTACGGTCCGGGGATTGTTCGTGCCCGTCGACTACGTGCGGAGTGCGGCGGCCCGCGCCTCCCCGTCCGTGCCGATCGGCGTTCCCGCCGCCAGGTCCCGCGGGGAAAGTGCCAGCGACCGGGCGGCCGTCGCGCCCACATCGGCGAGACTCCGCGCGTCCGGCAGCAGCTCCACCCCGGCCCCGTCGGGGCGGTAAATCAGCACCGGCACATACTCCCGGGTGTGGTGCGCGTGCCCGATCGAGGGGTCGTTGCCGTGGTCGCCGGTGACGATCAGCCGGTCCCCGGAGTCCGTGAGCAGTGCCAGGAGCCCGGCGAGCCCCGAGTCCACCTGTTCCAGCACCTGCCCGTAGCGCCCGGTGTCCTGCTGGTGCCCCGCCAGATCCGTCTCCTGGACGTTCGCGACCACCAGGGCGTCGCCCCCGGCGCGTACCGCGTCCAGGGTGTACGCCAGGACATCGGCGGTGGCCACGGCCGGCCGCCGGTCGGCCTGTTCGCACACCAGGATGTCGGCGGCCTTCCCCACCAGGGTGACCGGGATGCCGGCCCGTGCCGCGAGACCGGGGAGCTGACGGGTGTGGTCGAGCGGGGCGCCCAGGTGCTGAACCTCCAGGCCGCCGTTGCGGTAGAAGCCGGTGGCCGGGGTGTCAAGACCGACGGTGCCCCCGTCCCCGCCCCGTACGTAGGAGTCGAGCGGACCGTCCGCGTGTCCGCCCACCGCGATGACCCGGGCGACCGGGGCGACCGTCCGCACCGTACGGGCGACGGCGAGAATCCCGCCCGGACCGTCGAACGGCAGATCCTCCAGGCGCCCCGAGGCGTTCCAGTTGATCCCGGGGTCGGCCTCCAGGTTGTCGTGGACCAGCACCGCCCCGTCGACCAGCAGCAGCGGCTTTCCGTCGAGCCGCTCCGCCCGGTGACCGGCCGCCGTGAGCGCCTCGGTCACCTCGTCGAGGTGGTCGGCGAGCCGGGCCACGGTCACCCGGCTGAAGTCCGCGCCCATCATGGTCTGGTGGCCCGCGAAGGTGTCCGCGCCCGGATAGCCGAGGGCGGCACGGCCCGCCGACACGGGCAGCCGGGTGCTCCGCGCCAGGTCCCGGTGCGGGTGGACCAGACCGAGGCCCAGCGCCCCGAGCACCGGGAGCCGCAGCGGCCGCCCGAACGCGGCGCGGGCGTGGTCGAGTACGTGCCCGCAGGTGTCGGCGGCGAGGTCGCCGGGGCGCAGGGCGCCCGCGTCGGGCATGGCGCCGACGCCGAATCCGTCGATGACGACGATGACGGTCCTGGCCATGGAACAGCTCCTTACAGGGCTCGGCCGTGGGCGTCGTAGAGCCCGTTCAGCCGGGGCCTGCCGGAGGCGAGTCCGGAGACGACGGCGACGGTCGAGCGGGTGACGAAGATCTGGGTGCGGAAGGCGAGCAGCGCGGTGTCGCCCAGCCGGAGGTCCGAGCCGGACGGGGGCGCGTCGAGCAGCCGGTAGTAGTCGATGTTCTCGGCGGGGGCGTCCTGCACGCCCAGACGCGCGCCGGTGCGTGGCAGGAGGGCGCCGCGGATGTGGGAGCGCGCGTAGAAGCCGCCGCCGAACAGGGCCGGGCGCCCGTCGTCGAGGGTGTGGGCGACCTCGCTGACGTACACGTACGCCGGTTTCTCGGGCTGGGCCGGGTCCAGGGCGTGCAGCGGGGTGGTGCCGGTGAGGGCGTGGCCCGGCTCCCCGTGCGTGGCCCCGCGCTCGGCGAGCAGCGGGAGGGACGCCACCGAGGTGGCGCTGGGCGCGCTGAGCCTCAGGTCCAGGTGGCCGCGCGCGGCGAGGAGTTCGCGGGCCTTGAGCGCCAGGTCGAAGGTGGCCGTGGCGGCGGGCTGCCCTGACTCCGGGTCGCAGAGCACGCACGGGAAGGCGGTGACGCCCGCGATCCGGATGCCCGGAAGCGCCTCGGCGGCCTCGGCGAAGACGTCCAGCCGCTCCAGCGGAACACCGCCCTCCTGGCCGGGGTAGACGGTGCCCTCGGCCCCTTCGAGCCGGATCAGGACGTCCTGGACGAAGCCCAGCTCCCGGGCCGCGTCCGAGACGGCACGGGCGTTGGCCAGATCAAAGACCGTGACGTTCTCCGGCCGCCACGCCAGCATGCCGGGCAGGGCCCGCCGGGGGATCTGGACGAGGTGGCCGAGGTTGCCCGGCCTGGCCCCGGCCGCGTGCAGGGTCCGGGCCTCGGCCGGGTCGATGGCGGCGGAGCGGGGGATGTGCCGGGCGACGGCCCGGATCAGTTCGGGGTTGCGGCCGATCTGCTTGACGACGAACCACAGCCCGATACCGAGGCGTTCGGCCTCGGCCGCCAGAGCTGCGGCGTTGGCCTCGACGGCGTCGAGGTCCATCACATAGGTGTCGGGCGGGATCTCGCCCCGCCGGTGCAGGGCGGCCGCGGCGTCGACGAGCTCGGGGTTACGGGTGAGCACGGTGTCGAGAAACACGGTCAGCGGTCCTTCGGGTCGGCCATCGCGGCGAGCGAGCGGCGCAGGATGTCGATGACGAGGTCCGCGCCGGCCCGCATCGGGTTGACGCGCACGGTCCAGTCGGCCAGCTCCGGGGCGTCGTCCAGGGCGGAGCTGGACATCCGGTAGAAGAGCGGCGCGATCTCGTAGCGCGAGTTGGACCCGACGGGATACGGCGCGGCACCGAACCGTGCGGCGACGGACGGCAGTTCCGCGGCGACGGGCCGGTCCAGGCGGATCAGCAGGCAGCGGTCCTGGGCGTTGGCGACACGCACCTCCGCCACCCCGTCCACCTCTCCGGCCGCGAGCCGTTCGGCGACCTCGGCCCCCACCCGGGACTGCACGGCCCACAGGAGCGGTACGTGGGTGAGGGCGCGCAGCGCGTCCAGCGCCTGGTGGCCCTGGACCTGCCCGCCGCCGGAGTAGTTGGCACGCCGGACACCCTCGACCAGGTCGCGGGCGCCCACGACCAGGCCGACGCCCTCGGGCCCGTGGAGTTTGAACAGCGAGAAGCAGGAGGCGTCGGCACCCAGTTCGACCCCGGCGGCGGGGGTGCGCATGACGGCGTAGTTGTCGTCCACGATCGTGCGGACCCCGGCCGCCCGGCAGGCGCCGATGACCTCGGCCGGATCGTAGGAGTCGGCCAGCCGCTGCCGGGTGTGCTGGACGTACGCCCACCGGAACCGCCCGGACGCCAGGGCGGCGTCGAGCGCCGCCCGGTCGTTGAAGTCCGCCTCCGTGGTGCGCACGCCGATGCCCCGGAAAGTGACCTCGGTGGTGCGGTAGACCGGGGCCCGGTGGATCAGCAGATCGTCGCCCGCCCGAACGACGGCGTTGAGGGCGGCCCGGATCGCCCCGGTGCCCGCGCCCTGTACGAGGGCGGCGTCCTCGGCGCCGAAGAAGTCGGCCAGGACCGCCTCGACGCGGGCGGTGGTGCGGGGCCGGCCGAGGCCGGGGACGACTCCCGCGTCGGCGGAGAACAACTGCTCGCCCTCGAAGTGCGCGGCGGTGGCCTCCAGCAGCCGGAACTGCCTTGCCGCGGCGTCCTCCAGAGCCACGGTCGGCAGCGGAAAGGTCGCGGGGAGCGCGGGCGGGGGTGCGGGGCTCATGTCAGTTCTCCTCCACGGTCGCGCCGGTCAGGAAGCGCACCGGATTGCGGCGGGTCAGCAGGTCGATCAGGTCGTCGTCGGCCCCGGCCGCCCGCAGCCGGGGCAGGAAGCTCGCGAAGAGGTGCCCGTACCCCTGGCCGCCCTCGTCGCGCAGATAGCCGTGGCGGGAGATGTCGCAGCTGAGCAGGGCCCGGTCCGCGTGGCCCGCCTCCAGCAGCGCGAGCAGCAGCCGCAGCCGGGTCTCGTCGCTCTGGTACGCGGTCTTGCCCACGGTGTCGAACGCGACGTACGCCCCGCTCGCCGCCAGCTCCCGGTGGACGCCGGGGTCGTCCAGGAGGTCCTGGTGCCCGATGCTCACGCGGTGGGCGGGCAGGCACTCACCGGTGAGCAGCTCCAGCTGGGCGAGGCCGCCCCGGCCGAGCTGGGCGTGGGTGGCGACGGAGAGGCCGGTGGCGAGCGCGGCGCGTGCGCCGGCCCGCAGAACCTTGGCCTCGGCGGCGGTCGGTACGTCGCCGTGGCTGCCGATCTCCCCGAGGACGCCGGGCCGGACGCCGCTTCCGTCGATGCCGTCCTCGATCTCCCGGACGAGGATGCCGGTGAGCGCCGCCACGTCGAGGGCGTCGATCTCCGGCGTGTGGAACGGCTCGTAGTACCAGCCGGTCGCCGCGACGACGGCGACACCGGTCTCCCGGGCGATCCGGGACAGCGCGCGGATGTCGCGCCCCATGCCCCGGCAGGTCAGCTCGACGACCAGGGCGAGGCCGTACTTTTCGCGCAGTGCGAGGAGCTCGGCGGTCACGGCCGCCGCGTGGCGTTCCGGTCCGAGGACGGCCGCGCCGTCGCCCACGCGGTCCAGATCGAGGACGAGGTGCTCGTGGGCGAGGGCGGGGCCGCGTACCGAAGCGGCCAGGAGCCCACCGGTGACGGTGCGCAGGGTGTGCGGTGCGGGGTGGTTCATCGTGGGGCTTCCTTCTCCGTGTACGGCGCGGCCGGATCCGTTCGGGCCTCAGCCCTTGACCGGCGTGAACAGGTCGAGCCAGTACAGGATGTTGAGGAGGACACCGCCGATGATCACGGCCGCCGGGGCCGCGGCCATCCTCACGACGGGCCGGCCCATCGACTCGTTCAGCAGGTAGAGCCCGCCGACGACGAGGATGCCGAGCCCACCCCCCATGGCGTTGGCGGCCATGAGCGAACCGAACAGGATCGCGAGCTGGAGAGTGTCCCCGATGGCGCTGCGCAGGTGCTCCGAGGAGTCCCGGACGCTCGGCAGCTTGCCGAGCACCTTGCCGATCCAGGAGAGGGCCAGCACCTCGACGGCGAACACGAGCGCACCGACGACGGCGGCCAGGAAGGGGTTCGGCATGAGGTACCCGATGGGGTACACCAGGGTGAAGCCCGCGATGCCGTACGCGCCGGACGCCAGGGCGGTGGTCGCGATCAGCGGGATGAAGCCGAAGACGCGGTAGAAGTCGACCTGTGCCGCCTCGGCGTACTGCCCCTTCGCGATCAGGAAGCTGGTCGCCTCGCCGCCGCCGAATATGTGCATCTGGGCGAGGACGCACACCCCCGCGCCGAGCAGCATGAACAGCGGCAGGTACTTCCGCAGCCGGGTCGCGCTGGCGCTGAAGAGGGACGCCATCGGGTCGTCCCCGGTCACCTCCTCCACGACGCCCGCCGCCCGGTCGGCCCGGCGCTGCCGCAGGTCCTTGGAGACGGCGAGGCCGATGAGCATCAGCACGCCCACCGCCATGGCCAGCGCCCCGGCGAACATGGTGGGCCACAGCTTCATCGTCATGACGACCAGGGCCAGTTCGAGGACGCCCGCGATGCCGCCCCACTTGCGGCCGAACTGCTTGGTGATGGCGAGCACGGGGAAGAGCGTGAACAGGAACAGGATCGGCGTGGACATCTGCTGCATCGCGGTCAGGAAGTCGACCGGGAGGTCATGGGCGATGTTGTTGGCGCCGTTCAGTCCGAAGACGACCACCGCGCCCCACGCGCCGCCGAGGATCGGGGCTAGCCACTTCTTCGGTGACAGCATCCCGAGGATGTCCGTGGGCAGGAAGAGCAGCCACGGGTTCAGCACACCGGTGGACAGGGCCATCGGCGCGCCGAGCCCGAAGATGAACCCGGCGGAGAGCCCGAAGGAGACGGCCGTGGTCGCGCTGCGGGTGGTGCGCCCCTGGATGAAGTCCAGCAGGAAGGGACGCACGCCGTCGTTGAAGACGGCCAGCGCCATGTGCGCGATGAACGCCGTGAGCGCGCAGAGGGCTATCACGGTCAGTTGCTGGGCCAGCGAGAAGTCGAGTTCCGCGCCGGCGGCGAGAGTGGTGCTCACGAGTCACTCCTTGGTGCCCGGGACGATGAGAAAGAGGCTGGGATCAGCCGCGGGCCGCGATGGCGCGGGCCATCAGCGGGGCGATGACGTCGATCTGGTCCATCGAGAAGCCGAAGGCCTTCTTGCCGTCGGCGAGCAGCGCGGCGATCGCGTCCTCGGAGGGGACGCTCCGGCCGAAGGTGTGGCAGAAGGCGCTGCCCAGGAGGCCCACGAGCACGCCCAGCGACGCTCCGGCGCCGGTGTGGCAGGTGCCCAGGTAGTAGTCGGCCTGGCCGACCCGCAGCTTCATCGCGGCGTCCATGTCGCTGGAGGGGACGACGTCGAGGGAGTCGATGCCGAGGCTGCCGATGGCCTGAGTGACCTCGACCTTGCCGACTCCACCGGTGAGGATCTTCGTCATGGCTGTTCTGCTTTCTGCGTGTTCCCGCGGGGTGAGCCACGGAGAGGGGATGTACGGGAGAAGAGGCTGGGACCGGTCAGGACGTGGGGGCGGGCGGGGAATTCCGGGCCAGTACGGCCAGGTGCATGCCGAGGAAGTTGATCTCGGATCCGGGGAGAGCGGCCCCGAGCTCCCGCTCGGCCCGTGCGGCGACGGCCCGGGCGCGCGCGACCGCTTCCGGGTGGTCCGCCAGCTCGGCGGCGATCTGGTCGTCGGTGAGGAACTGCTCGATCGGCTCACCGTTCAGCAGACGGCCGATGGCCATCATGAGATGGCTGGTCAGCATGGATGCCGTCGCCTCGGTGACAAGGTGTCCCTCGGCTTCCAGGGCGGCGAGCTCGGCGGCGACGAAGTCGGCCACCTCGGGTTTGACCTGACCGCCTTCGCGGAACAGCTGGATCCGCAGTGCGAGCTGGTCGTCCATGATGGTCCTCCTCAATCAACAATAACCAGGATTCTGTATTTTCAGGGTGTGCGGCGCTCCGGGAGATCCGCGTCGCGGCGCGCCGGGCCGTCGGGTCAGTACGAGGGGACGCGTTCCCCGCGCAGCACCTCACTCTGCAGCCGCGTCACCGTCGACAGGTCGAGCGACTCGCGGACGGCGGCGAGCGCCTTGGCTCCCTCGGTCCGGCCGATCACGGCGGCGGTGGAGTTGCGCAGGGCCAGCTCCCGGGTGACCTCGTCGCCGAGCGGCACCACATCGACGCCGAGCCCGAGCCGGTCCTGCGCCTCGTCGAGGTTCCAGACGGTCGCGTCCACCTCGTTCCGTGCGAACAGGTCGTGCAGTTGCATGTAGGACGCCTCCCGCCATTCGATGTCCTCCCGGCCGGCGAACACCCGCTCCACGAGCATGCGGAGATCCTCCGAGGCGTGATCGATCGCCACCCGGAGCCCCGGTGCGGACAGGTCCGCCCCGTGCCGTACGAGCATGCCGTGCGCGCCGACGTACGTGGCGGGGCCGAGGTCGGCCACCAGCTCCACCGGATGCTCGGCGATCAGCTGGTCGGCGGCGAAGCGCGACAGCACCACCAGGTCGACCTTGCCCTCCAGCAGGGCGGCGGTGCGGGCTCCGGCGCCCCGCATGAACGTGATCGCGAACGGTGCGCCCGCCTCCTCGAAGGCGCTGCGGAGTCCGGTCGCCAGCCCCTCGTACCTGCGGGAGTAGGGGAGCGGCATGGCCGCGAGCAGGGTGCCGAGGCCGGACAGCCGCCACAGGACGGTGCGGTCCGAACGGACCAGGAAGGTCCCCAGGTGGCCGCGCGCGGTCGTGGAGATCGCTCCGGCCTCCTCCAGCAGCTGGAGGGCCGCCTGGACGGTTCCGTTGCCGCAGCCCAGCTCCTCGGCGAAGTCGCGCACACGGGGCAGCCGGGTGTCCGGCTCGTGATGCAGGAGCAGGACGGCCAGCTGCCGGGCGGCGAGGCCGTTGCGCGTGAGGAGGCGGTCGTCGAGGTCGTTCACGAATCAAACAGTAAACAGGATTCTGGATACTGACAAGGGTCGTGTCGCCGGTCCTGCGCGCGGAGCCGTGCTGGGCCGGGGTCAGTCGGGCAGGGGGACGCGGATCAAGGGGTCGAACGGGCGCTTGTTGAATCCGCTGCGCACATTGCGGCAGGTCGGCGCCTTGCACATGAAGAACTCGTCGACGCTCCGGCGGCCCGTCCGGCCGCGGAGCCAGGTCTTCTCGTCGGTGGTGAGAGGGCGGTGCTGCTCATCGGAATCGCATGTGCAGCAGTACATGGCGCGGGCCGGCACGGGACCTCCTGAAGCGGGCGAACTGGCAGAAGGCGAAGCATATGAGGGCGCGTGGGGCGTAAGCGGTGTGCGGCGCGCGCGATCCTGTCGGTGTCGGTGTCGGTGTCGGTGTCGGTGTAAGTGCGGGCGCGCGTCCCGGACCCCGCGAGCCCGACGTGATCCGAACGAGAAGCCCTAGGTCGTGTCCGCAAAGTCTCGTCTGGCCCACGACGCCTGGCACGCACTCTCGCGGCGTTGCCGAAATGCCCGAGTAGCTCCGCTACTAGGACACTCCGGCGCCTTGCGAGAGCACGCACCAGACGCCGCGGGCCCCGCCCAGAGGGCGGACGACGATACTTTGCGGACACGCCCTAGGTGTCGGACGGGGTCAGCCACGCGCTGATGCCGCCCAGTGCGCCGGGTCCGTAGTCGGAGGTGACGTCGGCGGCGAGGTCGGCGACGGTGATCGAGCGGAGGGCCTCGCGCCAGGCGGCCTCGGCCCGGCCCATGGCGCGGTTGATGGCGCAGGGGGCGGTGCAGGACTCCGGGGGAGTGGCCATCGGGCCGCGCTGCCGGATCTCGGTGCAGACGAAGGCGGGCCCCGGGCCGTCGACCGCCTCGACGACGTCGAGCACGGTGATGAGCGCCGGTGAACGGGTGAGGACGTAGCCGCCCGCCTTGCCCTGGACCGACTGGACGAGTCCGGCCCGCGACAGGGCCTGCAACTGCTTGGCGAGATAGCTGGGCGAGACGTCGTGCAGCTCCGCCAGCCGCGCGGCCGGCGCGGGTTCCTCCGTCGAGGTCAGCACGACGCAGCAGTGCAGTGCCCATTCGACGCCACCAGACATTTTCACTTCTTCACTCTAATCCACGGCCACCGATACCCGGATAGCAGCTGTCCGAGTAGTGTTTCGGACAGAAGATGTCCGCGTTCGGTGCGGGGGTGGCGGTGACGCCCTCCCCGGGAGCCGGACGGGACACGCCATCGAGGAAGGGCAGGGCCATGCACATCGCTGTCATCGGCGGAACCGGACTGATCGGATCCCAGGTGGTGCGGGATCTCGACGCGGCCGGTCACCGCGCTGTACCCCACTCCCTGTCCACCGGGGTGGACGTGATCACCGGCGAAGGGCTCGACGCCGCACTCGCCGGTGCGGACGTGGTCGTCAACCTGACCAACTCGCCCACGTTCGACGACGCCTCGCCGGCGTTCTTCCGTACCTCGATGGACAACCTCGTCGCCGCCGCCCGGAAGGCGGACGTCGGGCACTTCGTCGTCCTGTCGATCGTCGGGGTCGACCAGGTGCCCGAACTGGACTACTACCGGGCCAAGACGCTCCAGGAAGAGATCCTGCGGGCCGGCCCCGTGCCGTACTCCATCGTTCGCGCCACCCAGTTCATGGAGTTCCTGGACGCGGTCCTCTCCTGGACCGCCGACGACGACACCGTCCGCCTTCCGCGCACGCGACTCCAGCCGGTCGCCGCCGCCGACGTCGCCGCCACCGTCGCCGAGGTCGCGGCCGGCGCACCGCTCCAGGGCACCGTCGACCTCGCCGGGCCCGACGCCTACCCGTTGGACGAACTGGGCCTCATCACACTCCGCGCCAAGGGCGACAGCCGCTCGGTGACCACCGACGACACCGCCGGAATGTTCGCCGCCGTCAACGGCGACGTCCTCACCCCGAGGGGCGACGCCCGCATCGCCCCCACCCGCTACGCCGACTGGCTCGCGCGGCACGCCTGACGGGGGAGTCGCTGAGGACGCGCACCGCGGCGTCCCCCGTCAGGGAGCCGCCGCGGTCCCGGTCGTCCGCGTCAGCGGGTCAGGGTGAACGCCTGGGCCGGGGAGCCGGAGCAGGGCTGCTGGGACAGCCTGGCCCCGTCGGTCGTCGAGGAGTTGTCGATACCGAGGCACTTGCCGCTGTGGCGGGCGACGAAGCGGTACTGCCCGCCGCCGGCCAGGGCCTCCGGCCGCCACTGCTGGTTGACGCCGCCCCCGTACGACCACAGGTGCACCTTGGTGCCGTCGGCGGTCGCCCCGGAACCGCCGTCGACGTCCCAGGCCTTCGCGTTGTGCCGGTTCACCACCTGGTAATGGCCGCCGTCGGTCGGCCGGAACTGCCAGCCCTGGTTGGCTCCGGTCCCGCAGGCCCACTGCTGCAGCGCGGTGCCGTCGGCCGTACCCCAGTCAGCCGCGTCGAGGCAGGCCCCGCTGTTGGCGTTCCGCACCTGGTACCACGCGGCGGGGTCGATGGAGCCCGCGGGCGGCTCCGTCGTACCACCGCTCCCGTCCCAGGTGAAGGTGGCGACGGCCCCGGCGGGCAGGGTGTACGCGAGCGACCTGCCGTTGTCGGTCAGGGAGAACCGCTGTGCTCCGGAAGCGGTGTTGACGACCACGGCCGCGCGGCTGCCGTCGCTGTTCTGGAAGGCGACGTGTCGCACCCCTCCGGCGTCCTGGCTGGTGGAGCCGATCCGGGTCGCGCCCGCCTTGACGAACTTGGAGACATGGCCGAGGACGTAGAACTCGGCGTTGCGGGTGACCTGGCCGCCGTTGATCTCCACGATGCCGTTGCAGCGGTTGGTGCAGTGGCCCTGGTGGGGGCCGCCGTTCTGGTCGAGGGCGAGGTTCCAGTTGATGACCGTCTCACCGCCGTTGCGCATGTTCTGCACCACGAGGTTCTCGGCGTGCCACTTGAGCGTGTCGCCGAACGTCGTCGCCGGGTTGGCGCTGTCGGTCCCCGAGCACTCCGTGAAGAAGACCCGCTTCCCGGCGTCGGCGATCTGTTTCTGCGCGGCGGGCGCTCCGCCGTAGCAGTGGAACGCGGCGCCGATGATCCGCTGGATGCCGCCCGTCCGCGCGAACACGTCGAGCGGGTAGTTCGGATGGTCCCAGTTGTGGTCGTAGGCCAGGATGTTCGTCGGCAGGTTCGCCGCGGTGAGCGCCCCGTCCAGCACCCGCAGGAAGTCCGCCTGTTGAGCCGAGGTCATGCTCATGGACGGGTAACTGGTCGCGAACTCCGGCTCGTTCTGCGCCGTGAGGTCGGTGAGGGCGATGCCCTCCTGGCCGTACGCCCTGATCGCCTTGACCAGGTAGTCGGCGTACGCCTGATAGTGCTCGGGCCGCAGACTTCCGCCGTTGAGCGAGTTGTTGGTCTTCATCCAGGCCGGCGGCGACCAGGGGGAGCCCATGAAGCGGATGGCCGGGTTGATGGCCGTGGCCTGCTTCAGTACCGGAATGATCTGGCTCCGGTCCCGGTCGATGGAGAAGGCGCCCCGGGTGTCCTCGTACGTGTACGCGTTGCTGTTCGCGTCGAAGTCGGTGCTTCCCAGGGGCTGACGAAGGTAGTTGAGCCCGATGCCGTCGCCCTCCGTGGAGAAGAGCGACCGCAGCACCGCGGTGCGCTGAGCCTGGGGGAGGCTCTGGAGGAGATGGGCGGACGCGCCCGTCACCGATGCCCCCGCGCCGGTGAACTTCTGGCCCTTGTCGGCGGCGTCGATGCGGATGTCGACCGCCTGCGGGGCCCCGGTGAAGGGGACGGTCCCTTCCGGGGTGAGCTTCTTGGAGCCGTCGGGAGTGGTGACCCACACCTGTGCGGCCGGGTCGGCTGCCCGGGCGGTGCCGACGGCGCCGTCGACGCCGAGTGCGGCCACGGCGAGGACGAGCGCGGCGGCTGCCGCGCGCGCTCCGGAACGTGCGGGAGTGGAGCTTGGCATGGTTGCGGCTCTCCTTGGGTTCGTACCTGCTGACAGGTTGCACCCCGGCCGACGGAGGGCGCGGCGGACGCCTCGCTCCGGGCGTGCCGGTCACAAGAGGGCGGGACAACGGCATGAAAGCACACCCACTAAGTGGTTAGTAAGTAGTCGGTCCCGGTGTTCTTCCCCGTTGCCCGGAAGATCTTCACCGGGGCTCCGGCAGGCTTAAGGTGAACCGGTGAGCAACCAGTCAGTGGGCAGGCCGACGCGCGGTCCGGCCAAGCCCCGCACGCCGCGCAGCCCGGAAGCCCGGCAGCGACAGCAGGACATCCTGGCCATCGCCATGGACACCTTCGCCGCCCGTGGTTACAACAACGCCTCGCTGGCCGAGATCGCGGACCGGGTCGGCCTCACGCAGGCGGGGGTGCTGCACTACTTCCGCTCCAAGGCCCTTCTCCTCACCAGCGTGCTCGAACTGCGCGACCAGAGAGACATCGAGCACCTCGGCCCCGCCCGTCCCGAGGGGCTGGACTTCCTGCGTCACCTGGTGAACACCGCCCTGCGTAACGCGGAGCGCGAGGGCATCGTCCGGCTGTACGCGGTGCTCTCGGCGGAGTCCGTCACCGACGACCACCCCGCCCAGGACTACTTCCGTGACCGCTACCACGGGCTGCGCGCCTTCGTCGCGGACGCCCTGCGCGAGGCCTGTGCACCGCCCGCCGGGCGGGAGGACCTGACCGAGAACGCGGCCAACGCCATCATCGCGGTCATGGACGGCCTCCAGGTCCAGTGGCTTCTGTCACCGGAATCCGTGGACATGGCCGCGTCGACCGATCTCGTGGTCACCTCACTGCTGGCGACGCTCGACCCCGAGCGTTTCGGCCCGCGCACCGCCGGCTGAGCGCGTCGACCGGGCCGGTCGCCTACTCCAGGTCGTTGCGTGCGGCGAGACGCAACAGGACGCCGATCAGGGCGGGTTCCAGGCCCAGCGACGTGAAGGTGAGGGGTGGTGCATTCAGCCGTTCGACCTCGACACGGTGGGATGCCATGAGGAGGGAGGCGCTGCTCGTCCTGCGCAGACCGGTCACCTCCCGCCACACCACCGCGTCCCGCACCCCGCCGAGCGGGCCGGTGACGGCGATGCCTCCCTTGTGCAGCCGGCACTGGTTGCCGCCGTACCGCGCTGTGACGAAGCGCCACACCAGCCGCAGTCCGAACAGGACGAGCACCACGGTCGCGGCCACGGCCCCCTTGAGCAGCGCGGAGTTCGGCCTGACCCACACCAGCGCGACGATCATGACGACCACCAGCAGGGTGATGGTGCGCACCGCGAACTGGGCGAGCGCGCCCACGATCCCCACGGCGTGGTACGTGCCGATCCGCTGCCCCAACTCCGGTTCGCTCCGGGTCCGCCACACGATGAACCGCCTTCTCGGGATCGAAGCCACCGCGCCCGCGCGTCCTCGGCTGAGCGAGCTGCGGGCCCGGACGGTCGCGCGACCGTCCCTCGGCGCCACCGCGGACCCGACGCTATGGCTGCCCGAGACATGACACCAGCGACCGAATCGCATCGGACCCATGCGCGACCCGAATGCGATCGGGGAGGATGCCGGTGTCCGGGCGACGGGCGCGGCGACAGGGGGAAGACATGTGGGAGAACGAATCGCTCCGGTTGCTGGTCACCGTGGCCGAGACCGGATCGTTCACGCGGGCGGCGGCCCGGCTCAACTACACGCAGTCCGCGGTGTCCCGGCGGATCGCCGCGCTGGAACACCGGGCGGGCGGACCACTGCTCGTACGCCTCCCGCGAGGTGTACGGCTCACTCCCGCCGGGCGGGTGCTGCACCGGCACGCGGTGGACGTGCTCGACCGGCTGGCCCGGGCCGAGCGGGACCTCACCGTGCTGCACGCCGGAGACGGTGGGCCGCTGCACACGGGCGCGTTCGCCACCGCCAACATCGCCCTCCTGCCGGCCGCGCTACGAGCCCTGAAGGACGCCCGGCCCGGGATCGAGGTGGTGGCCGCCGAAAGCCCGACCGGCACGCTGATGCGGCAGCTCGCCGACGGAACGCTGGACCTCGCCGTCGTGAGCGACTACCCCTACGGCCTGCCCCCGGCCGACGGGATCACGACGACCGTGCTGTGCGAGGACGAACTGCTCGTCGCCCTCCCGCGCCGACATTCCCTGGCCGGGGCCGAGGCCGTCGACCTGTACGAACTCCGCGACGAGACCTGGATCCAGAGCGCGTACGGCGACCGCCCCACGATGCTCGCCGACGCCTGCGCCCGAGCGGGCTTCACCCCGAAGAGGGTCATGCGGATCGGCGAATGGGCGGGCAAGTTCGGCTACGCGGTCGCCGGGCTCGGCGTGGCCCTGGTCCCCTCGCTGGCGGCGCCGGCGGTCCCCGGCGAACTCGTCCTGCGCCCCCTCACCGACCCCGCCCTGCGCCGGACCGTGCACGTGGCGCTCCCCGACACACCGCTCGCGGCGGCCCTGGCCCTGCGGGAGTCCCTGAACGGGGTGGTCGCGGAGCGCGAACAGCCCCGCTCACCGGGGTGATACGGCCCGCGCCCCGTCCGGTACGCCCGTTCCGGGCGAGGGCGCGACGGAACCGGGCCCCTCCCGCACGTCCACGCCGTCCATCGCCTCCAACTGTGCGCCCAGAGAGGCCAGGAGCCAGTCGTGCGCGGAGCCCGGAGTCGGCTCAAGGCGGCCGCCGGGAGCACTGATCACCTCGGCCGTCAGGTCCCAGTAGCGGTCGATGCGCGGATCGGCCGCGAGCCGCCCGGCCAGTACGCGGCGGAAGGCGGCCGTGTCGGGGGTGCCGTACGTGCTCGCGTACGCGTCCACGAACCCGTCCAGCGCTTCGCCGGGACAGGGCTCCGCATCGCGGCGCAGCTCCCCGCCCGCCAGGTCGTAGGCCTCGGCGAGACCCGCGTACAGCACGGCCGACGCACGGGCCCCCGCGACGCCGTGCGCCCGGGGCTGGCAGGAGCCGCCGCCACCGCCCCCGCCGCCGCACGGACGGGTCACGTAGGCATGCAGTCGCGCGAAGGCGAGGACCTGGTCCGGCCGCGGGGCGTCGGGCAGGTCCGGCACCGCCGCCTCCAGGAACGCGGTGACCGACCGGGCGGGCATGCGGGGTGGCAGCCACGCACGCCAGAATCGGGCCAGCGAGGCGGTGCTCGGCGGGGCGGCGACCGCACCGACCAGCCGCAGCCGGTCGGGCCGTGCGGCCGGCGGGCTCTCCTGCACCAGCCTGAGCGCGGCCTCCCGCCAGCGCAGCGCGGCGAGCTCGGAGCCCAGGGAGCGCAGCCGGGCGGCCACGGCATCCTCCAACGCACCACCCTCCCCGGCCCCGTCGCCCCGCTCGTCCTGCGCGTCCTGCTCGTCGAGGATGCGACGCACCGCGGGAACCGGCAGGTCGAGGCCGCGCAGTGAGCGGATCATCCGCAGCCGCTCCACGGCCTCCGGGGCGTATCTGCGGTGCCCGCCGGCGCTGCGGGACGCCTCCGGAAGCAGCCCTCGATCCGAATAGAAGCGGACGGTCTTGACGCTCACGCCCGTGTGCTCGGCCAGTTCGCCGATGGTGCACAGACCGTCGTACGACGAGAACACTTGAACCTCCACCAGGGGGAGTTCCTACGGTAACGGCGAGCGCTGCCGGGAGATCGGGCCGGGGCGCGGGAGACACCGTGACGAGGAGGGACCATGACCGTATTCATCCTGGTGGCCGGGGCGTTCACCGGACCGCATGTGTGGCGGGACACCGCCGCTCGGCTGACCGCGGACGGCGCCGAGGTGCGAACGGTGGCGCTCACCGCGCTCGGCGGACGCCCCGCGGATCCCGGCGAGGCCGTCGACCTGGAGACCCATGTCGCGGACGTGCTCGCGGTGATCGACGCGGTGGCGGCGGAGACCGGCTGCGAGATCGTGCTCGTCGGCCACGACTACGGCATCCACCCGGTGCTCGGCGCGGCCGACCGGAGGGCCGGGGCGATCGCCCGGATCGTCTACCTGGACGCCGGGATGCCGCGGGACGGAGTCCCCGCCCTGGCCGCAGTGCCCGACCAACGACTGCGCGAGGAGGTGATGGAGCGCGCCGCCGGAAGCGGGGAGCGGGGGACCGGCGGTGAGCTGCCGCCCCCGGCCCGGGACGCGTGGTCCCGCTGGGGGAGTACCGCGGGTCTCTCCGGGGCGGTGCTCGACGGCCTCACCGCCCTCGCGGCACCGCAGCCGCTGGGCACGCTGCTCCAGCCGCTGAGGCTCACCGGAGCCGTGGCCGACGTGCCCGTGACCGGGGTGCTGTGCACCGGCAACGGGCCGGGCGTCGAGATGCTCCAGATCCTGGTGGACGTCGGCGATCCGGCCCTCCGGTCCCTGGCGGAGGCCCGGGTGCCCTTCCTCGAACTGCCCACGGGGCACTGGCCGATGCTGTCCTGCCCCGCCGCGCTGGCCGAGACCCTGATCGAGGCCGCGTCCGGCGGGGGACACCGGCTGACCGCCGCCGACGCCTCCCGTACGCCCGCCCATCTGCGGCCGTTCCTCCTCGACGTGCCCGAAAGGCCCCGCGAACGGACCGGGAACACCGACCTGTACCTGCCGGACGGTCCGGGCCCGCACCCGGCCGTGCTGTTCGTGCACGGCGGACCGGTGCCCGCCGAGGCACGGCCCACGCCCCGGGACTGGCCGACCCTGACGGGATACGCACGCCACGTCGCCGGGCAGGGAGTCGTGGGCGTGACGCTCGACCACCGCCTGCACGCCGTGACCGACTACGAGGTGGCCGCCGCGGACGTGGCCGACGCGGTGGAGCGGGTGCGCGCCGATCCGCGGGTCGACGCGGACCGGATCGTCCTGTGGTTCTTCTCGGGCGGCGGCCCGATCATGGCGGAATGGCTGACGGACCCACCGCCGTGGCTGCGCTGCGTGGCCGCGAACTACCCGATCCTCGCGCCGCTGCCGAGCTGGGGGCTGGGCGACACCCGTTTCCACCCGGTCCGGGCGGTCTCCCGAGCCGGTCGCCTTCCCCTCGTGCTGGTCCGGGCGGAACGCGAGAGTGCCGAAATCGCCGCGACCGTCGAGGAGTTCCTGACCGAGGCCGCCCGCTGCGGAGCGAACGTCGAGGTCATCGACGTACCGGAGGGGCGTCACGGCTTCGAGACCCTCGACCCGACCGACGGGGCGCGCGAGGCCGTGCACCGCGCGGTGGGCGCGGTGCTGGCCCGCTTGAAGGGGTGACGTCCCGATGCGAATGAGGGGGTGAACCGGGGGCGGGGCGACTATTCGATGACCAGCTCGACGTCGATGTTTCCCCGAGTGGCTTTGGAGTACGGGCAGTAGGCGTGGGTGGCCTCGACCAGCTTGCGCCCGGCCTCGCCCGCGAGGGTGTCCGGGAGTTCCACGCGCATGACCACCGAGAGCCCGAAGCCGTCGCCATCCTTGCCGATGGAGACCTCGGCGGTCACGGACGCGTCCTTGGTGTCGACCTTCATCTCGCGACCGACCGCGGCCATCGCGCTGGCGAAACAGGCGGCGTAGCCGGCGGCGAAGAGCTGCTCGGGGTTGGTGCCCCGGCCGTTGCCGCCGAGAGCCGGAGGCATGGCGAGGGGGAGGTCGATCTGACCGTCCGAGCTCACGGCACGGCCCTCGCGGCCGTTGGCGGTGGCGGCGGCGGTGTACAACGCGTCCATGGGTGGTGACCCTCCACTGGAGCCCCGACCGGGATGGTCGCGGCGACAGGAATAAAGATTGCACACAACTGAATTGTGCACAACTCAATGGCGTGGTCGGCGGTACGCTGGTTCTCATGACCACTGCTCCGGGCGGATCGCCCGATCTCTCCGGCGTCCCCGACGCGGAGCTGCTGCGACTGGACCACCAGGTCTGCTTCTCGCTGCACGCCGCGTCGCGCGCGTTCGGCGGCTTCTACCGGCAGGCTCTCAAGGACCTGGGCCTCACCTACTCGCAGTACCTGGTCATGCTGGTCCTGTGGGAGCACGGCCCCCAGCCGGTCAAGGGCATCGGGGAGCGCCTCCAGCTGGACTCCGGAACCCTCTCGCCGCTGCTGAAGCGGCTGGAGACGGCCGGACTGGTCCGGCGCGAACGCAGCCGCGAGGACGAACGGTCCGTTCTGATCGACCTGACCGACGAGGGCGCGCGCTTGCGCGACCGCGCGCTGTCGGTCCCCCGTGGCGTGCTGGACGCCACCGGCCTGTCCCTGGACGAGGTTCTGGGGCTGCAGGACGTCCTGGGCCGACTCACCGCCGCCCTGGGCGAGGCCGCCGACGCCTACTGAGCCGCCGAGGCCGACATGACCGGCGGTCAGCCGTCGCGGCGAGTCAGGGCGTCGGCGATGCGGCCGGCGACCGCCCGCCGCATGTCCGGGTCCAGTCGCCCCGCGGTCAGGGATTCGTACAGCCACAGGCCGTCGGCCGCGAGGCGGACGATGAACCGGTCGAGCGCGGCCGGATCCTCGGCCGCCGACGCCGGGGACGGTGCCCACCGTTCCGTCACGGCTTCCCACACGGCCGCGTGCGCGGGATTCGTCGAGCCTTCGAGCATCAACAGGAGCTCGGCCCGCGTGGCGCTCTGGATGGCGACCCGGGTGTAGGCGGCGAGCCGTTCCTCCCGGGTGGCCTCGGCCGCGGGCTTGCCGGCCGCCGCGACCAGGTCGGCTTCCCACTGGTCGGCCAGATGCTGGTGGATCGCCCGGACGAGGTCGTCGCGCGAGGCGAAGTGGTACAGGAGACCGCCCTTCGTCAGCCCCGCCTCCGCGGCCACGGAGTCGAAGGTGACGCTCTTGACGCCTTCACGTTGTACGACACGGGTAGCGGCTTCGAGGATCTGGGTCCGTTTGCTGGTGCGCATGTGTTGCTCCCGTGCCGTCGGGTCGGTGATGTCCGGGACTCGGTGATGTACCGAGCTCAGGGTGTACGGAGCTGAGTGGGTGCGGCGCTTCAGTGGTGTGCGGGGCCGGACAGCGCCGAGCCGGGACCGTGGCGGCGCAGCAGCACGCCGGTCGCGAGGGCGCCGACGGCGAGGACGGCGGCGACCACGATCATCACGGCGAGGTACGCGCCGTCGAACGCCTCGGACGCCGCGGTGACCAGCGCGCTGTTGGCCCCCGACCCTTCGCCGGCCAGGGCGAGCGCGCTGTCGAGGCTGTCGCGCGCCCGTGCGGACACCCCGGCGGGGAGGTCGATGGTCGCGGAGTACACGGCGGTCAGCAGGCTGCCGAGGAGGGCGACCGCGACCAGGCTGCCGAACTCGTAGGAGACCTCCTCCACGGACGAGGCCATGCCCGCCCTGCGGGCCGGGACATTGCCCATGATCGCGCTGGACGCGACGGACATGGCCGCGCCGAGGCCGCTGCCGGTGATGATCAGTCCGGCGACGAGGAGGCCCATGCTGGTGGCGAAGTTCGTGAGTACCAGCACGGTGCCGACGGCGCCCAGCGCGAGACCCCCGGTGATGAGGGGCAGCAGGCCCACCCGGTGGAGGATCGCGCCCCCGAGCATCGCCGTGGGGAAGGCGCCCAGGGCGACGGCCGCGACGAGGAATCCGGCCCGCAGCGGGGTGAAGCCCTCCACGAGCTGGAAACGCTGGGTGGTGACGAGCTGGATGCCGGCGATGGCGAAGAGGGCGAATCCGGCGGCCAGTACCCCCGCGAGGAAGGCCCGGTTGCGGAAGATCGCGAAGTCCAGCAGCGGGTAGGGCAGACGGCGCTGCCGTCGGGCGAACGTCCATCCGCCGACAGCGGCCGCGAGGACGGCGGTGGCGATGAAGGCCGGAGCGGGGTCGGTCTTCGCCGTCTCCTTGATCGCGATGACGAGGCCGACCAGGGCGACGAGCGCCAGAAGTGAGGAGAGCAGGTCCCAGCGCTTGGACGGGTCCGGGTCGTTCGGCGGGGCGACGAACAGCGTGGCCACGACCGCCGCGAGGACGACCGGGATGTTGATGATGAAGACCGATCCCCACCAGAAGTGCTGTAGCAGGATCCCGCTGATGATCGGCCCCAGCGCGCTGCCCACGACCGCCATGGTGCCCCAGACCGCGATGGCCATGTTGCGCTCGCGCTCGTCGTCGAAGGTGACGCGGATCAGGGCGAGGGTGGCGGGCATCATCGCGGCCGCGCCGACAGCGAGGAAGGCCCGCGCGGCGATCAGGGCCTCCGGGCTGGTGGAGAACGCCGCGACGAGCGAGGCCGCGCCGAAGACCACGAGGCCGATCAGGAACATCCGCCGGTGTCCCACCCGGTCACCGAGCGTGCCGCTGCCCAGGAGCAGACCGGCCATCACGACCGGATAGGCGTTGATGATCCAGAGCCCCTCGGAGCTGCTCGCGCCGAGATCCTCCACCAGCGTCGGCAGGGCCGCGTACAGGATGGAGTTGTCCAGCGTGATCAGCAGGAGCCCCGCGCTCACCACGGCCAGGAGCAGCCAGCGCCGCTTCGTGCTGATGGTCATCCCTCATGAGCCTCACTGTGAGAACCGCCCCGATCTCCGTAACTTTACCTTACGAAAGGTACAGTTACGGATCTCATCTGACAGGTGTAGCTGTCGACGACTCGGGCGACAAATATGATTGCCGAGCGATTCAGTGACAGCTAAATTTGTCGCATGGATGATGTGAAGGCGATCCCGACCCCTGATCAGAGCGATGAGAACTTCTGGGCCACGGTCCTCACCCCGGTGGACCCCGCCTGGAACGAGCCCCGCGACGACGACACGTTCGCCATGGACGAGCAGGTGCTCGACGCGGTCCGGTCACTGGCGGAACGGATCTCGACGCGCGCGCTGGCCTACCGCGCGGCCGGCAAGCCCTTCGACGCGGCCCTCATGGCCGCGCCCGATGTGCAGCTGGCGGTGCTGCGGTCGCTCTACGAGGCCAAGCGGTCCGTCGACCGGCTGGCCGAGAGCGCGGCCACCGTCGCCGGACGCGGCGGATCCAGCTACGCGCAGCTCGGCGCGGCCTGGGGTGGCATCAAGCGTCAGTCGGCGCGCCTCAAGTGGCCGCACGCGGTGCCCAAGAAGTCCGCCAGCGAGTCCATTCCGCTTCATTACGCGGGCGGCGACGCCGTCATTCACCACGATCCGGGCGCCGACGCCTGGTGGTACACCGCCACGGGCGCGGACTTGCAGGAGGACGAGTCGGAGGCCGTCCACGGCACCTCCGCCGAGGCCATCGCGCGGGCCACCGAGTTCCTGCTATCGCACGACTCGACGCCCTGACCGTACGGCCGGCCGTCGCCTACGAGGACCCGGGTCTGCTCACTTCCACCTCGACGACGTGGGCTCCGCCGCGGGCCGCGCCGCCCGGCTCGCCGATCCTGATCTCCGGGTCAGCACCCGCGGTGAGGTCCTCACCGCGGGCGACTCCTCTCTCCGCTTACGTACTGGAGTGGACGCTGCACCACATTCCCGGTGTCGTTCTCCGACGAGGACGTGTTGCTGGTGTCGTTCAGGTCCCCTCCGCTCCGTGGTGGAAGTCCCAGGCGTCGATGTCGCGGTAGTGGATCGGCCCCGGGCCTCGGCCGATGTTGCTGCCGACCAGGTGGAGACGCCCGGCCTCCCAACTCCGGCCGGCGAACGCGGCGAGCCCCGCCGCGGCCTCCACCGTGGCCGCGTGGTCGCCCCGGCGGGACCGGGCCAGCGTCAGATGGGGCCGCAGCGGCCGCTCGGGGAAGGAAACACCGCACTCCCTGACGAGGGCGCGTACGTCGGTGGCGAGGTGATGCAGCCCTGCGAGGTCCCCCGTGACCCCGGTCCACAGCACCCGCTCGTCGAAGTGCCCGCCGCCGTGCAACGCCAGCCGCAGGGGGCGTCGCCGCGCCGCGAGCCCGGCGAGCGGAGGCATCAGGGGCGGGACGGCGGAGACCGGCAGCTCACCGAGGAACGCCAGCGTGATGTGCCAGTCCTCGATGCGGTTCCACCGCATGCGCGGATGGGCGTCGTAGGCCGGGCGCAGCGCCTGCGCCAGCTCGTCCTTCGCGTCGTCGGGCGGGGCGAGCGCCAGGAACACGCGGGTCGTCGTGGCCCGGACGCGTTCGTCCGCAGGGGGGCCGGTCACGGCTTCGAGCGGTTCGTTCACTGCCGTACCGTACGTGCCGGCCAGGCCCCCGCCGCAACGCGGGGCCCGAAGCCGGACTCGGGCGCGGCCGACGTCGTACCGTACGGCGCGATGCGGCCCGCAGCAGCGCCTGAACCCCGCGGGCGGCACAGAGAGAGCGTCCCGACCCGACGCCGCTCCACGGCCGGGTCGGAGGTCGGGCATCCCCCGGTCAGGACAGGACCCCCGTGCGAGGATGAGCGCATGAGACCGCGGCTGCCCTGGGGGGACGAGTTACGGACCGCACTGGGCGCGCCGGGACGTTCCCGGCGGCTGAGCAGCAGCCCGCGCTCACGGGTGTGGCGGGTGGAGACGGCCGGGACGCCGGTGGTGGTGAAGCAGATCGTCGACGGTCCCGACGCCGATGAGCGGTACACCCGTGAACTGGCCGCGTTGCGTCTCGCCGCCGGAGCCGACCCGGCCGTGGTGCCCGCGCTCCTGGGCACCGCCCCCGACGACCGGGCGCTGGTCCTGGAGCATCTGGACCACCGACAACCCTCCGGCGACTGGATCGTCGACTACGCGGCGGCCCTGGCCCGGCTGCATGCCGTCGCCCGCCCCGAGCACGCCGGAGTGCTGCCCCGCCGGCAGGGCCCGGACGCCGCCGACGCCGCCTCCTTCCTCCGGCTGGCCGCCGCTCTCGACGCTCCCGTCCCTCCCGGCGTGCCCGGCGAGCTCGACGACCTCGTGCACCGGCTCGCCCGGGCGCCCGGGCACGCACTGCTCCACGGCGACCCGTGCCCCGGCAACGACCTGCACACCCCCGGCGGGACCCGGTTCATCGACTTCGAACAGGCCTCACTGGGCAGCGGGCTGGTGGAGCTCGCCTACCTGCGCATCGGCTTCCCGACCTGCTGGTGTGTCACCGCGGCGCCCACCCCGCTGCTGGAACGGGCGGAGGCCGCCTACCGCACGGCCTGGCGCACCGAGACCGGCGACGAACTCCACGGCGACCTCACCGACGCCTGCGCAGGCTGGCTGATCCGGGGCGACGCCCTGGTCCAGCGGGCCCACCGCGAAGGCACCGATCATCTGGCCCGGATCCCGGTGCGCGACTGGAAGTGGGGCACCGTGACCGCCCGGCAACGCCTCGTCCACCGGCTCGGTGTCGTCGGCGGCATGACGGCCGGCGGCGATGGTCTGAGCGGACTGAGCACCCTCTGCACGGACATGCGCCGGCGGATGCTCGCCCGCTGGCCCCGGCTCCGGCCCGTCCCCGCGCAACGCCCCTGAGCCGAGGCGGTTCGCCGCACGGCGTCAGCGGGCCCAGCCCGGTGTCCACGCGTCGGCCGGCGGCATCGGCCGTACCTGCGCGAGGTACCTGCGCAGCGCCGCCAGAACCGGGTGCGGATTGCCCGTCCGGTACAGGAACACGTGCGGATAGACCGGAGTCGGGCCCACGACCGGGATCCGCCGCAGGTCGTGCGAGGCCGGCCACACGTACCGGTCCCGGGAGCCGATGAGTGTGGCCGGCGCGGCGGAGTCGGCGATCGAGTCCATCAGCGCCTCGGTCCCGAAGTCGGGCCCGACGGCGTCGATGCGCAGACCGAAGTCCTCCGCGAGCCGGTCGTAGTAGGCGGCCCACTCGGTGCCCTGCTTGATGCCCGGGATCCAGATCCGGTGCCCGGCCAGGTCCGCCGGGGCCAACGACCGGACGGAGGCCAGCGGGTGGCGCGGTCCGACGAGGAGCTGTAACGGATCGTCCAGCACGCGTTCGGCGCTGATCCCGTCGGGCAGCGCCCCCGCGGGCACGGCGCGGAAGGTCGCGTCGATCTCGCCGGCCCGCACCGCCTCGGCAGCCCCGGTCACGTTCGCGTCCGCGAGCGTCACCACGTCGAGGTCCGTGCCGGGGTGGGACTGGTAGAAGCCGCGTACGGCCAGCGCCGGGGCGATGCGCCGGTGGAGCACGTCCACGCGCAGCACCCGGTCCCCGGGGCGTACCGAGGCGACGGCCCGCTCCACGGCCCGCAGCACCTCGCGGGCGTGGGGCAAAAAGGCCTGCCCGTCCGGAGTGGGGCGCGCTCCGCGGGCGGTGCGCACGAACAACGTCACCCCGAGCACACGTTCCAGGCCCGCCACGCGCTTGGAGACGGCCTGCTGACTGATACGCAGGTCCACGGCGGCTTCCCGGAACTGTCCGGTGTCCGCGACGGTGACGAACGTGCGCACGGCTTCGATGTCCACGCCCTGAAGCCTATGGGCTCACAACCGTTGGTTGTGGCTCACCGACCGCAGGGTGTGCGTCCGCGGCGCTCTCCGCCGTACGGGCCGGCCGCAGCGGCCCCCGGACCAGCACGTAGAGGAACAGGGCGGCCATGACGGCGACCCCCGCCCACATGGCGTTCTGCCAGCCGTCGACGAACGACTGTCGTGCGGCGCGGACCAGCTCCTGGGCGTACGGGCCCGCCCCGTTCGCCGCCTCGACGGCGTTGGCGACGCCTTCGCGCGCCCTGTCGGCCGGGCCCTCGGGGACCCCGGCGAGCCGGGAGTCGATACGTTGAGCCCCGAGACCGAGGCGATCACGGCCATCAGCGCGAGACACACGGTGATCAGGATCGTGCGGCGCTGACGAGCGTCGGGCACGTTCTGGCCGGACTCGCCCGCGATGTCGCTCGGAGCGACGCTCACCGGGCCGGGCTTGTTCGAACTCATGGATTCCTCTCAACAGACGTACGCCCGCGACGCGGGTGCCTCGGGTGAAGGGGGCGAGGCCCCAGGAGTGACCGACGCTAAGCGCACGTTGCTTCAATGGCATACGCTCATGCCTATGACGCAAGAAGATGGTGAGCTGGACAGCCTGGTACGCAAACGCATCCGCGCCCTGCGCGTGGCCCAGGGCTGGTCCCTGGAGGAGCTGGCCGCCCGCGCGAAGGTCAGCCAGTCCACGCTCAGCCGCATCGAGAACGGCCGGCGCCGGCTGGCCCTGGACCAGCTGGTCACGCTCGCCCGCGCCCTGGACACCTCACTCGACCAGCTGGTTGAGACCGCATCCGACGACGTCGTCTCCAACCCGATGATCGACGGGGCCCACGGTCAGCTGCGGTGGCCCATCAAGGCGGAACCCGGCATGACCGTCATCCGTCAGCGCATGACCGAGCCGCCGCCCGACAACCCTTCCCGGCTGCGCGCGCATCCGGGCCGCGAGTGGCTCGTCGTCCTCTCCGGCACCGCGATCCTGCTCCTGGGCAACCGGCGCCTGCGGATCGAGACGAACCAGGCGGCGGAGTTCCCCACGATGCTCCCGCACGCGATCGGCGCCGAGGGCGGGCCGTGCGAGCTGCTGGGCATCTTCGACCGGGACGCCCGCCGTGGCCATCAACGCGGCGAAGGCGCGGAGAGGGCGAACCGCCCTACTCCGCCCGGGCGGAGTCTCCCGTGACGAGTGCGGGGCGGCGCGTCAGGCGTACGGCCGGACCATGGGGCGGGGGCCCGCCGATCGTCATGATCGGCGGGCCCCCGGCACCGGTCCGCGCAGTTGACCGCCCGTGCGTTTCAGCGGCTCACGCGGGGTCGACGCGTGAGACGGCGCCACCGCTGCCGAGGACGTACAGCTCGCCGTCACCGCCCTCGACGAACGAGATGACCTCGCCGCCGCTGACTCCGAGGTCGCCCACGCCGGTCACCTCGCCGTTCTCCAGCTGGAGCGTACGCAGCGTGCCGTCGCAGTAGTCGCTGAACACATAGCTCCCCCGAAGGTCCGGGAGCGCGTCGCCGCGGTAGACGAATCCTCCGGTCACCGAGCAGCCGAGGCCCGTACGGTCGTACTCGTGGACCGGCGGGACGTGGTTCGCCGGCTCCGTGCCGCCCCGGAAGGGGTGGGTGCCCTCCATGGAGGACCAGCCGTAGTTCTCGCCGCCCTCGCTGTCCGCCGGGGCCCAGTCGATCTCCTCCCAGTCGCTCTGGCCGACATCGCCGATCAGCAGGTCGCCCGTGCCCGCGTCGAAGGAGAACCGCCACGGATTGCGCAGCCCGTAGGACCAGATCTCGTCCTTCGCGTTCGCGTCGTCCACGAACGGGTTGTCCGCCGGGATCGCGTACGGTTCGCCTCCGCTCGGGTCGATCCGCAGCAGCTTGCCGAGCAGCGTGTCGAGCTTCTGCCCGTTGCCGTCCGGGTCGCCGCCCGATCCGCCGTCACCGAAGGCGATGTACAGATAGCCGTCGGGGCCGAACTTGATGTCCCCGCCGTTGTGGTTCGCGTACGGCTGTGTCTGGGTGAGGACGGTGCGCCGGGTCTCCGGCTGGAGCTCGCCGCCCTCCACGGCGAACTCGTCCACCGTGCTGGTGCCTTCGAGGTCCGTGAACGAGATGTAGAAGTGCGCGAAGGTCTTGTCGAACGCGACGCCCAGCAGGCCGCGTTCGCCGTCCGTGGTGGTCTCGCCGGAGATGTCGAGCACGGGTGCGCCGAGGCCCTGATCGTCCAGGACCCTTACGGTGCCCGCGCGTTCGGCGATCCACAGCGTGTCATCGGGTCCGGCCGCCCCGGCGGACGGCCCCTGGGCCCTGGCCACTTCGGTCAGGGACGCGTTCACCGGCTGAACCGGGACGGCGGGCTCGTCGGCCGACGCCGTGGCCAACGCCAGTGACGTGACGAGGCAGAGCGTGCCGATGATCGCCGAGCTTCTGGTGCGAAATTTCACCGTGGCCTCCTGGAGGCGGCGAATGGGGGAGGTCACCCGGCTGCTCGAGCGGAGTTGAGTGGGGGGCGCGAGCCGGCAGGCAACCTGGGTGGGGGAGTTGTTGTGTCACCGGCTACAGGTGAGGATAGGGGGACGGGCGTGGTCTGGCCTAGACCAGCGTTGCGGCGTCTTCTCCCGCGGTGACGCTCGCACACTCCGCAAGTCGATAGTCGGCCAATCGTCGACGCGAACACGAGCGGTGATCTACGCGTGCCGCCTGTTCGGCCGTTGATGGGAGCGCTCCAATGTCCTCCAACTACGCTTCCGTGCAACGTAATTGCGCTGCATCGCTTGACAGGCATCGAATGCCACGCCAGTTTGGGAGCGCTCCCACACGCACGCTTCCCCACTCGAATCCCCTACCTCCTGAGCGTCACGGACCCCTGAACCCGTCCGTCGCCACCCCCGACGGACGTACGAGAGGAGCACGGAGCCGCAATGAGAAGCAGAGGCACCACCCCGCACGCACTCCGCAGAAGAGCGGCCGCGGCACTGTCCGCACTGGTCATGGGCGCCGCACTCGCGGTGGCCGTGCCCGGACAGGCGTCGGCCGCCGACCGCGTCGACAACCCCTATGCGGGCGCCACCGCGTACGTGAACCCCGACTGGTCCGCCAAGGCCGCCGCCGAGCCCGGCGGCGACGTCATCGCGGACGAACCGTCCTTCGTCTGGATGGATCGCATCGCCGCGATCGGCGGCACACCCGGCGCGCGGGGCCTGCGCGCGCACCTCGACACGGCCGTGAGTCAGGGAGCCGACCTCTTCCAGGTCGTCATCTACAACCTGCCCGGCCGGGACTGCGCGGCCCTCGCCTCCAACGGTGAACTCGGCCCCACCGAGCTGAGCCGCTACAAGGACGACTACATCGACCCCATCGCCGGCATCCTCGGCGACCCGGCGTACGCGAGCCTGCGCATTGTCACGCTCATCGAACCGGACTCGCTGCCCAACCTCGTCACCAACGCCGGAGGGACCGCCGGGTCCACCCCCGAGTGCGCCACGATGAAGGCCAACGGCAACTACGAGAAGGGCATCGGATACGCCCTGCACACCCTGGGCGCCCTGCCCAACGTCTACAACTACGTCGACGCCGCCCACCACGGCTGGCTCGGCTGGGACTCCAACTTCGTCCCCGCGGCCCAGCAGTTCAAGAAGGCCGCGACGGTGGAGGGCGCCACCGTCTCCGACGTGCACGGCTTCATCGTGAACACGGCCAACTACTCGGCGCTCCAGGAGCCGCACTTCGCGGTGACCGACTCCGTGAACGGGACCACGGTGCGCCAGTCGCGCTGGGTGGACTGGAACTACTACGTGGACGAGCTCTCGTTCGCCAAGGCCCTCCGCACGGAACTGGTCCGCCAGGGCTTCGCCTCGGACATCGGCATGCTCATCGACACCGCCCGCAACGGCTGGGGCGGCTCCTCCCGGCCCGCTGGACCCGGGCCGTTGACCAGCGCCGACGCCTATGTCGACGGTGGCCGGACCGACCGCCGCATCCACGCGGGCAACTGGTGCAACCAGAGCGGCGCGGGCATCGGCGAGCGCCCCACGACCGCACCCGAGCCGGGGATCGACGCCTACGTCTGGGCCAAGCCCCCGGGTGAGTCCGACGGCAGCAGCGAGCCCATCGACAACGACGAGGGCAAGGGCTTCGACCGGATGTGCGATCCGACGTACACCGGCAACGGCCGCAACGGCTTCAACCTCACGGGCGCCCTGCCCGACTCACCGGTGGCCGGGCACTGGTTCTCCGCACAGTTCCAGGAACTGCTCCGCAACGCCCACCCGCCGCTCGACGGCGGCAGCGGTGGCGAGGACGACACACAGGCGCCGACCGTGCCCACGAACCTGCGGGTGACGGCCAAGTCCAGCAGCAGCGTCACCCTCGCCTGGGCGGCGTCCACGGACGACACAGGCGTCACGGGATACGACATCCTCCGCAACGGCACCCGCGTGGGGACGACGGCCACGACGACCTACACGGACACCGGGGTGAGCGCCTCGACCGCCTACAGCTACTCGGTCAGGGCCAAGGACGCCGCAGGCAACCTCTCGGCCGGGGCCCCGGCCGTACAGGTCACCACCGAGGCGGGCGGCGGCACCGGAACGGGCGCGCTCAAGGCCGAATACCGCAACACCGACGGCTCCCCGACCGACAACCAGATCCGGATGTCCCTCCGCCTGGTCAACACCGGTTCGGCCGCGATCGACCTGTCCACGGTCACGGCCCGCTACTGGTTCACCTCCGACGCCGGCGCGAGCACCTTCGCCACCGCCTGCGACTACGCCGTGCTCGGCTGCGGCAACGTGACGCACGGCGTCCGACCGGTGGGCACACCGGCCACCGGCGCCGGTCACTACCTGGAGGTCGGCTTCGGCGGCGGCAGCCTCGCGGCGGGCGCCACGACCGGGGAGATCCAACTGCGGATCAACAAGAGCGACTGGTCGGCCTTCCAGGAGAGCGACGACTACAGCCGCTCCACCAACACCGCCTTCGCCGACGCCCCGAGGATCGGCGTCTTCACCGGCTCCACCCTCGCCTGGGGCACCGCCCCCTGAACCGCTCCACCACCGGCAAGGATCCCGGCACTGCCGCTGCCCCTCTCCCCGGACGACGGGAGAGGGGCAGCGGCGCGGAGGCGCGGAGGCCGGGACGGACAGGACCCGGGTCAGCGCACGTCGACCCGGTCGCCGGCGCCGGTCGTGCCCAGCCGGGACGACGTGGCCTTGAACTGTGCCTTCCAGGTGCCGTCCTTCTTGGCGGTGAACCCCTTCGAGAACACGCCCTTGCCGTTCGTACGTACGGTCGCCAGCTTGCTCCACTTGCTGGAGCCGTCGGCCTTGAACAGGATGATCACGGACTGACCGGAGGTGTTCCTCCAGGTGCCGTCCAGGCTGCGCAGGGTGCCCTTGACGGTGATGGTGCGCCCCTTGCGGACCGGCTCGGGGGAGGCGTTGAAGCCGGAGACGGCGGTCCGCAGCTTGACGTCCACGTTGTCGGAGGTGCTGACGGCCGCGGCGCGGTCGGCGGTCCCCGCGTAACGGGCGCGCCAGGTGCCGTCCTTGACGGCGGTGACCGATACCGAGACGACGCCCTTGCCGGTGGTGCTGACCGTGGTGGCCCGGCTCCAGGTCTTGCCGCCCTTCGCCCGGAACTCGATCACGACGGGCGCCTTGGCCAGCGGCCGCCAGACGTTGTCCGTGGCGCCGGCGGTCTGGAGCGTGGCGACCACCTTCACCTTGCCGCCCTTGCCGACCGGCTCGGGAGAGGCGTTGAAGGAGACGATCCGGGCGGGCACCGCGGACACCGTGAGAGCTGCGGCCGAAGTGGCCGTCTCACCGGACGTGTTGACGAAGACGGCACGGTAGCGGTGGCCGTTGAGCGCGGCCGACGCCTTGACCGACAGGGTGGTGGCGGCGGCTCCGGGGACGGTGCTCCAGGTCGCGCCACGGTCGGTGCTGCGCTCCCAGCGGACCGAATCCGCGCCGGTCGCGGCGGCGGTGAACGTGCCGGTGGCGCCCGAGCGGACAGTACGCGGCGCGGGGTGCTGGGTGACGGTGGCGGCGGGGACCTCGACGCCGAACTTGAGCGGCTGGGCGACGTCCTGGGCCCGGGAGGGCATCCAGGTGGAGTCGCTGCCGTCGTGCGAGTTGAAGCTCGTCACGAAGCAGGCGGTGGTTCGGCAGTCGACGACGGGAGCCCCGGAGGGGGCGAAGGTCTCGGTGAGCTTCAGCGTGACGCTGAAGGTGCCGTCCGCGCCGACCTGACGGACGTACGCCGCGTTGCCGAAGACGCTGGGGTAGGTGGTGCCGGGCAGGGCGATGGACTGGGCCAGATACACGCCGCGCCCGGGCTGGTAACCCTTGCCGCTGACGGTGACCTCGTTCTCCGCGCCCAGGCCGGTGACCTGACTGACCGTCAGGGTGGGAACGCTGACGCCGCCGCTGATGGCGACGGGGTCCAGCGCCGTGCCGACCGCGTACATGGGCCGGCCCTGGTAGGCGAAGATGGCCGCGCCCTCGTCGGTGAGGGTGGCCGTGATGCCCGTCCAGTCGAGGACGGCTCCGTCGAGCGCGTCGGCGGATGCCGTGAGCGCGGCGAGCGGCACGCCGGGCGTGGTCACCGGGGCCTTGCCGGCGGCGATGTCGGTCGTCACGTCCATGTGGAGCGTGCCCTTGCCGTCCTTGAGGACCACACGCGGGTTGGCGAGCGTGATCGCGGTTATCCCGTGACTCGGGACCGCGTAGGTGACCGAGCCGCCGAAGCGCACATCGGCGGAGCGCTCGGCAGGGTTCACCGAGCCGTGCTTGACGGGATAGCCGACCCGTCCGGTCGCATCCGAGGTCGCGCCGCCGGCCACGTTCACCGAGCCGCCCGAGCCGGTGACGTAGCGGACCCAGGAGTCCTTGAAGCCCCAGGAGGATCGGCCGGACAGCAGGATCGGGGAGGCCGCGGACGTGGTACCCGCGGCGTCGGCCCGCTCGGCTGCGTGGATGCCCGGGGTGGCGGCGGAGGCGGGAACGGCGAGCACGCCGGCGCCCACGGATACGACGGTCAGGGCGGCAAGTGCGGCCAGGCGGCCGCGGCGGGGCATGGACATGCGCTGCATGTCTCCTTCGGGGGAGGGGCACGGCGCACGTCTGGACGGAGCCGTTCCCGGGAGGCGAACGAAAGAAGGGGGGATACCGGCTTCTCGGCGTGTGGGGACCCGAAGACGACACATCGCATATTAGGTGAGGCTTACCTAATTGTCACGATGGGGTGTGGGCGGGGACGGTGACGGCGGGCGGGCTCCAGCGTCCGGCGCGGGACGCCCCGGGGGAGACGCCGTACTCCTCCTTGAGCTGTTCGGGGATGGCGTAGTGCATCACGCGTCCACGGGTGAGGGAGGACAGTTCGAGGACGGTGGTGAGGTGACCGAGGCGGTCCAGGGCCCAGGCGCCGAGGGGGGACCGGTCCTCGACGGTCTCCAGGACACCGAGGAGGTGGGGTACGGCCTTGACGACGGTGTCCCACGAGGTGCGGGGCACCTGGAGCCAGTCGGCGCAGGTGTCGCCGACCAGGTGTCGGATGAGCGCGGAGACGATCGGGTCGAAGAAGGTCCCGGGCACGACCTCCTCGTAGAGGTCGATGAGCTGCCGGGTCAACAGCGCGCCTTCCTCGGAGGGTCCCATGTGCCGGACCATGTAGAGGTCGAGGAACTGGCGGGCCTCGTCCAGGGACCGGGGGACGGCCTCCTGGCTGACTCCCAGCATCGCGCCGACCACGCGCCAGGCGTAGTAGTAGGCCGCCGCGCCCTCCTCCGACATGCGGATGCCGAGGCGGTGCAGGCTGTCGAGCACGAGCAGCGAGAAGAACATCTGCCCGCCGATCATGTCCTCCTGGCAGATCGGCGTCCCGAGCGCGTCGGTGTCCCACCGCTTTTCGCGCAGGAGGTGATGGCGGATCGACGCGTGCAGAAGGCGGACCTTCTGGGCGGCGGGGAGGAAGCGTCCCCCGGCCTCGAAGGCGTCGGGTCGCATCAGATAGACGGTGAACTGGCCGGTCTCCGCCATCCGTTTGGAGGGGTACTTCAGCCCGTGGGTGGCGGAGAGGAGCTTCGCCACGTGCGGGACCACGTAGCAGGCAGGCATGGAGGCGAACGACAGCGCGGTGGAAATATGCACGTTGTTGTCGATGAAGAACAGCCGGGCCTTCTCCATCTCCTCCCAGTCGACCCAGGCCGGTGGGGCACTTGTGGCCTGAAGGTAGTCCCGGGCGACATCGGGCAACCCGTCCGGCAGGGGAGCGCCGGCGGTGGAGACGTAGCGCATCAGCGTGTTGAACTTGCCCACCTCCCCGCTTTCGAAGAGCGCGGCGACCGTGGCGTCGGCCAGTTCGTCACCGCCCTGCCGCAGGGCGTTCATCGAAGCCTCGGTATAGGTCAAGACGGACTTCCTCGTTTTCGGTGCGGTGCGGTGCGGTGCGGTGCGGTGCTATGCGCGGCGGGCGGGCGACGGGTCAGGACAGCCGGACGGTCGCCGACCTCGCCAGCGCGGTCAGGGCGTCGGACGCGCGCGGTGCCACGTCCAGCTCATGGAGGGCGTCGAGGGCTTCCTCGACGCGCGCCGTGATCATGCTTTCGACGAGGTTGGGGGTCTTCAGCCTGCGCATGACCGCGCGCACCGCGTTCAGCCCGTCCTCGTCCAGGTCGCGCCGGCCCAGAAGGGCCCGTAGCCGGTCACGGTCGTCGTCACCGGCGACCCGCCAGGTCTCCGCCAGCAGGGTCGTGGGCCGGTGGCCGCACACGTCGTCGGCATTGGCCTTGCCGGTGCGTCCCGGGTCTCCGAACAACCCGAGCAGATCGTCCCTCAGCTGGAAGGCCTCGCCCAGCGGCAGCCCGTAGGCGGAGTAGCCCTCGCACAGCCGGCCGCCGGCCCCGGCCAGCGCGCCGCCGATCAACAGGGGCTGCTCGACCGTGTACTTGGCGGTCTTGTACCGGATCACCTTCAGCGAGGCCGCGGTGTCCGGCTCCGCTCCTGTGCGCAGGATCTCCAGGCACTCGCCCGCGATCAGCTCCCGGCCCAGAACCGCCCACAACGGGCGGGCCCGGCCGAGATAGGCGACGGGCAGACCGCTGGTGGTGAACAGTTGCCCGGCCATTCCCATCAGCAGATCGCCCACCAGCATCGCCAGCGACCTGGCGGCGGCGACGGAACGCGGGCGACGGCGCACGGCACCGCGCAGAGCGATGTGCGCGGTGGGGCGGCCGTGCCGCAGAGCGCTGTCGTCGATGAGATCGTCGTGCACGACAGCGGCGGCGTGGATCAGCTCCAGGGAGGCCGCCGCCCGCACCAGCGCGTCGCTGTCCGGCTGCCCCGCCGCCCGCCAACCCCAGTAACAGAACGCCGCCCGCAGTCGTTTGCCGTCCGCGACGACCGCGTCCACCTGCGCGGCCACCGGGGCCAGGGCCGGGTCGATCGCCGCGAACAGATCGGCCTCCCGGGCGACGAACGGGTGCAGCACCTCGTCGACCCGGACCTTGAACGCGGCCGCGTCCCAGCGGTCAGGCGTCATCGGCGGCCCGCCGGGCGATGGCATGCCGGGCGAGCAGCTCCAGATGTGCCGGTGGCGGGGCGGCGTACCGGCCCAGCACCAGGCGCCCGCGCGCCATCAGCTCGTGCTCGGCGTCCGCCGCCAGCTCCGCGGCGTCCGAGCGGCGCAGCAGCCCACGCACCGCTCCCAGGGCCGAACCCACCGCGCTCACCGCCAGATCGGCCGCCCCCGCCACGAGCAGGACCACCCGCTCGTCCAGGTCCCCGTCACGTCCCGTTTCTCGCGTCATGCCACTCCCCACCCCATAACAGCCGACAGCGCGGGTCGCGCGCCCGTCCCACAGCATTGCGACGCACAGGGCGCCGAAGGGGCGGAAGTCACGATCGAGTGATCAACTCGCTCGACCGTACGGTTTGCCGCCGTCGTCGCGGGGAGCCCACCGACCGTACGTGACACCGGGAGGAGGCCCGCGTTCTTGTGGTTCCCCGCCAGTACGACGGTGCGCTGAGGGCGCGCGAGACTGTCCGCCTGAGCCGCGCGAGGTGAGTGGACGCGGGGCTGCCGAGCCGAGGGTGCACGAAGCGTCGGGACAGGGAAACGGCGGGCACGCAGCAGTACGACGAGATCGGTGAGGCGTTCGAGGTGTTCAAGGCCCTGCCGCTGGCGCACTACGCGGAGGTGCCGAGCTTTCTGACCCTCGTCGGGGACGTACGCGACAGGTCGGTCCTCGACCTGGCCTCCGGCAGGTGTCCGAGGCCGGCCTGCGCGCGTTCGGCGCGGAGTTCTGGGAGGACTTCCTCGCCAACCCGCTGCTGGAGATTTCGCCAACCCGCCGCTGGAGATGTCGCGTTGCCGCGCCTGAGGCGTACGACGGTCGGGCCGCGCATCTCCGGACGTGGTGGGCGCGGTCGATCCGTCAGCGTCGAAGACCGGCGTTCAGCCGGGCGGCCTGGCGCGTGAGGTGGTCGCGTTCGGCGAGCGTGGGGGCCTTGTGGGCGGCCTCCGCGTACAGCCGGGCCGCCTTCGGCAGGTCGCCGTCGCGCTCGTGGAGATACGCCGCCACCGCGGTGTGGCGGGGCAACGTGTGGCTCAGCGCGGCGAGTTCGGCCAGCCCGGCGCGCGGACCGTCGGCCTCCCCGACGGCCACCGCACGGTTGAGCCGGACGACCGGGCTGTCCGTCAGGCCCGCCAGTTCGTCGTACCACTCGACGATCTGCACCCAGTCGGTCTCCCCGGCGGTCGGCGCGTCGGCGTGGAGCGCCGCGATGGCGGCCTGGGCCTGGAACTCACCCAGCCGGTCGCGGGCGAGGGCCCCTTGCAGGATCTCGACGCCCTCGGCGATCGCCCCGGTGTCCCAGCGGCCCCTGTCCTGCTCGGCGAGCGGAACCAGGCTCCCGTCGGGCGCGGTCCGGGTGGCGCGGCGGGCATGGTGGAGCAGCATGAGGGCGAGCAGCCCCGCCACCTCCGGGTGGTCGATCGCTGCTGCGAGCTGCCGGGTGAGCCGGATCGCCTCGGCGGCGAGGTCGACGTCGCCGGAATAGCCCTCGTTGAAGACCAGATAGAGGACGCGCAGCACGGTGGCGACATCGCCGGGCTGATCGAACGACACGCCGGAGACGGTGCGCTTCGCCCGGCTGATGCGCTGTGCCATGGTCGCCTCGGGCACCAGATAGGCCCGGGCGATCTGGCGGGTCGTGAGCCCGCCGACGGCGCGCAGGGTGAGCGCGACGGCGGACGACGGCGTCAGCGACGGGTGGGCGCACAGGAAATAGAGCTGGAGCGTGTCGTCCACCGCCGGCACGGGGCCGGGCGCGGGCTCCTCGTCGACGAGGTCCTCCCGCCGCCGCCGGGCGGCCTCCGCCCGGGTCCCGTCGAGGAACCGCCGCCAGGCCACGGTGACCAGCCAGCCCTTCGGGTCCCGCGGTCGCTCGTCCGGCCATACGCGGACCGCCTCGACCAGGGCGTCCTGCACGGCGTCCTCGGCCGCCGCGAAGTCTGCCCCGCGGCGGACGAGGATGGCGAGGACGCTCGGTGTGAGGCTCCGCAGGAGGGCCTCGTTCATCGTGGGGTCACTCCGTGACGGTGGGCGGCGCGGACAGGAACGGGCGAACCTCCAGCCACTCGTGGATGGGCTTCCCGCCCGCCCCCGGAGCGGCCGACAGCTCCCCGGCCAGTTCGACGGCGCGGTCGTAGCCGTCGACGTCGATGATCATCCAGCCGGCGATGAGGTCCTTGGTCTCGGCGAACGGCCCGTCGGTGACCGGCGGGCGGCCCTCGCCGTCGTACCGGACCCACGCGCCCTCGGGGGCGAGCGCCTGGCCGTCGACGAACTCCCCGGTCTTCTCCAGCCGGTCCGCGAAGTCCTGCATGTACTGCACGTGCGCCGAGATCTCCTCGGGCGTCCACCGGTCCATCGGTACGTCGTTGACCGAGGCCGGGGCTCCGCGGTAGTGCTTGAGCAGAAGGTACTTGGCCATGGTGCTACTCCTCGGTGCTGTGCGGCCCATTGTGGCCGCTTTCACTCCAGGGACGGAGCCGGATACGGGTTCTCGACATCGTCGCCCGAAAACCTCTCGAAATCTTTTCGGCGGGCCGGTACGAGCCCGCGATCCCCGCTCGCGCAGGCCCCACGGACGTAACCGCACGGGCTCCGCATGGCGGCCCACGGGACCGCGACGCAGACTGGACGGAGACGGGGGGCCACGAAGACGACTGCCCTGGGGAGGCCCGGAACGATGGGTGAGTACGAGTACGCGGAACTGCCAGGTGTCAGGACCTGGTACGAGACCGAGGGGGACGGCGACCCGCTGGTGCTGCTGCACGGCGGCTTCTGTACCAACGACACGTGGGGAGCGCAGCGCGCCGACCTCGCCGCCGCCCACCGCGTGTATCTGCCGGAACGGCGTGCCCACGGGCACACGGCCGACGTCGCGGGGCCGCTGACGTACCAGGACATGGCCGACGACACCGTGGTCTTCCTGGAGGAGGTCGTCGGGGGAGGGGCGCATCTGGTGGGCTGGAGCGACGGGGGAGTCGTCGCTCTGCTCGTCGCCATGGACCGTCCCGACCTCGTCCGCAGGGCCGTGGCGATCGGGGCCAACTTCCGCCCGGGCCCCGAGTGCTTCGTCGAGCCGTCGATGCTCGACGCGATGACCCCCGCCGCGCCCGATCTCGCGTTCTTCCGGGAGATGTACGAGCCCGTCTCACCGGACGGCGCGGACCACTGGCCGGTGGTGGCCGCGAAGGTGGTCGACATGTGGCGCACGCAGCCGACGCTGACGGCCGAGGACCTGGCCCGCGTCGAGGCGCCCACCCTCGTCATGGTCGGCGATGACGACCTGATGACGCTGGAGCACACGATGGCCCTGTACCGCGCGATCCCGGACGCCGAGCTGGCTGTCGTTCCCGGGGCGTCCCACCTGGCCCCGCTGGAGAAGCCGGCGCTGGTGAACCGGCTGATCCTCGACCACCTCGCACAGGAGGCGGTGGAGACGATGATGCCCATCCGGCGGGCGGAGACCGGGGCGGCCCCGGAGGGCACCGCGATCTGAGCCGGCGGCGTCGAGGACCGCGGGGCTCATTCCTCCGTGCAGCTGAAGTCCTGCGGGGAGGTCCGCAGCTTGCCCAGCAGTCGGCGCAGCGTGGCCCGGTCGCGCTCGGACAGGTCCGCGAAGAGTTCGTCCTCCACGGTGTCGAGTGCCGTGTCCGAGGTCCGGAGCTGCGACTCGCCCCGTGGAGTGATCTCGACGATGTGGCGCCGCCGGTCGGCGGTGTCGCGACGACGGCGTACGAGATCGTCGCCCTCGAGATCGTTGAGGAGGGCCACGAGGACGCTGGGGTCGACGTCGAGCCTCTCGATGAGCGCCTTCTGTGTGACCGGCCCGTCGGCGAGCTGGAGGAGCGTCATCATGTGCCGCGGGGTGAGTCCGGTGGCCGCGAGCGCCTTGTGGATGAGGGTCTGCGTCGCGTTGCCGTGGTAGGCGAGCAGGAATCCGAGGCGGTAGCCCGGATCGCCGGGAGACGTCGAAGGCCCCGCCGATGGCTGGGCGGCCCTGTCCTGAGCTGGCATTCCACCACGGTATCAGGGCGCACATTGTGGAACCGCTGAAATCGTTTATAGTCATCAATGATCTAGCCATTCGCATCATTGATGATCCCGAGGTAACGATGTTCATCGCCTACGCCGTGGTCGGCGTCCTTCTCGCCTTCGCGCTCGGCGCCTCCGCCGTGCTGACGTTCACGCGCAACGAGGCCATCACGGCCTCGATGGGCAAGGTGGGCGTCCCCGGCGCCTGGTTCCCCTGGCTGGCCTCCCTCAAGGCGGCCGGCGCCCTCGGCCTCCTGATCGGCCTCGGTGCGCCGCTGATCGGATCCGCCGCGGCCGTCGGCGTCGTCCTCTACTTCATCGGGGCCGTCGTCACCCACCTGCGCGCCAAGGACTACGAGATCGTGCCGCCCGTGGCGCTCGCCCTGCTGGCCGCCGCCGCACTGGTCCTGCGCGTGCTGTCGGCCTGAACGCCCGACCGCTGCCGGGTGCCCCCCGCGCGGCCGGCGGCGCGGTCGGCCGAACCGGGCGGATGTCAGCAGTGGCCGAGATGCTCGCATTTATGCTGGCTCGATGCGATCTGCTCCCTGGTGGGCCTTGGTCTCCTCCGGATGCGCCCCCGTCCTTCTGGTCGGCTCCTGGATGATTGCGCAGCTGCGCCAGGGGCCGGAGTACGACCCCGTGAGGCAGACCCTGAGCGTGCTGGCCTCCTACGGTGCTGCCAGCTACTGGCTGATGACGGGGATGCTGCTGGTACTGGGGACGTGCTACGTGGCGACGGCGCACGCGCTCCGGCCGGCGGCGCCCGCCGGCCGGGTGGCCCTGGCCGGCGGCGGACTGTGCGCACTGGCCCTGACGCTGGTGCCCGTCCCGAACAGCGGCGGGGCGTTGGAGCACGGGGCCGTGTCCACCGTGGGCCTCGTGCTGCTGGCGGTGTGGCCTCCCCTGGCCGCAGTCCGGGACAGGAGGCCGGTGCCGTGGGGGCTGAGGCTCGATGTGTCGCTCGCCGCGAGCGCGTTGATGGGCGCGAGCGCTCTGTGGTTCCTGGCGGAGCTGCACGGCACGGGGGCGCCCGGTGTCGCCGAGCGTGTCGTGACGTTCGTCCAGGCCCTGTGGCCGTTCCTGGTGGTCGTCTCCTGCCGCAGAAGCACGGCCTGACGGAACCGATGCCCCGAAGACGCGGGGGATACGCGCCTACGCGCCGTCCCCCACACGCCGCAGCCAGGCGTCGAGAGCCGTGCAGTCACTGTCCGCCAGGCCTCGCCGGGCATCCACCCGGTGGAGCAGGGCCGGGCCGGGGATCGATCCTGGTCAGAAGCGGATTCGCACCGGTACCCGGAGTCCCGGGGGCCGTCCCGTAGGTCGGGTGGGGGCGGGGCGTCGCACCGAAGGGGATGAGCGGACCGTCGACGTCGAGGAACAGCAGCGGACGCTGCGCGGTGCGAGTCACGAAAGCACGATAGCGGTGGCCCCACCGGGCACAGACCCGGCGTCAGGGCCACGACCGCTGCGGCGCGCGGTGGGAGCGCCGGTGCGGACGGCTCCGGGGTGACAGCCGGCCGCTGCCACCCCGAAACCGGTACGTCGAGCCCGGCATCATCCCGAACGACGCGACCTAGGTGAGCGGCTCGACCCACACGTCGCGGTAGCGGATCTTGCTCCCGTGGTCCTGGAGCTTGATCGCCCCGGCCGTCGGACCCTCGGCAGCTCCGCCGCCCGTCGGGCCGTCGACGGCCACGTCGTCGTGGACGGTGACGCCGTTCCACACGACGGTGACCCGGGCGTCCTCCGTCTTCGCGCCCGAGGCGTCGAAGCGGGCGGCGCGGAAGGTGATGTCGTACGTCTGCCAGGTCTCCGGGGCCGTGGCCGCGTTCACGTCCGGGGCCTTCTTGGTGTAGATCGCCCCGGCCTCGTTGTCGGCGAGCGTGGTGTCACCGTACGAGTCGAGGATCTGCACCTCATAGCGCTCCTGCAGATACACGCCGCTGTTGGCGCGGTCCTGGCCGGTCACGTCCGGCGGAAGGTTCGGCAGCCGGAACTCGACGTGCGCACGGAAGTCCTGGAAGCCCTGCTTGGTGCGCAGGTCCCCGCCGGCGACCTCCATCTCCCCGCCGCTCACCGGCCATTCGGGTGCCCGCCCGTCCGGATGCTGCCAGGCCCCCTGGTCCGTGCCGTCGAAGAGCTGGACGCGGGCCCCCTTCGGATGGACGGTGATCATGTCCAGGTTCACATGGCCGGTGTCACCGCTGTCGTAGGAGTAGGTGATCGTGTTGCGGCCCTCGCGCAGCTCCAGCTGCTCTGTCCCCGTCGACCAGGTCTTCCAGTCGGTGGTCGACAGCAGCTCGATCTGCCGGACCTTCTCGCCGTTGACATGGACGCTCACCGTCTTGGTGCCGGGCGCCGGATCCGGCCCGTTGGAGTAGCGCAGACCCACGTCGTGGGTACCCGCCTTCCCGGCCTCCACGTCGAAGGTGACCGCCGCTCCCTCGTTGCCGAAGTTGTCGACGAAGCCGCCGCCCGAATAGCCCGCGTGCTCGGTGTCGAAGCCCGCGCCGCCGCTGAGGGCGGCCTCCTCCGCCTCGTACCGGGTGGCCGGGGGCTGGTCGCCGGGCAGGGAGTTGAGGGTGTACCAGGCCTCCGTGCTCCACAGCTCCGTGCCGTCGGCGGAGCTGAAGGGGCGCGGCGAGCGGACGTGGACCACACGGTTCGCTTTGAGCCCGGGAATGGTCAGCGTGACCTTCTTGCGGTCCTCGGAAAGGGTGGCCGCACCGACGTCCAGAGACTCCTCGTCGATCTTGGGGCCGCCGTAGGCGGGGGTCGGGGCGTACGCCCACTGCTCGACCCGGTAGCTCTCCGCGAGCTTCGCGGCCGTCTCCTCGGAGAGCGGCTCGGTGTACTCCAGCTCGAAGCCACCCGGCTTCGCGCGCATCGCCAGGATGTCGAAGGCCTTGTCACCGCTGGGGGAGAGCTTCTGGAGCCCGTAGGTCAGCTTGCCCTCCTGGCCCCAGTTGCCGCCCGCGCCGAGGCCGCCGGCGTAGATCGCGCCGTCCGGACCCATGCTGATCCGGTTGACCCCTGCCTCCAGGCCCTGGGTGAAGCGGAAGACCGCTCCCTGGTACTCGCCGTCGACCTTCTCCAGGTAGGCGCGCTGGATGCCGCCGTACGTGACGTCACCGAACAGCATCTGCCCGGCGAACCGGCCCTCTTCCAACTGCAGAGGCGTACTGGGGGAGTTGGCTATCTCGTTCTGCGGCAGCCACAGCACCGGCTTGGTCACCGGCTTCGCGTCGAAGGGGCCCGACGGGTTGGTGTAGTGGTTGAAGAAGCGGTCCTGCTTGATGTGGAGCAGCTTCGAGGAGGGCAGCCAGCCGCCCTGGTTGTCGAGGACGAACATGTCGCCCTCCGGGCCCCAGCCGATGCCGTTGGGTGTCCGCAGGCCCCCGGCGATGTAGTCGACCTTGCCGGTCTCCTTGTTCACCTTGATCGTCGAACCGCGGTTCGGCGCCGGCTGCGGGTCGGTCGTCGCCCCGCCCAGGTCGATCGCCACGGACAGGTTCAGGTAGAAGTAGCCGTCCCGGTAGAGCAGGCCGAAGGCGAACTCGTGGAAGTTCCCGCCGTACGGCCAGGTCGCCACCGTCCGGCGCTCATCGGTCACGTCGTCGCCGTCGGTGTCGGTCAGCTCGGTGAGCTCGTGCTTCTGGGACACGTACAGCTTGCCGTCGACGGCCTTGATGCCCATCGGCTCCTTGAGCCCCTCGGCCACCTTCTTGGCCGTCACCTCGCCGGGACCGGTGTCGCCCTGGACGTTGTCGAGGAGGTGGACCTCGCCGGTCGTGTTGTCGGTGCCGCCCCAGGTGGTCACGGCGAGCCGGCCGTCGGGCAGCCAGTCCATCGCGGTGACCTGCGGTTCGAAGCCCGCGGGCCGCAGATCGGTGAGCGCGTAGTCCGGGTGCGTTCCGGTCAGCGGCAGCCCGTCGCCGGGGGAGTCGAGGGCGCCCTCGCACTCCTTGCGGCCCGGCGCCGTCACCCGTACGACGTCGGCGTCGGTGCTCAGTACGGAGTTCGGCACGACGGTGAAGTCCCCCGCGCCGGGCGGCTTCCATTCGAGGGTGACCTGCTGGCCACCGGTGCGGTCGAAGTGATCGATCCGTAGCGCGTGATGACCTGCCGTCAGCTCGGCCGACCCGTCCTTGGGCTCAGCGCCGTGCAGCCCGTCGTGATCGATGACGGTGGAGTCGTCGATCCGCAGCCGCGAACCGTCGTCGCTGGTCAGGCGGAAGGCGTACGCACCGTCGTCGGGAACGGTGAGGTTTGCTGTGACCTGGGAGACGAAGTGATCGCCGAAGCCGAAGTCGTCCGGCGAACTCCAGTCGATGCCCGGCATCAACTTGTCGACGTTCGGAGTCTGTCCGGCCTTGATGTCGCACAGCTCGCTGAGGGGGACCTGTACGTCGAAGACGCGCAGGGTGACGCCCGGCTCCTGCGGCGGGAGTTCTTCCCGCGGCACCGGCGCGGCGGCGGCCGGTACGGCGGAGAAGGCGCCGACGAGAAACGCGGAGACCAGCAGGCCGGTGAGTTGTCTGCGGCAACGGTGGAACGGCCGTGGATGCATTCTTCCTCCTGGCCCCTCGCTGCGAGGGGCACGTCGCGGCGGTGGGTGGGGCCACCCGGCGCCCGGGGGTGAACGTTCGGCTCGTGCGGTGGGGCAGCGCTTCGTCCGGACAGGGACTCCGGTGGCTGCGCCGAGAACAGTAGGAGGCTTCTACCGGTGGCGTCCATACTTCGTCACCACAGTGTTCAAAGTTCGCAGGCCTTGATGCAAAGTCGCCAAACCCCTTGTTTTACAGGGCATCTGGCGCTCAGTCAGTAATTTTCAGGCCTGGGACCGCGCACTCCGGGGAGGTGTTTCTCGCCCGCGCCGATGAAGCGGGCCCGCGCGGCCCGCTTCATCGGAGGTGGGTCATCGGAGGTGGGTCAACGGCAGGGCGAACGGGCGCTACTGGCCCTCGCGGCCCGTGGCGGAGGCGAATCCCAGCCACGTATGGCGGTTGCCCCACCAGCACCAGCCGACCTTGGGGGCGTTGCGCCGCTCCTTGCCGTCCCGCCCGGTGCCGTTGCTGATCCAGAGCGCCGGGGTACGCGCGTCCAGGGCGCCGTTCGCCTTGCGCAGCCGGGACCCGATGGTCATGAAGCAGAGGTTCCGCTCAAGCACCGCCGGCTGCTGCAGGACCCAGTGGATGCCTTCGGTGAGCACCAAGGGGGTGCGGCCCTCCTCGGTGAGGGCGGGCAACGCCTCTTCCGGGCTCCAGTTGGCCATGTGGTCGCCGCGGTTGAGCCCGGCGACGAAATAGAGAGGAGCGTCGGGGAGTTCGACCGCGTCGGGGGCGAACCGGTCGACGTCGGGCATGTCGACGACGACGAAGCCGGGCTTGCTGTCGCGGAGGAGCAGTGGCGCGAGGGCTGAGGCGGGGGCGCGGTCCGGATGGACGGCGAGCAGAACGTCACGGCCCCGGCCGGCCGTTTCGGCGAACGCGCGGATGTCCTTAGCGGGAATCCCCGCGATCACGTGCACCCCGAGCTCGATCAGGCGCTCCGCCTGGGCGGAGGGAGACGGGAGCGGGTGCACGGCGTCGGCAGTGGAAGTATCGGGCAAGGCAGTTCCTCGGATTCACGGTTCGCGGTAGGGGGCCGGAGGTCGAACGAGAGAGTTCGCCGAAGTGTTCCCGACGCGACCACGTCCCCTCCCGGGGACCCGCTCCCGTGCTGCCACTTCGACGTCGGCCGGTACGCAGGCGATCCGCCGTTCACTCGACGGCCCTGACGCCCCGCCGGCCTTCCCCTGCCGGCCTCCCCCCGGCCCGCCGACGGTTCCGTCCCCACCGCGCCCGCCGCACACGAGACCCGACGCCCCCGCCGCCGCGCGCACACTGTTCCGTTACCCCCGCCACCCCGCTACCCCCGCCACCTCGCTACCCCCGCCACCTCGCTACCCCCGCCACCCCGCTACCCCCGCTCGCCCGGTTCCGCCGGGCAGGCCAGATCCCGCGCCGGGCGCTGCCCGGTGGTGAGGAACGTCGTCACCGCGTCGTTCGCGCACGTGTTGCCGCCGAACGGGTAGACACCGTGTCCGCCCTGGTCGGCCGTCACCAGCGTGGCCCGCCGGCCGAACGCCTGCCGCAGCTCCCGGGCGCCGGCCAGCGGCGTCCCCGGGTCGCGCTCGTTCTGCACCATGAGCACGTTCGACGGACCCCGGTCACCGATCCGCACCGGCGGCTCGACCCGCTCCGTCGGCCAGAACGCGCACGGTCCGATTCCCGCCGTGGACGCCCCGATCATCGGATACCTCAGCCGGTCGACGGCGACGTTGCGCTGATACTCCCGAACCGTCCCCGGCCAGGGTGAGTCATTGCAGATCACGTAATGGCGCGCGGCCAGGAGGTTCTCCAGGTTCGCCGGCGGCGGGGGAGACGCCGGCAGCGGCCGGTCCATGTCGACCGCCTGCCAGAACTCCGCCAGGTGGGGCATGAGGACATCAGCGTAGAGACGTTCGAACGTGACCGCGCGGAACGCGGTCCCGTCGATGCCCCGGACCGGCTTCCCGTCCAGCCGCTTCGCGAGATCGAAGAACTTCGCGGTCACCTGCCCGGGCGTGGCCCCCAGACCGTACCGGGGGTGCGCGGCCGCGAACTCCGCGAAGTCCGGGAACCGGTCCTCCAGCCCGCGGCCGAACGACCGCATGGCCGTGACGTCATAGCCCCCTGGACCCAGATTGCTGTCGAGGACGACCCGGTCGCCGCGGTTCGGGAACATCGTCGCGTACACCGCACCGAGATGGGTGCCGTAGGAGTGACCGAGGTACGAGAGCTTCGGCTCGTCCAGCGCCGCCCGGAGCCGGTCCATGTCGCGCGCGGTGTTCGCGGTGGTGATGTGCGGCAGCACCGACGCCGTGGGCGAGGTGGCGCACTGCTTCGCGACGGTCCGCGCGTACCCCGCCTCCCGTGCGACATCGGCGGCGGTGTGCGCGTACGGCGCGAAGTTGCCGCGGTACTGCTGCTCCTGCGTCAGATCGCAGGTCACGGGCGCGCTCCGGCCGACTCCACGAGGGTCGAAACCGATCACGTCGTAGGAGTCCAGCACCTCCCGGGGCAGCCCCGCACCGGCCAGAACCGCCGGGTAGTCCAGCCCCGCACCTCCGGGACCACCCGGATTCGTCACCAGAACACCGCGGCGCTCGGACGGGTTCTCGCTCGCCAGCCGGGAGATCGCGATCTCGATCCGACGGCCGTCCGGGTGCCGGTAGTCGAGCGGCACGTCGAGCGTCGAGCATTCGAGCCGGGGTGCGGTGATGTCCTCGGGGCACGGGCCCCACCGCACGGGGCCCGGACTCGCCCCGCCGGCCCCCGGACCCACCCGCACGGTGTCCGGAGCCGCCGCGGACGCTCCCGGCACGGCGATCGCCACCGCCACGACGCCGACGGCGAGAGCGAGGGACAAGGATGTACGCATCTGACGTCCTCCTGGAGAAGGGGCGCACCGGGCGCCGGGAACACCGGCGCGGAGCACCTGCCGCCGGCTGTGTGACGTGGTCGTACGGGCCGCCTCCACCCTCGGGCCGCCGTCCGGACGAGTCTGTGCGTGCGGGCCCGGGCGGCACATCGGCCCGGCGGCCCGAAGCCGCGCCGACCACGGGCGAGACGCGGGTACGACTCCGGTCGAGGGCGCCTCCGCCCCGGGGACGACTCGCCGGCGGCACGGCTTCGCGACAATGAACGGGTGAACACGTACGGCGCGCCACGGCTCGGACGGTGGCAGCAGACCTGGCGGCTGGCGGCGGCCGCCGCGGTGAGCGTGCCGATCTGGCTCTACATCGGAGTGCTGCTCCACGAGCAGGGCGCCGGACCGGGCTCCTGGTTCCGCGTCGGCGATCCGCTCGTGGCCCTCGGCTGCCTGACGGCCCTGTTGTGGCGGCGGCGATTCCCCCTCGCCGTCGCCATGACGGTCGCGATCGCCTCGACCGCGTCGACGCTCGCCACCGGCGCCGCCCTCCTGGCGCTGGGCTCGGTCTCCACCCGCCGACGCCCGGTGGAGATCGGGGCCGTCGCCCTGGCCTACGTGGCCGCGTCACAGTTCGCGGGCGGGGTCTACCCGGTCCAGAACCCGCCCGGCATGTTCTGGTTGCAGCTCGCGTTGCCGGCCCTGACCGCGGGCATCGCGGCGGCCGTGGGCATGGCCATCGGTGCGCGGCGCGTCGAGGTGCGGTCCTTGCGGGACCGCGCGGAGAGCGCGGAACGGGAACAGACGGCACGAGCGACGCAGGCACGGGTCCTGGAGCGCAACCGGATCGCCCGCGAGATGCACGACGTGCTCGCGCACCGGATCTCCCTGGTCGCCATGCAGGCCGGAGTGCTGGACCACCGCGGCGACCTCGGAGCCGAGGAGAGCCGTCTACTGGTCCGTGGCATCGCCGAAGGCTCCCACCAGGCCCTGGAGGAACTGCGCGGTGTCCTCGGCGTGCTCCGGGCCGACCCGGGCCACCCGGAACCACCGCAGCCCTCCCTCGACCGCATCCCCGACCTGGTGGCCGACGCCCGCGCGTCGGGACTGGACGTCACCCTCACCACCAAGGTGACGGGAACACCGGCCGACGTCGTGGGACGAACCTGCTACCGGGTCGTCCAGGAAGGGCTGACCAACGCCGCCAAACACGCCCCGGGCGCGCCCGTCCGCATCGCACTCGAAGGCGCGGCCGGCGAGGGGCTCCGCGTAGACGTCCGCAACGCCCCGGCCACCACGAGCACCACGCACCGCCCACCCGCGTCGGGGTTCGGACTGCTCGGCCTCACCGAAAGGGTCGGCCTGGCCGGCGGAACACTCCACCATCACCCCACGGCCGACCACGGCTACGTCCTCAGCGCGCGGCTACCCTGGCCGAACCCCACCCACGAGAAGAGAGCATGAGTGGACAGCGAGCGGGAGCCGGTGCGTGTCGTCATCGTCGACGACGACCAGTTGGTGCGGATGGCGTTGCGGCTCGTCATCGACGGCGAACCGGATCTGACCGTCGTCGGGGAGGCGGCCGACGGGAACGCCGCGATCACCGTGGTGGACGAGCAGCGGCCGGACGTCGTGCTGATGGACGTACGGATGCCAGGCCTCGATGGACTCGGCGCGACCCGGGTGCTCCTGGCCCGGCCGGTGCCGCCCCGGGTGCTCATGCTGACGACCTTCGACTCCGACGACCTGGTGCTCGGCGCGCTGCGGGCCGGAGCTCTCGGGTTCGTCCTCAAGGACACCCCGCCGCCGCGGATCCTCGACGCCGTGCGGGCCGTGGCGGACGGCACCCCCGCGCTGTCGCCGGCCGCCACGGCACGGGTGATCGCCGCGGCCACCGGCCCGCAGTCCTCCCACGCCCGTGACTCGACCCGTCGGGCCGCGCGGGAACGGCTCTCGGCACTGACCGAACGGGAACACGAAACCGCTCGGGCCATCGCGGACGGACTGGGAAACCCGGACATCGCCCAGAGGCTGCACATCAGTGTCGCGACGGTCAAGGCGCACACGGGCAGCCTGTTCTCCAAGCTGGCGGTCCAGAACCGGGTACAGATCGCGCTGCTGGTCCGCGACGCGGAGGAATGACCGCGGAGGGATGACCCGGCGCCCGGGGTAAGCGCAAAAACAAAGGCAAGGAGAAAGACGTCTCCTTGCCACTCTCAACTTATAGCTCACCGGGGGGCTTGCGGCAAGACCCCGGTGACGGCGCAGAATCCTCGGGTCGATGCCACCACCAGCGGGAACGGTGGCACGACGCGCGCCGACCGGCCGGGAGGATCCGCCGGTCCACTCGTCAGAGGGAAGACAACCAGGAATGAGTACGTGCCCGACAAGAGGTTCGACAGAGGGCGAGGCGCCGGTGATCCGATCGGCCGCCGCAGTGCAACGGAATACGACCGCCCCGGAGGTGTCGCGATGACCGGCCCGTACGTGTTGGATCTCAGCGAGGTCGACGAGACGCGTGTCGCGGCCGTCGGCGGCAAGGGCGCACACCTGGGCGGCCTGTCGCGGATCGAAGGCATCCGCGTGCCGGACGGCTTCTGCGTGACGACGGACGCCTTCCGGCGGGCCATGGCGGAAGTCCCGTCGATCGACGAACGGCTCGATGAGTTGTCGCGGCTGAACCCGGAGGACCGGGAGGAGATCCGCACGCTCAGCGCACGGATTCGCCGCACCATCGAAGAGACCGCCGTCCCGGGCGACATCGTGGCGGCGATCACTGGCTCGATCGTCCGGTTCGGCGAGCAAGCCGCGTACGCCGTCCGGTCCAGCGCGACGGCGGAGGACCTGCCGACGGCTTCCTTCGCCGGCCAGCAGGACACGTATCTGAACGTCCTGGGGCCGACCGCGGTCCTCCAGCACATCAGCCGGTGCTGGGCCTCGATGTTCACCGAGCGGGCCGTCATCTACCGACAGCGGAACGGCATCGACCACCGTACGGTCCACATGGCCGTGGTCGTGCAGCGGATGGTCTTCCCGCACGCGTCCGGCATCCTGTTCACGGCCGACCCCGTCACCGGCAACCGGAAGGTCGCCACCGTGGACGCCGGCTTCGGCCTCGGCGAGGCCCTGGTCTCCGGCCTGGTGAACCCGGACGTCTTCACGGTCCGGGACGGTCAAGTCGTCACCAGGACCATCGCCGCCAAGGAGCGCGCCATACACGCCCTGCCCGCCGGCGGTACGCGGGAAGTGATGGTCGACGCACAACAGCGGGAGCGGCCGGCGCTGACGGATGAGCAGGCCGTCCGCCTCGTGGGGCTCGGCCGCAGGATCGAAGCGCACTTCGGCCGCCCGCAGGACATCGAATGGTGCCTGGTCGACGACGGCTTCCGGATCGTGCAGAGCAGGCCGATCACCACCCTCTTCCCCCTCCCCGTCATCGAGAACGGCGACGAGGGGAATGACGGGGAGAACGCCGAGGGGGCTGACGGGGGGAATCGCGTCTACGTCTCCGTCGGCCACCAGCAGATGATGACCGACCCCATGAAGCCCCTCGGGTACTCCATGTGGCAGCTGACGGCCATGGTGCCGATGCACGAGGCCGGTGGGCGGCTGTTCGTCGACGTCACCCCGCGCCTGGCATCGCCCACGAGCCGCGACAGCCTCCTGGACGCCATGGGGAAGGGCGATCCGCTGGTCAGGGATGCCCTGGAGACCGTCCTCGAACGCGACGGCTTCGTTCCCTCGCTCCCGGACGCGGCTCCCGTCGGTCCGCCGTCCACCGGTGCGCCCGCCCCGATCGAGACCGATCCGGCCGTCGTCACCGAACTGATCGAGCGAAGCCGGACGTCCATCGCCGCCCTGGAACGTGACATCCGGACGAAGAAGGGTCCGGCGCTGTTCGACTTCCTGCTGGAGGCCTTCGAGGAGCACAAGCGGGTTCTGGCCGACCCGCTGAGCATGCGGGCGCTCATGGCGGGGATGGACGCCACCTGGTGGCTCAACGACAGGCTGCGGAAGTGGCTGGGTGAGAAGAACGTCGCGGACACGCTGACGCTGTCGGCCCCCGACAACATCACGTCGGAGATGGGACTGGCGCTGCTCGACGTCGCGGACGTGATCCGCCCGCTGCCGGAGGTGCTGGCCTTCCTGCGGGACGCCGCGCACCTTGACGACGCCACCTTCCTGGACGAGCTGGCGAAGCCCGAGGGCGGAGCCGAGGCACGGGACGCCATCGAGGCGTACCTCGACCGGTACGGCATGCGCTGCGTCGGCGAGATCGACATCACCAGGCCGCGATGGCGCGAGCGACCCACCACGCTCGTCCCCGTGATCCTCGACCATGTGCGGAACTTCGGGCCGGGCGCTGCCGAGCAGCGCTTCGAACAGGGCCGGCGGAAGGCCCGGCAGAAGGAACAGGACGTGCTGTCACGGCTGCGGGCCCTGCCGGACGGGGACCGGAAGGCCGACGAGACCCAGCGGATGATCGACCGGGTCAGGACCTTCATCGGATACCGGGAGTACCCGAAGTACGGCATCGTCAGCCGCTACTTCGTCTACAAGCGGGCGCTGCTGGCGGAGGCCGAGCGACTCGTGCGGGACAAGGTGCTTCCCGAGAGGGAAGACGCCTTCTATCTGACGTTCCAGGAACTCCACGAGACCGTACGGTCCAACCGGGCGGACGAGCGGCTCATCCAGCGGCGCAAGGAGGCGTTCCGGTCGTACCACGCGCTCACCCCGCCCCGGGTCCTCACGTCGGACGGTGAGGCCGTCACCGGCGCGTACCGGCGCGACGACGTGCCGGCCGGCGCGCTGACCGGCCTGCCGGTGTCCACCGGGACCGTCGAGGGAAGAGCCCGTGTCGTCCTCGACATGGCGGAGGCCGACCTCGAAGCGGGCGACATCCTGGTCACGACCTTCACGGACCCCAGCTGGTCGCCGCTGTTCGTCGGAATCGCGGGCCTGGTGACGGAAGTCGGCGGCCTGATGACCCACGGCGCGGTGATCGCCCGGGAGTACGGCCTGCCGGCCGTGGTGGGCGTGGAGCGGGCCACCCGGCTGATCCGGGACGGGCAGCGGATCCGTGTCCACGGAACCGACGGGTACGTGGAGCTCCTGCCCTGACCGCCCGCACCGAGGCCCCGGTCTCCGACGCGGCCAGCCCGTGACGCGCCGTGCGTTGCGTACCTCGGCCTGCCGCGTCAGACGGCTGACCAGCCGTCGTCCACGGGCAGGACGGCGCCGTTGACGAAGGAAGCCGCATCGGACGCGAGCCAGACGATGGCGGCGGCCTGTTCGTCCGCCGAGCCGATGCGGCCGATGTTCGCGCCGATGAGACTCCTGAGGACGGAGGGGCCGTGGGCGTCGGGGCGGCTGTCGACACCGATGCCGGTCGCAGTGGGTCCGGGCGCGATCATGTTGGCCCGGATGCCCTGCCCGCGGTACATCACCGCCAGGTTCTTCACCAGCCCGGTGATCCCGTGCTTGGCGGCGGTGTACGCGGCCCCGGCGGCGGCGCCGCGCAGGCCGGCCTCGGAGCCGGTGAAGACCAGGCAGCCGGCGCCGGCGGTCAGCATGTGGGGGAGTACGGCGCGGGTGAGGATGAAGGGAGCCGTGAGGTCGATGCGCAACACCCGGTCCCACTCGGCGTCGTCGGTCTCGTGCGCCGCCGACATACGGTCCATGACTCCCGCGTTGTTGACCAGCACGTCGACCCCGCCGAACTCCGCCACCGCGCGGGCCACCACGGAGTCCACCACCCGTTGCTCGGCCAGGTCCCCGACGGCCGCCAGGGTGATGCCCCCCGGCGGCCGTGACCCTCCGTACGGTCTCCTCGACGCCCTCCGCGTCGAGGTCGGCCGCAAGGACGCGGACGCCCTGCGCGGCGAAGGCCAGAGCGGCGGCCCGGCCGATGCCGGACGCGGCCCCGGTGACGATAACGCTCCGCAGGGTGCGAGAGGCGATGTCCGGCTCGGGTACGGGTGCGTTCATGGCTCGGTCCTTCCGACATTGCGAGGGCTGAGGGCTGAGGGCTGGGAGTTCGAGGTCGAGGAGCGGGCGGGCCGAGCCGCGTCAGGTGGGGTGGACGGTCCTGCTCCGGAGGATTTCCGTCATCGACTTGTCGCGCCAGCGTTCCAGAAGCTCGTGGAAGGCGACGGCCCCGTGCGGGTAGGCGAGGGGACCGTTGGGCCGGCCTCGCCCTTCGCGGTTGTAGTAGCCGGGGGTGCACTCGGCGTGGAACCACTCGTGGTCGGGCGCGCCTTCGGCCAGGACGGCGATCCAGGCGTCCTCGGTCTCGGGTGCGGGTTCGATGAGGGCGCCGCCGGCTTCCGCGGCTGCGATGAGGGCGGCGGCGTGGATGGCCTGCTCGTCCAGGATGTGGGTGAAGTTGACGCTGCTGGCGTTCTGGAGGGGCCCCATCTGCAGGAGGTTGGGGAAGCCGTTGCTCGTGAAGCCGTGGAGCGTCCGCGGGCCTTGCCGCGCCCACCTGTGCAGCAGTTGGACGCCGCCCCGGCCGTGGACGGGGAGCTTGCCCGAGTGGATGCCGGAGGTCCCGACGTTGAACCCGGTGGCGAAGATCAGGCAGTCGAGTTCGTACGTGGTGCCGGCGACCGTGACGCCGTGCTCGGTGACGCGTTCGATGCCGTGGGTGTCCGCGGTGTCGACGAGAGTGACGTTGTCGCGGTTGAACGCCGGGTAGTACAGGTCGGAGAAGGTGGGGCGTTTGCAGGCGTAGCGATACCAGGGCTTGAGCTTCGCCGCCGTCCGCGGGTCCGTGACCGTCTGTTCGACGCGGGCGCGGAGTTCGTTCATCTTGGCGGCGTCGGCGGCCTCGTAGGCGGCTTCGAAGGCCTGCCGGTCACCCTGCCGCCGGAAGCTCGGCAGAAGCTTCTCCAGCAGGCCCGCCGACGCGGTCCACTGGTCCGCCACCAGGTCCTGGTCGGCGCTCTCACCGGAGACGATGCGGAGGTAGTTCTCCCGTCGCCCACGGGCCCAGTCCTCGCGGTCGGCGCCCACGTCCCGGGTGGTGGTGCGGCGGTTGCCGCGTATGTCCACGGTGGAGGGGGTGCGCTGGAAGACGTAGAGGTGTGCGGCGTCCTCGGCCAGCATCGGGATGACCTGGACGCCGGTGGCCCCGGTGCCGACAATACCCACCCGCTTGTCCGCGAGTCCGGCCATGCCGCCCTGGGGGTGCCGCCGGTGTAGGCGTAGTCCCACCGTGAGGTGTGGAACGTGTGGCCGGCGAAGTCCTCGATGCCGGGGATCCCGGGAAGCTTCGGGTCGGTGAGGGTGCCGGTGGCGTTGACGACGTACGTGGCCCGGAAGGTGTCGCCGCGATCCGTGGCCACGACCCAGGTCTCGGACGCCTCGTCCCAGGTCAGTGAGGTGACCCCGGTGGAGAACAACGCATCTGCGTACAGGTCGAACTTCCGCGCGATCCGCACCGCGTGGCGGCGGATCTCGTCACCGGGGGCGTACTTCCACTCCGGCACATAGCCGGTCTCGTCGAGCATCGGCAGGTAGACGTGGGACTCGACGTCGCAGTGGACTCCCGGGTACCGGTTCCAGTACCACGTGCCGCCAAAATCACCGCCCTTATCGAGAATCCGGACGCGCTCGACGCCCTGCTGCCGCAGGTGCGCGCCGGTGAGGATGCCGCCGAATCCGCCGCCGATCACGGCGACGTCGACGGCGTCGTGGAGAGGGTCGCGCACGATCGGCCCCTCCGTGTACGGGTCCGCCGCGTAGTAGCCGAACTCGGCTTCTGCGTCGCGGTACTGGGCGGCGCCGTCGGGACGCACACGCCGTTCGCGTTCGAGCCGGTAGCGCCGCCTCAGTGCGGCGAGCTCGTGGGGAGCCGGTGCTTGAGGAGTCGTCATGTGGGGGGTCCTCGATCCGGATGGTGGGGTGGCCCCGGTCGGGCGGCCGTCCGCTACGGTAGCAACTACCGGACAACACTGTCCGGTTGAGGCCGGGGCGGGGGGCGACATTCGGCCAGGCAACCCCCTTCCTCGCAGGCCGCCTACTCCCCGCCCCCCGCCGGAACCCGCCCACTGGACAGGAAGAGTGATCCCCCCATGCAGCGACTTTCAGCCCGGTCCCTTTCCGTGCTCGCCACCGTCGGCGCGCTGATCCTCACCGGATGCGGTACGGAGAGCGCCGAGGGCGAGGCGGCCTCGGTCTCCGCGGGCGGGACCATCCGCGCGCAGAAGGTCATGCAGCTGACCCAGGTGCACAGCGAGACCGGGATGACCTTGCTGGAGGGTCCTGTGTTCGGAGACGACGGCGGCCTGATCGTCGTCGACGTCACGGCGCCCGAGGGCATGCCCAAAGTCATACGCGTGGACGTCGCGAAGAAGACGTCCCGGGCGGTCCACACCGACGGCAGAGGGGCCTATACCTCGGCACAGTTCAGCCCGTACGACGGACGGCTCTACCTCAGCGACTTCGCGCACGGCGAGATCGTGAGCCTGGCCCCCGACGGCGGCGACCCGCGGACCTTCTTCTCCGGCGAGGTCGACGGAGCGCGGATGAACCCCGACGACATCGCCTTCGACCAGGAGGGCAACCTGTACGTCAGCGACTCACGCGGTCTGTCCGAGGGCAAGGCACACGGGCGTGTGGTGCGGATCGACCGGGATGGCGACCGGGCCATCGTTCTGGCCGAGGAGCTGGCCGCGCCGAACGGGGTCTCCTTCGACGCGGACTACCGAGGGCTGTGGTTCAGCGAGCTCACCGAGAACCGGATCTCCTATCTGCGCCTCGACGAGAAGGGCGGGGTGACGACCCGGCACACCGCCATCCGCGTGGACGGCGGACTCGCCCAGACCGACTCGATCGCCGTGGACGCGGACGGCAACCTCTACCAGGGGCTGCACGGCCGGGCAGCCATGGCCGTGTACGACCGGCACGGTGAGCGGCTGGCGACGGTGGAGCTTCCCGCTCGGGCCGAAGGCCTGGAGTCGGCGACCAACGTGGCCATCACACCCGGCGGGACCAGGGCGTACATGACCGTCAGCGGTCCCGCCGGGGGTTACCTGTACGCCTTCGACGCGCTGGCGGAAGGCACTCGGCAGTCCAACGGCGGCTGACGCGGACCTCGGCTCAGCCGCCGAAGGCCCGCACCGGCCCCACCTCGACGCCGAGCAACCGCCAGGCGGCCAGCGCCCGGTGCTCGCGCTCCTCGCGAGTGGGGCCGATGACGGCGGCGGAGACCATGGCGACCGAGAGCACGAGGTCGTCCCCAACACTCAGCCGATGACCGCGGGGGAGGTGCTTGCGCAGAGCACACTCCACCCGCTCGGACAGGGCAAGGGCGTGTGCGCGGATACCCGAGCGCCCGCCCACCCGGTCGGCGTGCAGAAGACCGATGAAAGCCGCCGACTCGGCAAGATGCCACGTCAGCACACCGAGCACGGCGTCGAAGGTGGCGTCCTCGTCCGCGGCCGCCTGCTCGACCTGCCGCACGTTCTCCTCCAGGACCGCTGCCACCGCGGCACTCCGGTCGGGAAAGTGCCGGTAGAGAACGCCCTGCCCCACCCCGGCCCTGCGCGCGATCGCGGAGAGCGGCGCCTCCAGACCATGCTCCGCGAAGACCTCCCGAGCGGCGATGACCAGAGCGGCCCGGTTACGGGCGGCGGCCTTCGGCCCGTCGTTCGCCGGCCGCCGCCCGTCCCGCTCGATCTGCTCCGTCACCCCGGCAGCGTACCGGCCGGGCAGGCGCCCCCTACTTCACCTCCCCGGCCGAGCCGGCAGGAGGCAACGCCCAGTCGGGGCATGGACATCGCCTACGCCCAGGGCCTGCACGCTGATGGACCACGGTCCAGGGCCGGCACGGTCGCTGCACGAATGTGCGGCCCACTTCGGACCGACCTCTTCCTGGAGGTCGGGCCGAGAGGTGCTGGAGGTAGGCAGATGGGCAGGCACAGGTTCCGTGTCACGGAGTCGGTGTGTTCCGTATGAGCTGGGAGGCCTGTTGACCGCTCACGACAGTGCGTGCTGCCGCGACGGCGAGGAGTCGGAACGGACCTGGATCTTCTCGGTGTCGCTCTCCGCGTACACATCGGCCGTCCAGTTGTCGCGCAGCCACGAGGCGGACACCGCCCAGGGCCGCCCCGAGACATACGCCTCGTCCGGCAGGAACACCATCCACGGCCCGGCCCTGTAGCCCGTGGTCACGATGAGCCCCATCCGACGGTCGGCACCCGACGGCAACTCCGCGAACATGAACTCGACAGACCGCCCGACTTCCGGCCACCAGCGGAAGGAGCGAAACGCAAGTGACGGGTGCATACGCACCCCACGACCGGCGGGAGAGCAACTCGGACGGCTACCCATGTCACCAGGCGCACTGGCGGCTTGGCTTGATTCGTGTGGGTACCATCGTCGCTACACCCACGTCGAAAGCCGAGGACCACATGTCTGGAAACCTTCCCGCCCCGAGCGTCACGGCAGACTATGCCCAGCGGGTCGCCGACGACCTGTCGGCGACCCGGAGCGAGCAGGAGCGTGTGCGCACCGAACTCGCACGGCTGCAGGATGATCTTGTGCGCCTGGAGGACAGCGAGCAGGTCCTGACGAAGATGCAGGAAGTGCTCGGCGGCACGCCCAAGCAGACAACCAAGCAGAGGAAGAGCCCCAAGAGCCCCAAGGGAACCGTGGTCCCTGCGGCCCGGCGTTCCAACAGCAAGACAGCGGCGGCGAAGCCGACTGCCACCACCAAGCACAAGAGTTCCAAGAAGACGGCCACGCCCAAGAAGGCAGGAGAGCCTACGTGGCTGGAGCTGACCGCCACCTACCTGGGAGGACAGAGCGAACCCAGGTCAGCAGCAGAAATCGCAGCCGCGCTCACCGAGGCGCATCCCGAACGTTCCGTTCAGGTGCCGGTGGTGCGTAACACGCTGGAGCAGGGTGTGGCGCAGGGGCTGCTGGAGCGTTCCAAGCAGGGGCGTTCGGTCTTCTACAGCCCCGCCTCGGCTACCCCGGCCCCGTCCGAGGCCTAGTCGGCCGCAATCCGGTTCGAGCTTCGACGAAGCCGGAACCGGCCGTCCCGCAAAACCCTTGCGCCGACCCCGTGCCGCCCTGGTCTCTTCCGGCCCCTACCGCGGACCCCGGAACTGACCGGAGGCCCACAGCCACCGGGTGAAGCGGGTCCTCGTCACCGGCTTCGACCCGTTCACACTGGACGGGGACGTCCGAATCGGCAACAACCCCTCGGGTGCGAGCGCGTTCTCCCTGGGCGGCACCCTGGTGCGGACCGCAGAGGGGCCGGCCCGGAGCGAGACGACCGCCTTCCCGGTGCGATGGGCGGACTTCGGTGAGGGAACCGTCGAGCGGTCCCTGGCCCGGCAGTTGCCCCGCCTGGACCTGTTCACCACCGTCAGCCAGGGCCGCCAGGCCGCCAGGGCCGCTTCGACGTGGAGCGCACCAATGGCGCCTGGCGCGGTGGGCTCCTTCGTCACGTGCCCGGCCGCCTTCCAGGATCCGGTGTTTCGTGCGCCGACGCCGGACGAGGTCCGGCTCATCGCAGGGCAGGTCGGTGAGACACCTACCGTGTTGATTGCTTTCGAGGCCGATGCGGGCGGGCCGCGTCCCGCCTCCGGCATCGTCGCAGCAGGGCGGCTCGACATCGTCCAGGGAACCGCTACGGCTGATCGCAGCCGTACTCACATAGCTCACCGACCAGTACGTCCCCCCTCCCCCGCAAGAGCCGCCCCTCCGTCATCAGGCACCCCCGTCCTCGACCGCCCAACCACGATGCCAACCCGCAGTGGCGACACAGGGGGCGAGGAGTCTCCCGACGGGTGCTCACCCGTGCGCCGTCATCGATGAGCCGCCCCGGCCGCGGGCCAGGCCGGGGCTCGGGCATCACGCGGCGGGTTTTCGTTGCGGCGTGGGGCAGACGACAAGTGGTCCCGGCGTTCCGCTCAGTGCCCACTGCTCTCGTAATGGCGGGATTGCCGTTCCCAGAAGCGGTACGCGGCGTACATAAGCGCGACGCCGATGCCCGGAGCCCCCCAGGCGAGCCACTCCGGCACGGCGAGTTCTTCCTGCCGGCCCATCAGTACGGTCGCCGGCAGATAGGCGACGAAGGCGAGCGGGAAGACGAAGGTCAGCCCGAAGCCGGCTACCGGGCCGAAGATCTTCAGTGGGTAGTTGCCGAAGTCGCTGAAGATCATGTCGATGGCGAACTTGATGGGGGAGACCCTCTTCATCCTGAAGACGAGCGCGGAGGCGGCCAGTTGCAGGGCACCTTCGACCAGCGCACCGCCCACCACCGCGAGCAGGAGGAAGCAGACGGCTCCCGGCGACCAGTCGACCGGCGCGGAGGCCGAGGCGATGGACAGGAGAACCGATCCGCCCGCCAGGTCGCCGAGCGAGCTCAGCCGCACCCTGCGGGTGAGGAGCTGGACCAGCGGCGGCACCGGGCGGACGAGGTAGCGGTCGTATTCGCCCTCGATGACGACCTCGTCGACGTGGATCAGCTGGTGACCGGGGAGCAGCCACAGGCCGTGGGCGGTGAGCCTTATTCCGTAGAGAAAGGCGATCTCTCCCAGGCCCCAGCCGCCGACCTGCCCGAAGCGGTCCAGCACCGCCCAGATGAAGGCCAGCCCGACGCCCTGGTAGAACAGGCCGCCGATGATGTTGATGAACAGGTTCCCCCGGTACTGGAACTCGGCGCGGAACGCCGCACCGGCCAGCAGCAGGTAGACACGTAGACCTCGCATCGTCCTTCATCCCCCCTGTGACAGGACGCGGCGCCGGGCGCGCGACCAGACGAACGCGGCCAGTGTGCCGAGGCCGGCGATCCACGCGAGCTGGACCCCGAGCGCGGCCGCGATGCCGGCGCCCTCGACCTGGCCCAGATAGACGGCCGCCGGGGTGTACGCGGTCGCCTGGAAGGGCAGCCATTCCGCGGCCGACCTGACGGGGCCGGGCATGAACCACAACGGGACCAGGGCCCCGGAGAAGAACTGTGCGACGAAGCGGTATGCCATGAGGGCGCCGCTCACCTCCAGGGTCCAGAAGGACACCATGCCGAGCAGCAGCCCGAGCAGCTGGTTCACGATCAGCGCGCCGATCAGCGCCACGGGGTAGGCGAACCCCGCGGCCACCGAGGCGGGTGCCCGGCCCGCGCCGATCAGCAGCGCGAACGGCAGTGCCACCAGCAGGACCGGGACCGCGGCTGATGCCCACCCGAGCTGGCCGGCGAGCATCTGTCCGGGGAAGCCGATGGGCCGCAGCAGGTCCACGGCGACTTTCCCCTCCCGTACCCGCTGGTCGATGGGGGAGGACCGCCACGGGCTGACGAGCTGGTACTGGAGCGTCGTCAGTGTGGCGTACGCCGTCATGGTGGTGAGGCTGAGTCCGTCCACCTCCTCACGGCCGTCGTAGAGGGCCTTCCATACCACCGTCAGCAACCAGATCTGGAGGAGCATCATCGCGAAGGACGACAGATAGGCCGTGCGGTAGGTGAGGGCGGCGCGGAACTCCATCCGGGCACAGGCGAGTTGGGCCTGCAGCAGCGCCCCGAGTGGCTGCTTCGTGGCGGCGCGGGCCGTCGGGGCGGTCATCCGCGGTCCGCGTAGATGCGGTGGATGACGCTCTCCAGCTCGGGTTCCACGATCGACAGATCGGTCACCCGGTGCTGAGCCAGCACCGCGGCCACCAGTTCGGCGGGTGGCGTACGGACGGGGTCGAAGCGCAGCCACACCTTGCCGCCTTCTCGGCGGACGACCTCCGCGCCCTCGACGCTCTCCAGCCGGTCGGTCTGTACCACGAGTTCGCGGTGCGGGGCGTAGCGGGCCTTCAGCTCGTCCACCGCGCCGTCGTAGGCGACCTTGCCGTGGTCGATGAGGATGATCCGGTCGCAGAGTTCCTCGACGTCGTCGAGGTCGTGGGTGGTGAGGACGACCGTGGTACCCGAGGCGCGGTTCAGCTCCCCGACGAAGGTACGTATCCGCTCCTTGGCGATGACGTCGAGCCCGACGGTCGGCTCGTCCAGGTAGAGAATGTCCGGGTCGTAGAGCATCGCGGCGGCGAGGTCGCCGCGCATCCTCTGGCCAAGGGAGAGCTGGCGGACGGGGGTGTCGAGGAACGGACCGAGGTCGAGCACCTCGCTGAACTGCCGCTGCTTCTCGCGGAACCGGGCCTGCGGTACGTCGTAGAGACGGCTGATCAGCCAGAGCGAGTCGCGCAGCGGCAGGTCCCACCAGAGCTGGCTGCGCTGGCCGAAGACCACGCCTATCCGGCGGGCGTTGCGGGACCGGTCTCGCCAGGGGGTGGTGCCGGCGACCGTGACGGTGCCGGATGTGGGTACGAGGATGCCGGTGAGCATCTTGATCGTGGTGGACTTGCCCGCACCGTTGGGGCCGAGATAGCCGACCATCTCACCTTGCTGGACCTTGAAGTTCACGCCGTCGACCGCACGTTTGACGGTCTGCTCGCGTGTCAGCAGCGTGCGGATGCCCGCGAAGGCACCCTCCTGCCGTTTGGGTCGGCTGAACTCCTTGACGAGGTCTGCTACCTCGATGACGAGCATGTGTGCCTCTCCTGGAGCGGGCCGGGCCCTGTCGGGCGAGGTCTGAGAGTGTGCACACCGGAGCTTGGTCTAGTCCAATCATTTTTGGCACGGCTGGTGTTCATACGCATTGGTGAAGGCCTCCGGCGGGCCGTCGGTCTGCCGGAGTCAGTTCTGTACCTCGTCGGACCGGCGTTCGGAGAGGGAGATGCACCGGGGGCCGGGTCCACGTTGAGGGCCTTGACCCGTGTCCGGTCACCGACCTCGATTCCGGCCCAGGGATTGGCCGGCGGGACACCGAGTTCAGCGGCCGTGCGTGCCGACTCCAGCGGCGTTCCGGCTGCCGCTGGGCTGGAGCCGTCCGGCGGAGCGAGACGGCGAACCGCGTCTGGCCAACGGGGGAGAGGGCCGTGCCCCGGCGGGTGAGACCGCCTCGGGCGTGCGCTCACCTTCCACTTGAGACGGTCGCTCCGCCTGTGCCCGGATCCTGTCCCCGTACCGTGGCCGAAGGTTTACTTTGAGCGGCCTGTGCCAAAGCGTCCAGGAGAGAGGGAGAGGACCTTCACCGGCGTGGGTGGTGAGCCGAACTCGCAGTCATCTGCATACCCGTCGCCTGCTTCCCGGTCGTCGCGACTCTGGTCTGCTTCGTGCGCGCAACCACAGTATTCGACGGTGTCTGCGAGGACTGCCTGGGCGGGAAGGTCATCGACGTCGGGCAGTGGGAGCGGACGCCCGAACTGATGGGGCGGCTGGGGGCGGCCGGGTTCCGGGCGTTCGCCCCGTTCGACCGTACCGCCTTGATGCCCGGCGACACCCCGGGGGCTGCGGCCCGTGTCGCTGCTTCGGGCGGAACGGTCCGCTCCAGCCCTCGCCCGCCTCGGGCCTCGCCTCGGGCCCCGCCGGGGGACGCGTCCCGGGCCTCGTCCCGGGCCTCGCCGGGGGATGCGGGCCGGGCCTCGCCTCGGGCCCCGCCGGGGGATGCGGGCCGGGCCCCGCCGGGGGCCTCGCCCCGGGGGGTGCGGGCCGTTAGGTTCTTGCTTCGCTCCGGTACGTCACCGGCCCGCCGTATCGAAGTATTGACGGCAGCGGGCTACAGCCCCGCCAGTCGCGGGTACGGTCTGCGGTGTCATCCGCAGACCCCCCGGGGAGCTCTAACGTGTCCAGGTCCCTGCTCCGCCCCCTGCCGCGTCCGCAGGCCACCAGGACCTTGTTGTGTCTCAGCTTCTGCGGCGGCGGTACCGCGCCCTTCCGGCCCTGGGCCGGCGCCCTGCCCGCCGATGTCGAACTCGCGCTGTACTGCTACCCGGGGCGCGAGACCCGCTTCGGGGTGCCCTTCGCCGCTAACTGGGAAGCGCTCCTGGCCGATGCCGTGGAGGCGGTGCGCTCCGTCGCCGGCCGTCCGTATGCCCTCATGGGCCACAGCATGGGCGCCTGGGTCGCCTTCGATCTCGCGCGCCGTGCGCGGCGCGCGGCTTTCGCACCGCCCCAGGCGCTGATCGCCTCGGGCGCCGACGCGCCCTGCCAGTGGCAGCACGTGAAGCACACCGTGCCCGGACCCCGTGATCCCGACGAGGTCCTGCTCGGCTGGATGGTCGGCAACGGCCAGATCCCCCAAGCCCTGCGGGCCGATCCCGGCATGCTGCGGATCGCCCTCGATATGCTCCGCGCCGACATGCGTGTCATGGACAGCCACAGGTACGAGGCGGGGGCGCAGGTCCAGGTCCCCCTGCAGGTGCTGTACGGGGCGGACGACGGGATGGAGGAAGGCGCCGAGCGGTGGCGGCGGCTCACCTCGAAGGACTGCGAGGTGACCCGGCTTCCCGGCGGGCACTTCTACACCCCCGAACTGTGGCCCAGGCTCCCCGAATACATCAGCTGGCTGCACCCCGGTATGCAAATTATTTAACTGGTCTCCCGGTGCCGGCACCGACTTATTAGGCTGCATTTCAGTGAGTTGTACGATGCGAGCCGAACTCGTCGGATGGGGAACAACGTGACCGCGCACGACGTCGAGTACATAGAGATCTACACCAGCGACCAGCAGAAGACCACGAACTATTTCGTGTCGATGTTCGGATTCCGTGAAAAGGCAAAGGGTGCTGCACCGGGCCGGGATTCAGTGCTGCTCGTCCAGAACCAGCTCCACGTCATCATCTCTTCGGGTCCCGGTACCGCTGAATTTCTCTCCGCGCACGGCGACGGCATCATCGACATCGCCTTCTCCTGCTCGGACGCTGCCGCGGCCAGGGACACCGCGACTGCGGCGGGCGCCACCTCCCTTGTCCCCGCCGACGCTCCCGTCCCCGTGGTCTCCGGCTTCGGAACCGTCCGCCACACGCTCCTGCAGCGCTCGGCCGGCCAGGAGCGCGAGCTGCCGCACGGCTGGATATGGACCCCGACCGCGGACACCACCGCCACCGACTGGGACGCCCCCGAGCTGCGCCTCCTGGACCACATCGCGCTCTGCCTGCCGGCGGGCACGCTGCACGAGACGGTCCGCTTCTACATCGAGGGCTTCGGCTTCGAGCAGTACTACAGCGAATACGTCACCGTCGGCGAGCAGGCCATGGACTCCATCGTGGTCCGCAGCCCCTCCGCCCGGATCACCTTCACCATCATCGAGCCCGACCCCGCCAGGAAGCCGGGCCAGATCGATGAGTTCCTCCAGCGCAACGGCGGAGGGGGAGTGCAGCACCTGGCGTTCCTCGTCGACGAGATCGTCCCCGCCGTCCTGGAGTTCGAGTCCCGGGGCGTGGAGTTCCTGCAGACTCCCGCCACCTACTACGACGCGCTCGCGGAGCGGATCAGCGACCTCGACGAGACGATCGGGGATCTCCGCAAGGCCAACGTCCTGGCGGACCGCGACGAGTGGGGCTATCTGCTCCAGCTGTTCACCAGGTCTCCCTTCGAGCGGCGCACCCTGTTCTTCGAGCTCATCCAGCGTCACGGCGCCCAGGGCTTCGGCAGCTCCAACATCCGAGCGCTGTACGAGGCCGTGGAACGCGCCCGGGAGCTCGCCTCGTGACCGCTCACCCCACCGGTCCCCCCACACAGGGCCACGCACGGCCACCGCTGTCCCTCGACGATTTCGAGACCGGGGCCCGCGCCCGCCTGCAGCCCGACGTCTGGGACTTCATCGAGGGCGGGGCGGGCGAGGAGCGTACCCTGGCCGCCAACCGGGAGGCGTTCGCCCGCACCCGGCTGCGCCCCCGCGTCCTGACCGGCGTCGGCGAGGTTGACCCGGCCACCACCGTCCTGGGGCGGCGCTGGTCGGCGCCCCTGGCGGTGGCCCCCATGGCGTACCACACGCTGCTCCACCCCGAGGGTGAGCTGGCCACAGCCCGCGCCGCGGGCGCGGCCGGACTGCCGCTGATCGTCTCCACCTTCGCGGGGCAGACCTTCCAGGACATCGCCGACGCCGCCCGCCCCACCGGGTCCCCGCTGTGGCTCCAGGTCTACTGCTTCCGCGACCGTGACACCACGCGCCGTCTCGTCGAGCGCGCCGAGAGCGCGGGCTTCGAGGCCCTGGTCCTGACCGTCGACACCCCCAGGCTCGGCCGCCGGCTGCGCGACCTGCGAAACGGCTTCCGGCTGCCGCCGCACATCACCCCCGCCAACCTCCCCGCCCACGGTGCCGACCACTCCTCGCCCCTGGAGCACAGCCGTACCGCGATGGACCCCGCGCTGGACTGGTCGGTCGTGGACCGGCTGCGCTCGCTCAGCAGCCTCCCGGTGCTCCTCAAGGGCGTCATGACGGCCGAGGACGCCGCGCTCGCGGTCGCCGCGGGCGTCGACGGCATCGTGGTCTCCAACCACGGAGGCCGCCAGCTCGACGGGGGACACGGCACGCTGGACGTCATCGCCGAGATCGCCGCGGCGGTCGCGGGACGCTGCGCGCTGCTCCTGGACGGCGGTGTCCGGCGCGGCGGCGACGTGCTCGCCGCACTCGCCCTGGGCGCCGACGCGGTCCTTTTGGGCCGCCCGGTCCTGCACGGCCTCGCCGTGGCGGGCGAGCGGGGCGCGGCCCAGGTGCTCGGCCTGGTCGTCGACGAGCTGACCGAGGCGATGGTCCTGACCGGGACCGCAGGGGTGTCCGCGGCGGGCGCCTGCCTGCTGAGGGCCCCGGCCGCCGTACCCGCTTTCGCGCCGCGCCTGGTTGCACCCGTGCCCGCCGCCGCGACGGGCCCCGCGGCCCTGCGCAGGGAGCAGCTGCACGGCAGCGTCAGCGACCCGGTCCTGGACACCATGAACTTCCTCAACGAGATCACGGGCCGCTTCCCCCAGGCCGTCTCCTTCGCCCCCGGCAGGCCCTACGAAGGGTTCTTCGACACGGAGGAGGTCTTCGCCCTCATCCGGCGCTACGTCGACCACCTGGCGGCGGGCGGCTCCACGCCCGAGGAGATCAGGACCACCGTCCACCAGTACGGGCCGACGGCCGGGATCATCCGCCGGCTGATCGCCGACTCGCTGCGCACCGACGAGGGCATCGACGTGGCCCCGGAGTCCGTCGTGGTCACGGTGGGCGCGCAGGAGGGCATGCTGCTCATCCTGCGGGCGCTGTTCGGCGCCCCGCAGGACGTGCTGCTCGTCGCGAGCCCCTGCTACGTCGGCATCACCGGCGCCGCCCGCCTCCTGGACCTGCGGCTGCGGCCCGTCGAGGAGGGGGAGCACGGCATCGACTGCGCCGAACTCGAAGCGGTCGTCCTCGCCGAGAAGGCGGCGGGGCGCCGCCCCCGCGCCTTCTACGTGGTGCCCGACCACTCCAACCCCTCGGGCAGCACCATGTCCAGGCAGGGCCGCGAGGACCTCCTGGCGCTCGCCGCCCGGCACGACCTGCTCGTCATCGAGGACAGCCCCTACCGGCTGGTGAGCCCCGGCAGCCAGCAGCCCACCCTGAAGTCGCTGGACCGCGAACACCGGGTGGTGCACCTGGGCTCGTACTCCAAGACGGTCTTCCCCGGTGCGCGCATCGGCTTCGTCGTCGCCGACCAGCCCGTCCTGGGCGAGGGGGGCCCCAGCCTCCTCGCCGACGAACTCGCCAAGATCAAGAGCATGGTCACGGTGAACACCCCGGCGCTCAGCCAGGCCGTGGTCGCCGGTGCGCTGCTCGCTTCGGGCGGCAGTCTCACCGCGCACAACGAGATCCCGGCCAAGCACTACGGCGACGCCCTGCGCGTCACGCTGGAACAGCTGGACCTGCAGTTCACCGCTGCCGGCCTGCCCGAGCGCGGCGTCAGCTGGAACCGGCCCAGCGGCGGTTTCTTCCTCGCCGTACGGGTCCCCTTCGACGTCGACGACACGGTACTGCTGCGCTCGGCACGGGAGTTCGGCGTCATCTGGACGCCGATGTCCTACTTCTATCCGGATGGGGGCGGCGAGCGGACGATCCGGCTCTCCTTCAGCTATCTGAGCCATGCGGAGATCGAGGAGGGCGTACGGCGCCTGGCCTCCTTCCTCCGCGAAGAGACCGGGCGCCCGGCGGGCGCCCGGCACACGGCGGGGCGTGAGACATGAGAAGTGCTCTGGTCGTCGGGACGGGCCTGATCGGCACGTCCATCGCCCTGGCCCTCACCAGGCGGGGCGTCACCGTGTACCTGGAGGACAGGGACACCACGGCGGTACGGACGGCACAGGCGCTCGGCGCCGGCTCCATGGAGCCGCCGCCCGGGCGCCTGGACCTCGCGGTGCTCGCGGTGCCGCCCGTGCACATCGGCGCGGTGCTGGCCCAGTGCCAGCAAAAGGGCATGGCCCACGTCTACACGGACGCGGCCAGCGTCAAGGCGCAGCCGCACCAGGAGATCCGCGCTGCGGGCGGCGACCCCGCCACCTACGTCGGAGGGCACCCGCTCGCGGGCGCGGAGCGCTCGGGGCCGCTGGCCGCCAGGGCCGATCTCTTCGAGGGACGGCCCTGGGTCCTGACCCCTTCGCCGCAGACCGAGCGCTCGGCTCTCAACCTGGGCCTGGAGCTGGTCTCGCTGTGCGGGGGAGTCCCCGTGCTCATGGAGACCGCGGCGCACGACCAGGCCGTGGCCCTGACCTCGCACGCCCCGCACCTGGTCGCCTCGATGATGGCCGCCCGGCTGGAGGGGGCCAGGAGCGAGTACATCAGGGTCTCGGGCCAGGGGCTGCGCGACGTCACCCGCATCGCGGGCGGCGACCCCGCCCTGTGGAGCGACATCCTGACGGCCAACGCCGAAGCGGTCGCCGACATCCTGGACGAGTACGCCGTCGACCTGGACCGGATGATCACCGTCCTGCGGGCCCAGCGCAGCGGCGAGGAACAGGTCAGGAAGCAGGCGTACGCCGACCTGGAGGAGATGCTGTCGCGGGGCCACCGCGGCCACGCCAGGGTGCCCGACAAGCGCAGCTCGCTGCCCACCGAGTTCGTCGCGGTGCCGGTGGCCGTCCCCGACCAGCCGGGCGCGCTGGCCCGGCTGTTCGCCTCCGTCAGCGGCGTCGGCGTCAACATCGAGGACGTACGCATCGAGCACTCCCTGGACCAGCCGCGCGGCCTGGTCGAACTGCTGGTGGACGCGGCGTCGGTGACGACCGTGCGGCGACTGCTCGACGAGCAGGGCTGGGCCTGGCAGGAAGAAGCCCCCCTGGTCTAGGGCCCGTTGCTCAACCATCTCCTGCCGCACCCGCCGTCCGTGCCATGCCATGCCGCCCCGACCGACCGACCGACCCGACCCGACCCGACCCGACCCGACCGGCCCGACCCGGCCCGACCGGCCCGGCCCGGCCCGACCGGCCCGGCCCGACCGGTCGGTCCGACCAGAAGGAACCCGCAAGATGCCCGAGAACACCCCACAGGCACCCGAGCCCGAGGTGCTGGGCGAGGAGTTCATCCTCGACCCCTACCCCACCTACGCCCGGCTCCGCGAGCGGACACCGGTCGCGCACGTCACACTCAACGGCATGCCGGGGTGGCTGGTCCTGCGCCACACGGAGGCGCGCGCCGCGCTCACCGACCCCGCCATCGTCAAGGACCCCGCCCGGGGCGCCCGGATCATCGCCCGCCGCATGGGCGTCGAACCCCCCGCCCCGCACGAGAAGTCCCCCGGCGAGCGGATGCTCGTGGAGCACATGCTCAACACGGACCCGCCCGACCACACCCGGCTGCGCAAGCTCGTCGCCAAGGCGTTCACCGCCCGCCAGATCCAGGGGCTGCGCCCGCGCATCGAGCGGATCGTGGACCGGCTGCTCGACGACATCCAGGGGCAGTCCGAAGTGGACCTCCTCAAGGTCCTGGGCTACCCCCTGCCGATCACCCTGATCTGCGAGATGATCGGCGTCCCCGACGACGACCAGGCGGCCTTCGGGGCCTGGTCGAACGCGCTCACCGTGGCCGTACAGCCCGAGCAGCTCCAGGAGACCGCGCAGAAGATGGCGCAGTACCTGGCCGGCCTGATCGAGCACAAGCGCGCCCACCCCGCCGACGATCTGATCACCGGGCTGATCCAGGCGCGCGACGACGACCACAGCCTCAGCGAGAACGAGCTGGTGTCGATGGTCTTCCAGCTCCTGGTCGCCGGCTACGAGACGACGACGCACCTGCTCGGCAACGGCATCCTCGCCCTGCTGCGCCACCCCGACCAGCTCGCCGCGCTGCGCGCCGACCGGTCCCTGCTGGCGGGCACGGTCGAGGAGTTCAGCCGCTACGACAACTCCCTGCACCTGTCCACGCTCAGTGTCACGGCCGCACCCGTGGAGATCGGCCAGGTGCGCATACCGGCCGACGAGTTCGTACTGGTCTCCCTCGGCTCGGCCAACCGCGACCCGCGGCGGTTCGAGGACCCCGAGCGCTTCGACATCCGCCGCAAGCAGGGCGGGCACCTGTCCTTCGGCCACGGCCTGCACCACTGCATGGGGGCGCCACTGGCCCGTCTGCAGGTCGAGATCGCCCTGACCGCTCTGCTCGACCGGCACCCGGTCATCGAGCTCGCCGCCGGCCCCGGGGAGCTGACGTACCAGCTGAACGCGACGCGCGCCCTGGAGTCGCTGCCGGTCACACTCGGCTGAGGAACCCCCGCACCCCCGCACCCCCGCACCCCCGCACCCCCGTGCGTCCGTTACGGAAAACACGGCAAGGGGCCCGGTATCCGCTGCGGATACCGGGCCCCTTGCCGTGCTGTGCCCCGCGCGCTACGACGCCGGCGTACCGAAGACCACCGGGAGCGAGACCAGCGGGCGCACGACCAGGCCCGGCTGGTAGCGCAGCTCGGACGGGTCGACGGCCAGCCGCACCCCCGGGAAGCGCTCGAACACCCGCCGCACGGCCACCTCGGTGAGCGCCTTGGCCATGTGGTTGCCCAGGCAGTAGTGGATGCCGTACCCGAAGGAGACGTGCGAGGGCCGCCCCCGGTCCAGGTCCAGCTCGTCGGGGCGGTCGGGGAACACGCTCGCGTCGTGGTTGGCCGACTGGATCGAGATGATGACGATCTCGTCCTTCGGGATCACCACCCCGCCCAGCTCGACCGGCTCCAGCGTGACCCGCTGCAGGGAGTTGATCACCGGCGAGGTGAAACGCAGGATCTCCTCCATGGCGTTCGGCAGCTCGCTGAAGTCCGACGTGATCCGCTCCCGCGCGCCGGCGTGCGTCAGCAGCGTCGTGAAAGTGCTGTTGATCATGGCGGTCGTCGTGTCGTTGCCGCCGGTCATCACACCGAACGCGGACGACAGCGTCTCGTCGGCCGTCAGCCGCTTGTCCCCCTCCGCATGGATCAGGGCGGAGAGCAGATCGTCCCCCGGGTTGCGCTCCTTGCGGGCGATCAGGTCCTGGAGGTACTCCGAAAGCTCCCTGCTGTGCCGGGCCTTGATGCCGGTCGGGTCGGACGCGTCCACGACGCGCAGCGTGGTCGTCCACACCAGGAACCGGGGCCAGTCACTGTCGGGCACACCCATCAGCTGGGCGATGGAGATGATCGGCAACGGCTCCGCGAGACCGGAGTTCAGGTCGTTGCCGCCGGCCCTGAGCATCTCGTCGATCAGATTGTCCACGACCTCGGGCCAGCCCTCGCGCAGCCCCCTCACCCGCTTGGGGGTGAAGGCGAAGCTGAGCCCCTTGCGCAGCGGCGTGTGCCGGGGCGGGTCGACGTTGGCCAGCTGGTTGGTGAGCTCCTCCTCGACCTTGAGCTCCTTGCCGAGCTGCCGGCCGAGCGAACCGTACAACTTCCTGATGTCCCGGCTGAACCGGGGATCGGACAGCGCGGTGCGCACGTCCTCGTAGCGGGTCACCGCCCACGCCCGCACGCCGTCCGGCGTCTCGACCTTCGCCACCGGCTGCTCGGCGCGCAGCTGAGCGAGGATCGGATAGGGATTCTGTGTGTACTCGTCGGTGAACATCCAGTACTTGGACAGTGAGCCGGTGCCCTTCACGCACGCTCCCCTTTCAATCTCCTGTAGGCGGCAGTGTGCTCTCGCGATGCTGCCACGCGGCGGCCGGAAGGAGCCCGGGGGATAAGAATTCTTCAATGCGCGAACCGCCCCCGCGGCACGCACAATGAATTCTTTGCAGCGCCGTTGATGGTGTTCCGGCAGGGAGCGAGACTCGCCGTTCAGGGTCGGCGGCTGCCCGCAATCAGGACAATCCCCGCCGCGAGTGGACGAGTTCGGTTCCGGAACACGATGTGGAGAGCCCCTCAATGACGCGAGCAGCCATCGAAGACGTCCTTCCGCTGTCCCCACTGCAGGAAGGAATGCTGTTCCACGCCCTCTACGAGGAGCAGGACCTCGATGTCTACGTCGCCCAGATCGTCATCGACCTGGAGGGCGAACTGGACGCCGGGGCGATGCGGGACTCGGTGGCCGCGCTGCTGCGCCGGCACGCGAGCCTGCGCGCCAGCTTCCGCTACGAGAAGCTCAGCAAGCCCGTCCAGGTCATCCCCCGCGAAGTAGCGACCCCCTGGCGCGAGTTCGACCTGAGGGATCTCCACGAGACGGCCAGGGCCGCCGAGCTGGAGCGGCTCGCCGCCGAGGACGCCGCCCACGAGTTCGACCTGTCGGCGGGACCGCTGCTGCGGTTCACGCTGGTCAAGTGCGGCGAGCGCAGCAACCGGCTGATGTTCAACTCCCACCACATCCTGCTCGACGGCTGGTCCACCGCCCAACTCCTCCACGAGCTCTTCACGATCTACCAGGCCCGCGGCGACACATCGGGCCTGCCCGCGGTCACCCCCTACCGCGACTACCTCGGCTGGCTGGCCGCCCAGTCGCGGCCCGCGGCGACCGAGGCGTGGCGCGCGGTCCTCGGCGACGTCGAGGAGCCGACCCTCATCGCCCCCGGCGACCAGGGCGCCAAAATAACCCCCGCCGAGCTGACCATCGCCTTCTCCGCGGAGCTGACCGCCCGGGTCCAGGAGACCGCGCGCCGCAACGACCTGACGCTCAGCTCCGTCTTCCAGGGCTGCTGGGCGCTGCTGCTGGCCCAGCTGACCGGCCGCAGCGACGTGGTGTTCGGCTCGACCGTCTCCGGCCGCCCGGCCGAGCTGCCGGGCATGGAGACCATGGTCGGCCTGTTCATCAACACGGTTCCGGTACGGCTCGAAGTACGACCCGAGCAGAGCCTGCTGGACACGATGACCGCTCTGCAGCGGCAGGTGCGGGGCATGGCACCGCACCACCACCTGAGCCTGCCCGACATCCACCGCGCCGCCGGCCTGCCCACCCTCTTCGACACCCTGACCGTCACCGAGAACTACCCCATGGGCGGCGACGACCTCAAGGAACTCCCGGGCAACCTCACCCTGAAGGGCGCCACCGGCACGGACGCCAACCACTACCCGCTGAGCATCGCCGCGCTGCCCGCCGGCGAGGCCCTGCGCCTGCACTTCGGCTACCGCCAGGAACTCTTCTCGAGGGCCGACATCGAGGCGCTCGCCGACCGCTTCCGCCGCCTCCTGGCGACCTTCGCCCACGACCCGCGGCGACCGGTGGGCCGGCTGTCGCTGCTGACGCGCAACGAGGAGACGCGGCTGATCGGCTTCGGCCTGCCCGCCCAGGCGCACCCCGCCGGGGACACCGTCCCCGCGCTCTTCGCCGAGCAGGTGCGCCGCGCCCCCGAAGCACCCGCGCTCGCCTTCGGGACAACCACCCTCTCGTACGCCGAACTGGACCGCCGCTCCAACCAACTGGCCCGCCTCCTCATCGAGCGCGGTGCCGGCCCCGAGCGGATCGTCGCACTCGCCCTGCCGCGCTCCATCGAGCAGGTCGTCTCCATGCTCGCGGTCCTCAAGGCGGGCGCCGCCTACCTCCCGGTCGACACCTCCTACCCGGCCGACCGGATCGCCTACCTCCTCACCGACTCCGCCCCCGCCCTGGTGCTGGCCACCCAGGAGACGGCCGCCCTGGTACCCGCCCTGTGCACCGCCCCGCTCCTCGTGCTGGACGACGCCGCCACGGTGCGCGAGAGCGAAGCTTGCGCCGGCACCGGGATCGAGCCCGACGAACGGCTCGCCCCGCTCACCCCGCAAGGCGCCGCCTACGTCATCTACACCTCGGGCTCAACAGGGCGCCCCAAGGGCGTCGTCGTGCCCCACACCGGCCTCGCCGGCCTCGTCGCCGCACAGACCGAGCGGCTCGACGTCGGCCCCGGCAGCACCGTCCTGCAGTTCGCGTCCCCCAGCTTCGACGCCGCGGTCTGGGAGACGTACACGGCGCTGCTCACCGGCGCCACCCTCGTCGTGGCGCCCGCCGAACGGCTGCGGCCCGGCAGCGCGCTGTCCGAGCTGGCCGCCGAGCACACCATCACCCACGCCCTGATACCGCCCGCGGCGCTGGGCGTCATGACCCCGGCCGAACTGCCGACGCTGCGCCACATCGTCGTCGGCGGCGAGGCATCGGCGCCCGAGCTCGTCCAGGCGTGGTCGGCGGGCCGCACCATGCTCAACGCCTACGGTCCCACCGAGACCACCGTCGTCGCCTCGATGAGCGCCCCGCTCTCCGGCCCAGGCAACCCCCCCATCGGCACCGCGCTCGGCACCACCCGGCTGCGGGTGCTCGACGACCTGCTGCGGCCGGTCCCCCTGGGCGTCGTGGGCGAGCTGTACGTATCGGGCACCGCCGTCGCCCGCGGCTACCTGGGCAGGCCGCAGCTGACCTCCGAGCGCTTCGTCGCCGACCCGTACTCCGGCACCGGCGAACGGATGTACCGCACGGGCGACGTGGTGCGCTGGGTTACCGACGCCGACCACCCCGAGGACCCCGACCGTGCCGTACTGGTCTACGAGGGCCGCGCCGACGACCAGGTGAAAATCCGCGGCTTCCGCGTCGAGCTCGGCGAGATCGAGTCGGTGCTCGCAGCCCACGAGAAGATCGGCCGAGCGCTCGTCGTGGTCCGCGAACCGCTCCCGGGCGACAAACGGCTCGTCGCCTACCTCGTGCCCGCCGAAGGCGCCGCCGTCCCCACGACCACCATGCTGCGCGAACACACCGCGGCCTCGCTCCCCGCCTACATGGTGCCCTCCGCCTTCGTCGCCCTCGACGCCTTCCCGCTCACCCCCAACGGCAAGCTGGACCGCAAGGCGCTGCCCGACCCCCAGACCGCCTCCGAGCTGTCGGGGCGCGCGCCGCGCACCCCCCAGGAAGAGATCCTCTGCGCGCTGTTCGCCGAGCTCCTGGGCGTCGGCGAGGCCGGCGTCGACGACAACTTCTTCGACCTCGGCGGCCACTCACTGATCGCCACCCGACTGGTCACCAGGGCCCGCGCCGTCTTCGGCGTCGAGCTGTCCTTGCGCGCCGTCTTCGAGACGCCGACCCCCGCAGGCATCGCCCGCAGGCTCCACGAAGCCCTCGCCGACCGTCCGGCCCTTGAGGCAGCAGAGCGCCCCCAGCACGTCCCGCTCTCCTTCGCGCAGCGCAGACTGTGGTTCCTGGACCGCTTCGAGGGCGCACAGTCCATCTACAACGTGCCGCTCACGGTGCGCGTCACCGGCAAGCTCGACACGGACGCGCTGCGCACCGCGTTCCGCGCCGTCGTGGACCGGCACGAGAGCCTGCGCACCGTCTTCCCCGACCGGGACGGCACCCCCTACCAGCACGTACTCACCCCAAAGGAGGCCGTGCTCGACTTCGCCGTCGTGGACGTCGGCGGCGAGGCGGACCGGCTGACCGAGGCCCTCGACCAGGAGGCCGGGACCGGCTTCAGCCTCGCGGACGAGATCCCGCTGAGAGTCCGCGCCTTCCGCACCGGGCCCCAGACCCACGTACTGCTCACGGTGATGCACCACATCGTCGGTGACGCCTGGTCGCTGGGCGTCCTCGGCCGCGACCTGTCCCTCGCCTACACGGCGGCGCTGGAGTGCAACGAGCCCCAGTGGAGCCCGCTGCCCGTGCAGTACGCGGACTACACACTGTGGCAGGAGCGCGTACTCGGCGACGAGAGCGACCCCCACAGCACCATCTCCCGCCAACTCGCCTTCTGGAAGCGTGCGCTGGAGGGTGTGCCCGACGAGCTGAACCTGCCCGTGGACCGCCCGCGCCCCGCGGCGGCCAGCTACACCGGCGACACCGTCGGCTTCCACCTGCCCCAGGAGCTGCACCAGCAGCTGCTCGGCATCGCCCGCACCTCCCAGGCCAGCCTGTTCATGGTGCTCCAGGCCGGCCTCGCGGTCCTGCTGTCCCGCTCCGGCGCGGGCCAGGACATCCCGGTCGGCACCCCGATCGCCGGTCGCACCGACGACGCGACGGACGACCTGGTCGGCTTCTTCCTCAACACGCTGGTGCTGCGCACCGACACATCGGGCAACCCCACCTTCCGCGAACTGGTCAACCGGGTGCGCGAGAGCGACCTGGCCGCCTACGCCCACCAGGACGCGCCCTTCGAGCGCCTCGTCGAGGAGCTCAACCCCGACCGCTCACTGGCCAGGCACCCGCTGTTCCAGGTGATGTTCACCGTCCAGAACAACCGGCGCGCCGAACTCCTCATGCCGGGCCTGCGGGTGGAGCCCTACGACTACTTCACCGGCACCGCCAAGTTCGACCTGTTCGTCGGGCTGAGCGAGCAGCGCGGATCCGACGGCGGCCCCGACGGCATGACCGGCTGGATCGAGTACAGCACCGACCTGTTCGACCGGGAGACCGCCCAAGCACTCGCCGAACGGTTCCTCCGGGTGCTGGCCGCCGCGGCCGACGACCCCAAGCGGACCATCGGCTCCCTGGACCTCCTCGACCCGATCGAGCGCCACCGTCTGGTCGCCACCCGCAACGACACCGCGCACCCAATCGACACAGCCCGGCTCCCGGAACTCTTCGAGCGCCAGGTCCGAGCCCTGCCCACGACGCCCGCCGTCATCGAAGGCACCACCGAGCTGTCGTACGCGCAACTCAACGCCCGCGCCAACCGGCTGGCCAGGCTCCTCATCGCGCGCGGCATCGGCCCCGAGGACACCGTCGCCATCGCCCTGCCGCGCTCGGCCGGCCTGCTGGTCGCGCTCTGCGCCGTACTCAAGGCGGGGGCGGCCTATCTGCCGGTCGACCCCCAGTACCCGGCCGGCCGCATCGCCTTCATGCTCACCGACGCGGCGCCCGCCGTGGTGCTGACCACCGACGGCATCCTCCCCGCGGGGCACGGCGCCCCCGTCATCGACCTCGCGGCCCGCGACACCGCCGACGCGCTCGCCGCCCAGCGGGACACCGACCCAGGCGACGCCGACCGCATCCGCCCCCTCCACGCGCAGAGCCCCGTGTACGTCATCTACACCTCCGGCTCCACGGGCCGCCCCAAGGGCGTCGTGATGCCCGCCCAGTCCATGGCCAACCTGGTCGCCTGGCACCACGCCGAGGTCGGCGGCCGGGCAGGGGCACGCGTCGCCCAGTTCACCGCGATCAGCTTCGACGTGTCGGCCCAGGAGATCCTCTCCACCCTCCTCACCGGCAAGACCCTGGTCGTCCCCGACGAGGACACCCGCCGTGACGCGGCCGCCTTCGCCCGGTGGCTCGACGAGCAGCGCGTCAACGAGCTCTACGCCCCCAACCTGGTCGTGGACGCCCTGGCTCAGGCCGCACCTGAGAACGGCACCGCCCTCACCGAACTGCGCACCATCGCGCAGGCGGGCGAGGCACTGGTCCTCACCCCGAGGCTGCGGGCGTTCTGCGCGGCCCGCCCCTGGCTGCGGCTGCACAACCACTACGGCCCCACCGAGAGCCACGTCGTCACCGGCACGACGCTGCCCGCCGACCCGGCCCACTGGCCCACCACCGCACCGATCGGCCGCCCCGTGTGGAACGACCGCGTGTACGTCCTGGACGACACGCTCGGCCCGGTGCCCTCCGGCGTCGTCGGCGAGCTCTACCTCGCCGGGACCGGGCTCGCCCGCGGCTACCTCAAGCGGCCCGCCCTGACCTCCGAGCGGTTCGTCGCCGACCCGTTCGGCCCCGCGGGCTCCCGGCTCTACCGCACCGGTGACCTGGTGCGCTGGGGCAAGGACGGCCAGATCGAGTTCGTCGGGCGTGCCGACCACCAGGTCAAGGTGCGCGGCTTCCGCATCGAGCTCGGCGAGATCGAGTCGGTACTCGGCGGCCACGCCCGCGTCGCGTCCGTGGCGGTCCTGGCCCGCGAGGACCGGCCCGGTGCACGGCAGCTCGTGGCCTACCTCGTCCCCGCGGCGGGCACGGCCCCACAAGCCGCCGAACTGGCCCGGTACGTGGGCGCCGCACTGCCCGACTACATGGTGCCCTCCGCCTTCGTCACCCTGGACGCGCTGCCGCTGACCCCCAACGGCAAGCTCGACCGCAGGGCGCTGCCCGCCCCCGTCGCCGACCAGGCCCAGCGCCGCGCCCCCCTGACACCCCAGGAGGCGGCCGTGTGCGGGCTGTTCGCCGAGGTCCTCGGGCTGCCCGAGGCCGGCGTCGAGGACAGCTTCTTCGCGCTCGGCGGCCACTCGCTGCTCGCCACCCGGCTGATCAGCCGGGCCCGCACAGCGCTGGGAGTCGAGCTCTCCGTACGCGATCTGTTCGAATCCCCGACGCCGGCCGGGCTCGCCGCCCTGATCGGCGCGGCGGCCGGGGCCCGCGAAGCGGTCACCGTCCGCGAGCGGCCCCAAGAGATACCGCTCTCCTTCGCCCAGCGCAGGCTCTGGTTCCTCAACCGCTTCGAGGGCCCCAACTCCACCTACAACCTCCCCGTCCCGGTACGCCTCACCGGCCAACTCGACCGCGCGGCGCTGGCCGCTGCCGTGGCGGACGTGGTCCGCAAACACGAGAGCCTGCGCACCGTGTTCCCCGAGGTCAAGGGCCGCCCCCGGCAGATCGTCCTGGACACGGTGCCCGACCTCACCGTCGTGGAGAGCGACGAGGCGGCCCTGCAGGGCGCACTGGCCGACGCGGCCGCGTACGCCTTCGACGTGACCTGCCAAACCCCGGTGCGCCCCTGGCTGTTCGCACTGAGCGAGACCGACCACGTCCTGCTGCTGGTGATCCACCACATCGCGGGCGACGGCTGGTCCATGGCCCCGCTCGGCCGGGACCTGACAGCCGCCTACCGGGCCAGGGCGGCGGGCCGCGCGCCCGAACTCGCCCCGCTGCCGGTGCAGTACGTGGACTACACACTGTGGCAGAGGGACGTGCTCGGCAGCGAGGACGACCCGGACAGCACCATCGCGCGGCAGGCCGCGTTCTGGCGGGACACCCTCGCCGGCGCCCCCGACGAACTGGTGCTGCCGCACGACCACCAGCGCCCGCCGACCCCCAGCTACCGCGGCTCCACCGTGCCGATCACCCTGGACGCCGACGTGCACCGCCGGCTGCTCGACCTGTCGGGCGAACGCCGCGCGAGCCTGTTCATGGCCGTGCAGGCGGCGCTGGCCACCCTGCTGAGCAGACTCGGAGCGGGCGACGACATCCCGATCGGCACGGCCATCGCGGGCCGCACCGACGACGCGCTCGACGACCTCGTCGGGTTCTTCGTCAACACCCTGGTCCTGCGCACGGACGTCTCGGGCTCGCCCACCTTCACCGAGCTGCTCGACCGGGTGCGCGAGAGCGACCTGTCCGCGTACGCCAACCAGGACCTGCCGTTCGAGCGGCTGGTCGAGCTGGTCAACCCCGAGCGGTCCCTTGCCAGGAACCCGCTGTTCCAGGTGATGCTGACCCTCGAGAACAACGACAGGGCCGAGCTCGACCTGGCCGGAGTGACGGCACGGACCCAGGACCTCGGCTTCGAGGTCGCCAAGTTCGACCTCTCCTTCAGCCTCGCCGAGAACCACGGGCCCCACGGCGCCCCCGCCGGCATCGAGGGACTGGTCTCCTACAGCTCCGACCTGTTCGAACGCGACACCGTCGAACTGCTGGTCCGCAGGCTGGTCCAGATACTCGGCCAGGCCGCCAACGACCCGGACCGCCCCGTCGACCGGCTCGACGTACTGCTGCCCGGCGAGCGGGACAAGCTGCTCCACACCTGGCACGAGGCGCCGCGCGAGGTGGCACCGGCCACCGTCCCCGAGCTCTTCGACCGGTGGGTCACCAGCACACCAAACGCGCCCGCCCTCCGCTTCGGCGAACAGGCGCTCAGCTACGCCGAACTCGACGCGCGCGTCGCCCGCGTCGCCCGGCTGCTGACCGCGCGGGGCATCGGGGCCGAGTCAATCGTGGCGGTGTCGATGCCCCGCTCGACCGATCTGATCGTCTCGCTGCTCGCCGTGATGCGGGCGGGCGGCGCCTATCTGCCCGTCGATCCCGACTACCCGGGCGACCGGATCTCCCACATGCTCCAGGACAGCTCACCCGACCTGCTGCTGACCGTCAGCCACCTCGCCGGCGGGCTGCCGGTCAGCGACGTGCCCAGGGTGCTCCTGGACACCGAGAACCTCGACACCGAAGAGGCCTCGGGCTGCCCGTTCCTCAACCCGGACGAGCCGGCCGGCCCTTTGTCGCCCGACCACCCCGCCTACGTCATCTACACCTCGGGCTCCACCGGGCGCCCCAAGGGAGTCGTGGTCACCCACCGGGGTGTCGCCAGCCTCCTTGAGACCCACCGCGAACGGTTCGGGGCGGGCCCCGGCAGCCGGGTGCTGCAGTTCGCCTCGTCCAGCTTCGACGCCGCGTTCTGGGAGCTGTGCATGGGCCTGCTCTCCGGCGCCGAGCTGATCGCCGCGCCCGCCGAGCAACTCGCCCCCGGAGAAGGCCTCGCCACCCTGCTGGCCGAGCACCGGATCACCCACGCCACGATCCCGCCGATCGTGCTCTCCGCCCTCCCCGACGACGCGCTGCCCCACGGCATGACGCTCATCGTCGCCGGTGAGGCGTGCGCGCCCGAACTGGTCAGCAGGTTCGCCCCCGGGCGCCGCATGTTCAACGCCTACGGGCCCACCGAGACCACCGTCTGCGCCACCATGAGCTCCCCGCTCACCGAAGCGGACGCAACCCCCATCGGCGGCCCCGTCTCCAACAGCAGGGTGTACGTCCTGGACGCGGCGCTGCGCCCGGTCCCGCCGGGCGTCGCGGGCGAGCTGTACGTCGGCGGCCCCAGCCTGGCGCGCGGCTACCTGGGCCGGCCGGCCCTGACCTCCCAGCGCTTCGTCGCCGACCCGTTCGGCCCCGCAGGCGCACGCCTGTACCGCACCGGCGACCTGGTCCGCTGGGGGAGCGACGGCGACCTGCGCTACGTCGGCCGCGCCGACGCCCAGGTCAAGATCCGCGGCTTCCGCATCGAACTCGGCGAGATCGAGGCCTGCCTGCTCGCCAGGGACGAGGTCGCCCAGGCCGCGGTCCGCGTCAGGGAGGAAACCCCCGGCCGCAAACAGCTCGTCGCCTACCTGGTGACCGGCCCATCGGGGGCCGACGTCGCGGCGCTGCGCGAGCACGCGGCACGGGCACTGCCCGACTACATGGTCCCCGCCGCGTTCGTGACGCTGCCCGCCCTGCCCAGGACCGTCAACGGAAAACTCGACGAACGGGCCCTGCCCGCACCCGACTTCAGCCAGGCCCTCTCGACCCGGGAGCCGGTGACCGAGCCGGAGAAGGTGCTCTGCGAGATCTTCGCCGAGGTCCTCGGACTGCCCGAGGTCGGCGTCGACGACAACTTCTTCCACCTCGGCGGCGACAGCATCGTCTCCATCCAGGTCGTCGCCAGGGCCCGCACGGCAGGCCTCCTCCTCACCCCCAAGGACGTCTTCCGCCACCAGAGCGCGGCCGCCCTCGCCCTCATCGCGACCCCCACCCCCCAGACCAGGGCCGAGGCCCCCGACGCGGGCATCGGCGAGGTCCCCGCGACCCCGATCGTGCGGTGGCTGCGCGAACGCGGCGGGCCCGTCGACCGGTTCAACCAGTCGATGTTCCTCCAGGCGCCCGCGGCACTCGACCAAGACCGGCTCGTCCGCACCGTACAGACCCTGCTCGACCACCACGACGCCCTGCGCGCAACGCTCCGGCGCACCGACGACGACTGGACGCTGGCCGTGCCCGAGCGCGGCGCCGTACCGGCCCAGAAGGTCATCCGCCGGGTCGACGTCGTCGGACTCGACGAACAGGAGCGCCGCGCCAGGTACGCGCAGGAAGCCGACGCCGCGATCGGCCGGCTCGCCCCCGACGAGGGCACCATGGTGCAGTTCGTCTGGTTCGACGCCGGGCCCGGCGAGCGCGGCAGGCTGCTCTTCTGCGTGCACCACCTCGTCGTCGACGGCGTCTCCTGGCGCATCCTGCTGCCCGACCTCGCGGTGGCCTGGGAAGCCGTGCACGCCGGGCGGACCCCGGCGCTCGAGCCGGTCGGCAACTCCCTGCGCCGCTGGTCGCAGTCGCTGACCCAGGAGGCGGCGCGCCCCGAGCGAGTCGCCGAGCTCTCCGGCTGGCAGCGGCGGCTCGCAGGCGCCCCCGCACCCCTGGCCGAACTCACCCCCGACCCGGCCAGGGACCTCAGCGCGACCCTCGGCTCGATCAGCATGGAACTGCCGCCCGACACCACCACCGCCCTGCTCACCCGGCTGCCCGCGGCATTCAACGCGAACGCCAACGACGTGCTCCTGACCGGCCTGACCCTCGCCGTCGCCGACTGGCGCAGGCGCCGGCACGGCCAAAGCGGACAGGACCTGCTCGTCGCACTGGAGGGACACGGCCGCGAGGAGATCACCGAGCACTGCGAACTCTCCCGCACCGTCGGCTGGTTCACCAGCCTCTACCCGGTGCTGCTGGACCCGGGCCGGATCGCCTGGGGCGAGGTGTGGCAGGGCGGCGACGCCGTCGGCGACATCCTCACCCGGATCAAGGAGCAGCTGCGCGCGGTGCCCGACAACGGCATCGGATACGGGCTGCTGCGCCACCTCAACCCGGACACCGCGCCCTCGCTGAGCGGCCTGGCCGAACCGCAGATCGGCTTCAACTACCTCGGCCGCTTCGACACGACGGCCGCACCCCAAGCGGCCGACTGGGCGCTGGCACCCGAGGCGGGGGCCGTCGGCGGCGAGGACCCCGGCATGCCGGTCGCCCACGCGCTCGAGGTCACCTCCTCCGCCCAGGACGGCCCCGAAGGCCCCCGGCTCCAGGTGCTCTGGCAGTGGCCCGCGGCCCTGCTCGAGGAGACGGTGGTACGCGACCTCGCCGACACCTGGGTCCGGGTGCTTCAGGCAATGGCCCTGCACGCGAGCACACCGGAGGGGGTCCGCTACACGCCCTCGGACATGGATCTCCTCGACGTCAGCCAGGAGGAGCTGGACGAGCTCGCCGGCGAACTCGACAACTGAGCGGCCAAGAGGGCGGCGGCGGCGGGGGCGCCCCCGCCGCCGCCCCCGCGCCCGCCCCAATTCCGAGTTGTTTATCTGCGGCCTTCACCGGCTCGCACTGAAGCTACCGTCGAACGCACCACCGAATCCTCTTCGCCCACGTGCCCGACGTGGCCCGAGCCGTCCGGCAGCCAGGCAGGCCAGACCCCAACCGCACCTCGAAAAAGCCCAGGGAGCATGTGCAGTGAAGCAGTCACGCATCGAGGACCTTCTGCCGTTGTCGCCGCTTCAGGAAGGGCTTCTCTTCCACGCACAGTTCTCCGAGGACGCCCTGGACGTCTATACGGTGCAGCTGGCCGTCCGCATCGAGGGCCCCATCGACCTGACCGCCCTGCGCACCGCTGCGGCCACGCTCATGCGCAGGCACGCGAGCCTGCGCGCGGGGTTCCGCAGGCGCAAGAACGGCGACCCGATGCAGGTGATCCTGCGTGACATCGAACTGCCCCTGACCGAAAGGGACTTCAGCGACCTGCCCGCCCAGGAGCAGCTGGCGGGAGTGAAGCAGTACGCGGCGCGGGACCGCGCTGAGCGCTTCGACATGGCCAACCCGCCGCTGCTGCGCCTGGCCGCGATCCGGGTCGCCCCCGACGCGTTCTGGCTGCTGCTCACCGCACACCACGTCCTGCTCGACGGGTGGTCCTCGCCGCTGGTCATGCAGGAGCTGTTCCAGCACTACCGGGCGGGCGGCGAGGACACCTCGCTGCCGCCCGTCACTCCCTACCGCAACTACCTCGCCTGGCTCGGCAAGCAGGACAAGGACGCGGCCGCCGAGGCCTGGCGCCGCGCACTGGACGGCGTCGAATCGGCGACGCTGCTGGTGCCGGACGCCGTGCAGGGCGCAGCGGTCCCACCGCAGGACCTGGTCGGGGAGGCGTCCGAGGACCTCACCCGCCGCCTGGGCGACCTCGCCCGCCGCACCGGCGTCACCCTCAACACCGTGGTGCAGAGCGCCTGGGGCGTACTGCTGGGCAGGCTGACCGGCCGCAGCGACGTGGTGTTCGGCGCGACCGTCTCCGGCCGCCCCGCGGACATCGAGGGCATCGAGTCCATGGTCGGCCTGTTCATCAACACCCTCCCCGTCCGCGTACGGATCGACCACGGCGCTTCCTGGACCCAGCTGCTGACCGCGGTCCAGGACCAGCAGGCGGCGCTCCTGGACCACCATCACCTGCCGCTCTCCGCCGTGCAGGAGCCGACGAAGGTCACCGGCGAACTCTTCGACACCCTGGTCGTCTTCGAGAACTACCCGCTGGACTCCGACGGCATGACCGAGGAGACCGGCGGCATCCGGATCACCGACGTCACCGGACAGGACGCCACGCACTACCCCCTCACGCTGTTCCCGACCCCGGGCCGCACCCTGCGACTGCGCCTGGGCTACCGCCCCGACCGCTACGACCGGGACCGCGCCCAGGAGCTCCTCGACACCTTCCTGCACGTGCTGGAACAGATCGAGGCCGACCCCTCGCTCCCGGTCGCCCGCACCAGGGCGCTCACCCCCGGGCAGCTGCGGACCGTGCTCACCGACTGGAACGACACCGCGGCCCCGGCCCCCGCCACCTCGGTGCCCGAACTGTTCGCGGCGGCCGTCGCCGCCGACCCCGCGGCCACCGCCCTGGTCACCGGCGACGGTCCGCTGACCTACGGCGAGCTCGACGCCCGCGCCAACCGCATCGCACGCCTGCTCGGCGAGCTCGGCGTCGGCCCCGAAGTCCGCGTCGCGGTCGCCCTGCCGCGCGGCGCCGACCTGGTTGCGACCCTCATCGGCGTCGGCAGGACCGGCGGCTCCTACATCCCGCTCGACCCCCAATACCCCGCGGAGCGCCTGGAGTTCATCGTCTCCGACGCATCACCCGCCGTCCTGGTGAGCGACTCCACCGTGGACTCGGTGCCCGCCACCGCACGCGTCGAGCGGCTGCTGCTCGACGACCCCGCCGTACGCGACCGGCTGGCCGCCCTGCCCGGCGCACCCCTGGACGCCGTGTCCTACCCCGGCGACCACCCCGCGTACACGATCTACACATCGGGCTCGACCGGCCGCCCCAAGGGCGTCGTCGTCACCCGGGACAACCTCGCCAACTTCGTCCAGGACATGCGCGAGCGGTTCGCGCTGCGCCCGGCCGACCGGCTGGCCGCCGTGACCACCATCGCCTTCGACATCGCGGGCCTGGAGCTGTACGTCCCGCTGGTCTCCGGCGCCGCCGTCGTCCTGGCCACCCGCGAGGAGGTCATCGACATCCCGCGCCTGGCCGGCCTCATCGCGGCCACCGGCACCACGCTCATGCAGGCCACCCCCACCCTCTGGCAGGCGCTCGTCGCCCAGCATCCCGAGGCGCTCAAGAACCTGCGCGTCCTCGCGGGCGGCGAGGCGCTGCCCGCCGGGCTCGCCGGCCAACTCACCTCCCTCGCACCCGAAGTGACCAATCTCTACGGCCCCACCGAGACGACCATCTGGTCCACGGCGGCCCGCATCGGCCAGGTCGAAGGCGCCCCGGCCATCGGCAAGCCCATCGCCAACACCCAGGTGTACGTCCTGGACGCGGGCCTCTCCCCGGTGCCGCCCGGGGTCCCCGGCGACCTGTACATCGCGGGCGAAGGCCTCGCACGCGGCTACTTCGGCCGCCCCGACCTCACCGCCGAGCGGTTCGTCGCCGGCCCCTTCGGGGCGCCGGGCTCCCGCATGTACCGCACGGGCGACGTCGCGCGCTGGACGCACGAGGGCGACCTTCAGTTCGCGGGCCGCACCGACGACCAGGTCAAGGTGCGCGGCTTCCGCATCGAACTGGGCGAGATCGAGACCGTCCTGTGCGCCCTGCCCCAGGTCGCCCAGGCGGCCGTCGTGGCCCGCCAGGACGAGGCGGGCGAGCAGCGCCTGGTGGCGTACACCGTCGCGGCCCCCGGAGCCACGGTCACCGTGCCCGCCCTGCGCGAGGCCATCGCCGCCAGGCTCCCCGAATACATGGTGCCCTCGGCGTTCGTCGCCCTGGGCGAGCTGCCCCTGACGCCCAACGGCAAGACCGACCGCAAGGCGCTGCCCGCACCGGACTTCGGCACACTGCCCACCGCCGGCGCCGCTCCCCGCACCCCGCAGGAGGAGATCCTCAGCGGCCTGTTCGCGGAGACCCTCGGCCTGCCCAAGGTCGGCATCCACGACGACTTCTTCGAGCTCGGCGGCCACTCCCTGCACGCCACCCGGCTCGTCAGCCGCACCCGCACCGCCTTCGACGTCGAACTCCCGCTGCGCCTGCTGTGGGAGGCACCCACCGTGGCGCAGCTCGCGGCCCTGCTGCGCGGCGCCGACGACGCCAGGCCCCCGGTGCGGCCCGCAGTGCGCCCCGAGCGCATCCCGCTCTCCTACGCCCAGCGCCGCCTGTGGTTCCTCAACCGGTTCGAGACCGGCGCGGCCGCCCACAACATCAGCCTCGGCCTGCGGCTCAAGGGCAAGCTCGACGAGCAGGCCCTGCGCGCCGCCGTACGCGACGTATCGGCCCGGCACGAAGTGCTGCGCACCGTCTTCCTGGAGACCGACGGCGTGGCCCAGCAGCTCATTCTCTCCCCCGAGGAGGGCGCTGCCGAACTCGTCGTCACCGACGTCGCCGAACAGGACCTGCAAGCGGCCGTCGCCGAACAGGCGGCCCGCGACTTCGACCTGTCCACCCAGACGCCGCTGCGGGTCTCGCTGCTGCGCGTCGCCCCCGACGACCACCTGCTGCTCATCCTGCTGCACCACGTCGCGGGCGACGGCTGGTCGGTGGCCCCGCTCGGCACCGACCTGACGTCGGCCTACCGGGCCAGGACCGAGGGCAGGGAACCGGTCTGGGAGCCGCTGCCCGCCCAGTACGCCGACTACACGCTGTGGAACTACGAGGTGCTCGGCGAGGAGAGCGACCCCGAGAGCCTCCTCAGCAAGCAGCTCGACTTCTGGCAGCAGCGTCTGTCCGGCGGCCCCGAGGTCCTGCAGCTGCCCACCGACCGGCCGCGCCCGCCCGAGGCCGACTACGCCGCCGAGACCGTCACCCTGGACGTACCGGCTGAGCTGCACCAGGCGCTGACCGCCGTCGCCCGCAAGACCGAGACCAGCCTCTTCATGGTGCTCCAGGCCGGACTCGCCTCACTGCTGACCTCGCTGGGCGCGGGCGACGACATCCCGCTCGGCTCCCCGATCGCCGGACGCAACGACCAGGCAATCGAGGGCATGGTCGGCTTCTTCGCCAATACGCTGGTCCTGCGCACCGACACATCGGGCGACCCGACCTTCCGCGAACTTCTGCGCAGGGTGAGGGAGTTCAACCTCGCCGCGTACGCCAACCAGGAAGTGCCCTTCGAGCGGCTGGTCGAGCTGCTCAACCCCGAGCGCTCGCTCTCCTGGCACCCGCTGTTCCAGATCTGGCTCAACGTCCAGAACGTCGAGGCCGCGGCCGCGGGCGACACCTCGCTCGGCATCCCCGGCATCGACGCCGCCGCCTACCCCGTACCGGTCAACGCCACCCAGTTCGACCTGGCGTTCACCATCAACGAGCGGACCGCGGCCGACGGCACCCCCCAGGGCCTGTGGGCACTGATCGACTTCCGGCTCGACCTGTTCGACCGCGCGACCGTCGAGAACCTCTTCGCCCGGCTGCTGCACCTCCTGGAGCGCGTCGCCGCCGACCCCGACCTGCGGGTCACCGACATCGACCTGCTCTCGGCACACGAGCGCGCCCTGCTCACCGCGGCCAACGACACCGCCCGCGACATCCCGCAGGCGACCTTCCCCGAGCTGTTCGCCCGCCGCGTCGCCCAAGCGCCCCACGACCCCGCGGTCGCCCACGAGGGCACCGAGCTGACCTTCACCGAACTCGACCGCAGGGCCAACCGCATCGCCCACGTCCTGCGCGAAGAGGGCGCCGCACCCGAGCGGTTCGTCGCCCTCGCCCTGCCCCGCTCCGCCCACTGGCCCGCCGCGGTCCTCGCCGTGCACAAGGCGGGCGCGGCCTACCTCCCCCTCGACCCCGCCTACCCGGCCGAGCGCATCGCGTACATGCTCGGCGACGCACGCCCCGGCGTGCTGGTCACCACCCGCGAGATCGCCGCCACCCTGCCGCCCGCGGCCGGCACCACCGTGCTCCTCATCGACGACGAGGCCACCGCCGCCCGCATCGACCGGGCGCCCGCCACCGCGCCCACCGGTGAACTCGACCCCCGCAACCCGGCGTACCTCATCTACACATCGGGCTCCACCGGCAGGCCCAAGGGTGTCGTCGTCCCGCACACCGGCTTCGCCTCCCTGCTCACCGGCTATACCGAGACCCTGGGCCTGGGCCCGGGCAGCCGCGTCCTGCAGTTCGCCTCCCCGAGCTTCGACGCGGCCTTCGCCGAACTGTGCAAGGCGCTGCTCTCCGGCTCGACCCTGGTGACGGCACCCCAGCACAGGCTCGACCCCGGCGCCCCCCTCGCCGCGCTCCTCACCGAGCAGCGCGTCACCCAGGCGACCATCCCGCCCGCCGCGCTCGCCGTGCTCGCCGACGACGAGGTCCCCGCCGGCATCACCCTGCTCGTCGCGGGAGAGGCCACACCCGCGGAGATCGCGGGCCGCTGGTCGGCCGGCCGCCGCATGGTGAACGCCTACGGCCCCACCGAGACCACCGTGTGCGCCACCATCAGCGCACCGCTGGCCGGAGTCGTCGAGCCGCCCATCGGCACCCCGATACCCAACACCCGGGTGTACGTCCTGGACGCGTCGCTGCGCCAAGTCCCGCCCGGCGCCACCGGCGACCTCTACATCACCGGAGCGGGGCTGGCCCGCGGCTACCTGGGCCGCCCCGGCCTCAGCGCGGAGCGCTTCGTCGCCGACCCGTTCGGCGCGCCCGGCAGCCGCATGTACCGCACCGGTGACATCGCCCGGTGGACCCACGACGGCGTGCTCCAGTTCAAGGGCCGCGCCGACGAGCAGGTCAAGCTGCACGGCTTCCGCATCGAACTGGGCGAGATCCGCTCGGTGCTGCTGGGCCGCCCCGACGTCGCCCAGGCCGAGGTGCTCATCCGCGAGGACCGCCCCGGCGACCAGCGCCTGGTCGCCTACGCCGTGGCCAAGGAGGGCGCGGCCCCGCTCAAGGGCGCCGACCTGCGGACCCTGCTCGCCGTCGCCCTGCCCGACCACATGGTCCCCGCGGCCGTGGTCGTCCTGGACGCCCTGCCGCTCACCCCGAACGGCAAGACCGACCGCAAGGCGCTGCCGGAGCCCGGCTACGGCCCGGCCACCGGGACCGAAGGACCGCGCACCCCGCACGAAGAGCTGCTGTGCGGTCTGTTCGCGGAGATCCTCGGCCTTAAGAACGTCGGCATCCACGACAGCTTCTTCGACACCGGCGGCGACAGCATCATGTCGATCCAGCTGGTCCGCAAGGCCCGCAACCTGGGCATCAAGCTCACCCCGCGCGACGTCTTCGAGCACAAGACGGTGGCCGGGCTCGCCAAGGCCACCGCACCCGCCCCCGACACCGAGCCGCAGGACACCGCGGCCACAGCCGCGGCCGCGGCCACAGCCCCCGCCCCGGCGGGAGTCGGCACACTCCCGCTGACGCCGATCATCCACTGGATGCGCGAACGGGGCGGCAGGGCCGAGCGGTTCAGCCAGACCAACATGCTCGTCGTCCCCCGCGACGTCGGCGCGCAGCGCCTTCAAGCGGCACTGCAGACCCTGCTCGACCACCACGACGCACTGCGCATGAAGCTGCACCGCACCGGCGGCGTCGTCTGGAACCTTCAGGTCCCCGAGCCCGGCACGGTCAGGGCCGCCGACTGCCTGCACCGCGTCGACCTGACCGGACTCGACCCCGAAGAGGTCAGGGCCAAACTGGCCCAGGAGACCCAGGGCGCCTGGGACCGGCTCGACCCGGAGGCCGGGGCCATGGTCCAGGCCGTCTGGTTCGACGCGGGCCCCGAAGCCTCGGGACGGCTGCTGCTCACCATCCACCACCTGGTCGTGGACGGGGTGTCCTGGCGCATCCTGCTGCCCGACCTCCAGCAGGCATGGGCCGCACAGCCCGACCGGGCACCGGCCGCCCTGGACTCCGTCGGCACCTCGTTCCGCGAGTGGGCCCAGCTGCTCACCGAAGAGGCCCAGCAGCCCGAGCGCGTCGAGGAACTCCCGTACTGGCTCAACACCCTCACCGACCCCGGACCCTCGCTCTGCGACCGGCCGCTCGACCCCAGGCGCGACATCACCGCGACCACCAGGCGCGTGGTCCTCGACCTGCCCACCGAGCAGACATCGGCACTGCTCACCACCGTGCCCGCCGCGTTCCACGCCCGGATGAACGACGTGCTGCTCAGCGCGTTCGCGGTGGCCGTCGGACACTGGCGCGCCGAGCACGGCCGGGGCGAAGGCCCCGTCCTGGTCAACATGGAGGGCCACGGCCGCGAAGAGCTCCACGACGACGTGGACCTCTCCCGCACCGTCGGCTGGTTCACCAGCCTCTTCCCCGTGCGCCTGGACCCCGGCACCTACGACTGGGCCCACTTCAAGGCGGGCGGCCCAGTCGTCGGCGACGTACTCAAACGGATCAAGGAGCAGCTGCGCGCCCTGCCCGACAAGGGCATGGGCTACGGGCTGCTGCGCTACCTCAACCCGCAGACGGCCTCCGCGCTCGCCCAACTCCCCGACCCCCAGGTCAGCTTCAACTACCTGGGCCGGTTCCCCGGAGCGGCCGCGGGCACCACCGCCACGACCCCCGCCGACTGGGGACCCGCACCCGAGGGATTCGACCCCGAGGGCGGCGTGGACCCGGACCGGCCGATGGCCCACGCCATCGACTTCAACGTCATGACCCAGGACCTGCCCGAAGGGCCCCGGCTGATCATCGACGTGACCTGGGCGGGCGAGCTGTTCGGCGAGGTGGAGATCCGCGAGCTGGGCGAGATCTGGGTCAGCTCGCTCACCGCACTGGTCGACCACGTCGAGCAGCCGGACGCGGGCGGCTACAGCCCGTCCGACCTGACGCTTCTCCCGCTGACCCAGCAGGAGATCGACGCCGTCGAGTCCGCCGCGACGGCGCCCCTCGAGGACGTCCTGCCGCTCACCCCGATGCAGGAGGGCCTGCTCTTCCACACCCACCTCGACGAGGACGAGCCGGACATCTACACCGTGCAACTCGGCATCGACATCGCGGGCGAACTCCACACGGACCGGCTGCGCGCCGCGGCCGCCGCCCTGCTGCGCCGTCACGCCAACCTGCGCGCCGGCTTCCTCCAGCAGGGCCTCAGCCGCCCCGTCCAGGTAGTCGTCGGCGACATCGAACTGCCCTGGACCGAGCTGGACTTCACACACCTGCCCGAAGCGCAGCGGGCCACCAGGCTGGACACCCTCATGGACGAGGACCGGCTGCTGCGCTTCGACCCCGAAAAGCCGCCGCTGCTGCGCTTCACCCTGATCCGCATGGGCGACAGCATCGTCCGCCTCCTGATGACCCATCACCACCTGCTGCTCGACGGCTGGTCGGGCCCGCTCCTGGTGCGCGAACTGTTCGCACTGTACGAGGCGGGGGGCGACGAGTCCGCCCTGCCCGAACTCACCCCCTACCGCGACTACCTGGAGTGGCTCGGCCAGCAGGACAAGCAGGCGGCGCGCGAGGCCTGGCGCACCGTGCTGGCCGGGACGGACAGCGCCACCCTCGTCGCACCCGACGCCGGCAGCGGCGGCTTGGACGTCCCCGGCGACCTCCTCATCGAACTCCCCGAGGAGACCGTCGCCGAGCTGACCGCACTGGTGCGGCGCCACGGCATCACCCTCAACACCGCCATCCAGGCGGTCTGGGGCGTGGTGCTCGGCGGGCTCACGGGCCGCAGCGACGTGGTGTTCGGCGCGACCGTCTCCGGGCGGCCCGCCGACATCCCCGGCGTGGAGACCATGGTCGGCCTGTTCATCAACACCGTCCCCGCCCGCGTCACCGTCGCGGCCGACGACACCTGGACCACCCTCCTGGCGAAGGTCCAGCACTGGCAGACCTCGGTGATGGACTACCACTACCTGGGGCTGCAGGACATCCTGCGCCTGGTCGAGTCCGACGAACTCTTCGACACCATCGTCGTCACCGAGAACTTCCCCGTGGAGAGCGGCAGCACACCGGGCGGCGCCGCGGACCAGGACGGGCTGCGCATCGTCGGCGGCTACGGCACGGACGGCAACCACTACCCGATCAGCCTGGTGGCCATGCCGGGCCGCACCCTGCGGCTGCGCTTCAGCTACCGCACCGACCTCTTCGAGCAGCCGTTCGTCGAGTCCGTCGGCAACCGGGTCGTCCGGGCCATCAGGGCCCTGCTCGACGCACCCGAACAGCAGATCCACCGCGTGGACCTGCTCTCCGCCGACGAACGCCACACCCTGCTCACCGAGTTCAACGACTCGGCCGCGCCCGCCCCGCAGACCCTGGTCCACGAGCGCTTCGCGGACCAGGCCGCCCGCACCCCCCAAGCCCCCGCGCTGCGCCTCGGCAACGGCGAGGAGATCAGCTACGCCGCACTGGACGCGGCAGCCGAACGGCTCGCCGCCGAACTGACCGGGCAGGGCGTGGGCCCCGAACGGCTGGTGGCACTGGCCCTGCCGCGCTCCGCCGACCTCGTCACCGCGGCCCTCGCGGTGCTCAAGGCGGGCGGCGGCTATCTGCCCGTCGACCCGACCGACCCCCGCGAGCGCCTGGAATACGTACTCGCCGACGCGAAGCCCGTACTCGTACTGACCCGCTCGGACATCGCACCGCACCTGCCCCCGACCGCGGCCCCCGTCCGCCTCCTGGACCAGGACCGCACCGAAGCCGGCACACAGGACACGGCAGCGGCGGGCAACGGCCCCCGCCCGCACGCCCAGAGCCCGGCGTACGTCATCTACACATCAGGATCCACAGGCCGCCCCAAGGGCGTCGTCGTCGAACACCGCTCGTTCGCCCAGTACATCGACTACGCGGCCCGCGCCTACCCCTCGCTGGTCGAGCGGGCCCTGATGCACTCACCCGCCTCCTTCGACATGGCGGTGACCTCGCTGTTCGGCCCGCTGGTCAGCGGAGGCTGCGTCCACATCGCCGAGCTGGAACAGCCCGCACAGCAGCGACTGCGGCCGCCGTTCCTCAAGGCCACCCCCTCCCACCTGCCGCTGCTCATCGGCTCGGACACGGACATCTCACCCAGCCGCGAACTGGTCATCGGCGGCGAGCAGCTGCTCGGCGAGACCCTCGCCCCGTGGCGCGCCGCCCACCCCGACGCCACCGTGATCAACGAATACGGCCCGACCGAAGCCACCGTCGGCTGCGCCGTCCACCGCCTGGAACCCGGCGACCCCACACCCAAGGGCGCCGTACCGATCGGCAGGCCCACGCCCAACACCCAGCTGTACGTCCTGGACGCACAGCTGCGGCCCGCACCCGTCGGCAGCACGGGCGAGCTGTACATCGGCGGCGGCCAGCTGGCCCGCGGCTACCTCGGCAGGCCCGGCCTGACGGCGTCCCGGTTCCTGGCGAACCCGTTCGGCGCCCCGGGCTCGCGCCTCTACCGCACCGGTGACCTGGCCCGCTGGAGCACCGCAGGCAGCCTGGACTACCTGGGCCGCGTCGACGAGCAGGTGAAGGTGCGCGGCTACCGCGTGGAGCTCGGCGAGATCGAGGCGATGCTCAGCACCGACCCCACCGTCGGCCAGGCCGTGGTCCTCCAGCGGGGCGACGACGGCGAGAGCCGGCGCCTGGTCGCCTACCTGGTGCCCGCAGGGGGCGGCGAACTGGACACGGCGGCCGTCCGCGAACGGCTCGCCGCCGCCCTACCCGACTACATGGTCCCGGCCGCGTTCATGACACTTCAGAGGATCCCGCTCAACGCCAACGGCAAAGCCGACCGCAAGGCGCTGCCCGCCCCCGACTACAACCCCAGGCAGTGGAGCGGACCGCGCACCCCGCAGGAAGAGATCCTCTGCGGCCTCTTCCGCGAAGTACTCGGGCTCGACGTCGTCGGCATCCACGACAGCTTCTTCGACCTCGGGGGCGACAGCATCATGTCGATGAGCCTCGCCAACCGGATCAGGTCGCTCTTCGGCACGAAGCTCAGCATCCGCACGGTCCTGGGCTCGCCCACCGTCGCGGAACTCGCCGGCAGGCTCGGCGGCGACGAGGACAGGGACGCACTGGAGATCCTCCTCCCACTGCGCCCCGACGGCGACCGCACCCCCCTGTTCTGCGTGCACGCGGCGGGCGGCCTGAGCTGGAACTACTCCGCCCTGCTGCGCCACGTGGACCCCGAACACCCCATCTACGGCCTCCAGGCAGCCGGGATCAACGGTTCGGGCACGACCCCTTCGACCATGGAGGAACTGGCGGCCCTCTACGTCGAGCAGATCCGCCGGGTCCAGCCCCAGGGGCCCTACGTCCTGCTCGGCTGGTCCTTCGGCGGGCAGGCCATCCACGCGATGGCGACGCTGCTCCAGGAGCAGGGCGAGGAAGTGGCCCTGCTCGTCAACCTCGACGAGTACCCGCTGGACGGGACCCAGCAACTGCCCGACAAGACGCCCGACGAACAGGACGCGCTGCGGATGATGCTCGACCACGTCGGCTACGACGTGGACGAACTCGGCGACGAGCCGCTGGCCCACGCCGACGTCATCGCCATGCTGCGCGAGCGGCAGAGCGTCCTGGCCAGCCTCGGGGAGGACAACATCGCCGCACTGGCCACGGCGTTCGCCAACAACCGGCGCCTGTTCGAGCGTTACGAGCCCGCCCGCTACCGGGGCGACCTGCTCGTCCTGGTGGCCAACGACGACACGTCGCTGACCTCGTCGCAGCTCGCCGAACGCGCCGAGCGGTGGCGGCCCTTCGTCGAGGGCCGGATCGAGCACCGGGTGATCCAGTGCAGCCACCCGCACATGATGCAGGCGGGCCCCGCCGCCGAAATCAGCCGCGTCCTCAACGAAAAGCTCCGGGAAATCAAGTGAGAAACGGTGGAGAGATGAGCGTGCAGACGACCGAAAAGCCGGAAAGCACACCGGACGGAGCCGCGGTCCTCGATCTGGTCGACCCGAAAACCTATCTGGAAAACGACATGGAGGCGTACTGGCGCGGACTGCGCGCCGACAACCCCGTGCACTGGCACCCCGAAGCCCCGGGCCGGCCCGGATTCTGGGTGATCAGCAGGTACGCCGACGTCCAGGCCCTGTACCGCGACAACAAGCGGCTCACATCGGAGAAGGGCAACGTCCTGGTGACGCTCCTCGCGGGCGGCGACTCCGCCGCGGGCCAGATGCTCGCCGTGACCGACGGGCGCCGCCACAAGAACCTGCGCAACGTGATGCTCAAGGCGTTCTCGCCGCGCGCCCTGGCCAAGGTCGCGGAGCTGATCAGGGTGAACTCCCGCCAACTGGTGGGCGACGCGGTCCGCCGCGGCACCGGCGACTTCGCGGACGAGGTGGCATCGGTGATCCCGCTGACCACCGTCGGAGGGCTGATCGGCGTCCCCGTCGAGGACCACGGGCACCTGCTGCCCCTCACCAAGTCCTGCCTCAGCTCGGACGACGCCGACCAGGCGCCCGAGGAAGCGTTCCTGGCGCGCAACGAGATCCTGCTGTACTTCAGCGACCTGGTGGCCGAGCGGCGTGCCAGGCCGCAGGACGACGTGATCACCACGCTCACCCAGAGCGAGATCGAGGGCGTGCCGCTGACCGACCAGGACATCGTCTTCAACTGCTACAGCCTGATCCTGGGCGGCGACGAGACCAGCAGGCTCTCCATGGTCGACGCGCTCTACACACTGAGCCGGGAGCCCGAGCAGTGGCGCCGCATGAAGGAGGGCGAGGTGGACCTGGAGACGGCCACCGAGGAGATCCTGCGCTGGGCGACACCCGCGATGAACTTCGGCCGCCACGCCACGACCGACTTCGAGCTCCACGGCAAGCAGATCAAGGAGGGCGACATCGTCACCCTCTGGAACACCTCCGCCAACCGGGACGACACGGTCTTCGACAACCCCCAGACCCTCGACCTCGGCCGCACCCCCAACAAGCACATCACCTTCGGCTACGGCCCGCACTTCTGCATCGGCGCCTATCTGGCCAGGGTCGAGGTGAAGGAGATGCTCGACGCCCTGCGCAGCTTCAGCAAGGGCTTCGAACTCACCGGGGAGCCGCACCGGATCCACTCCAACCTGATGCGGGGCATGTCGTCCCTGCCGATGAGCTTCACGCCCGACGATCAGGGCCTGGCCGCCGGCTGACCCCGCCCGCACCGCACCGCGACCACGCCCCCGGAACCTCCGGCACACCGGGCCCGGGGGCGTTCGCCGCCCCGGGCCCGACCAGGGAATACGCAGCGGCCGTCAAGAACGAATTCCAATTCTTCGATGGCGGAACTCAATTCTTTGGACTGCCGTTGTCGCCCCGAAATACAGCGGAGCAGTATGCCATCCGGGCAGTTTTCCGTTCCGGTTGACCGATCGAGTGTGGAGAGAGTGCATGTCTGACCCAGAGGGTGTTCGTTTCCGCCTGACCGCCGGACAGCAGGGAATCTGGTACGCGGTCCAGGGAGATCCCGCCAACCCGCTCTTCGGCCTGGCGGAGCGGGTGGACATCGAAGGGCCGGTCGACGCGGCACTGTTCGAGGCGGCCCTGCGCACGGTCGTCAACGAGACCGAGTCACTGCGCCTGCGCTTCGGACAGGACGCCGACGGCCCCTACCAGACCGTCGTCGACGACCCCCACTGGCCCTTCCACGCCCTCGACGTCTCCCACGAGCCCGACCCCGAGACCACCGTGCGCCGGTGGATCGACGACGACCTCGCCCGCCCCGTCGACCTCGCCACGGGACGCCTCTTCACCTTCGCCCTCTTCACCCTCTCCGACACCCTGCACGTCTGGTACCAGCGCCACCACCACATCGCCCTCGACGGACTGAGCACCGGCATCGTCGCCCGCCGCGTCGCCGCGGTCTACGCCGCGACAGCCAAGGGCGAGCCGGTCCCCGCCGACCCGGGACACCGCCTGGCCGACCTCGTCGCCGCCGACGCCGCCTACCGGGAATCGGACGACTTCCAACGCGACCGCACCTACTGGGCACAGGAGTTGGCCGACCGCCCCGAGGCACTCGGCTTCGCCGAACAGCCCACCCGCTACCCGAACTCCCCGCTGCTGCGCTCCGTCGCCACACTCGGCCCCGACGACGTCGAGGCGATCCGCGCCGGCGCCCGCGAGTCCCGCACCGCCTGGCCGACCGTCGTCGTCGCCGCCCAGGCCCTCTATCTGCACCGGGTCACAGGACGCGCCGACGTCGTCCTCGCCCTGCCCGTTTCGGCCCGCCCCGACGGCCCGGCCGGACAGGTGCCCGGCATGGTCTCCAACGTCGTACCGCTGCGGCTGACCGTCCGCCCCGGCACCACCGTCGGTGAACTGCTGCACCACACATCGCAGCAGATGCACGGAGCCCTGCGCCACCAGAGCTACCGCTACGAGGACCTGCGCCGCGACACCGGCGGACTCGTGGACGGCAAGCGCCTCGTCGGCCCCCGCGTCAACATCATCATGTTCGACTACAGCCTCGACTTCGGCGGCGCCCAAGGCACCGTGCAGAACCTCGCCATCGGCCACGACGACGACCTGACCCTCGTCGCCGACACCAGGGCCGACGACGGCGGACTGCGCCTGGAGTTCAACGCCAGCCCCGAGCTGTACACCGGGGCCGAGCTCGACCGGCACTGCGAGAGGCTGGCCGCACTCCTGAAGTCCCTGGGCACCGCCGACCCCGACGTGCCCGTCGGACGCCTGGACACCGCCACACCGACCGAGCGCCGTCAGGTGCTGGTGGAGTGGAACGGTGATGCCGGTGGTGGTGATGGTGGTGGTGCCACGTTGCCGGCGTTGTTCGAGGCTCGTGTTGCTGTTGCGCCGGGGGCTCGTGCTCTTTCGCTGGGCGTGGAGTCGTTGACGTACGGGGAGCTGAACGAGCGGGCGAATGCTCTGGCGAGGCGGTTGGTGGAGGGGGGTGCGGGTCCCGGCGGGTTCGTGGGTGTGGTGCTGCCGCGTTCGGTCGGGCTGGTGGTGGCGTTGCTGGCGGTGGTGAAGACGGGGGCGGCGTATGTGCCGATCGACCCGACGTATCCGGCCGACCGCATCGCCTACACCGTCGCCGACGCGGATCTTGTTCTGGCGGTCACCGACCGGCAGTCGGGGGCGGTGCTGCCCGGTGACGTGGAGTGTGTGGTCATCGACGATCCGGGGACCGCCGAGCATGTTGCGGGTCTGTCCGGTGCGGATCTCACCGATGCCGACCGGCTTTCCCCGCTGCTGCCGGTCGCACCCGCATATGTCATCCACACCTCGGGTTCCACGGGCCGGCCGAAGGGTGTGGTGGTTTCGCACCGGAACGTGGTGCGGCTGTTCTCGGCGACCGATCACTGGTT
>NZ_JBIVUV010000025.1:0-138299 GCF_044768525.1 Streptomyces sp. NPDC091287
TCCTAGTAGCGGAGCTACTCGGGCATTTCGGCAACGCCGCGAGAGTGCGTGCCAGACGCCGCGGGCCAGACGAGACTTTGCGGACACGACCTAGGCCGGCGCGCCCCCGAATTCGGCCATCGCCTCGGACACGATCGTCTCCAGGTGGCCGTGATGGGCGCCGCGCCAGTACACCCGGGAGCACTCCGTGCACTGGGCGAACACGTCGTACGCCTCCTGGGTGCCGTGTTCGAGGAGTCCGCTCACGGAGTCCTTCGCGGCCCCTGCCAGCGTGCCGTTGCACGCGGTGCAGCGGGTCCACGGGGCCAGGGCCGGGGCGAAGCGGCCGAGGACGTCGCGGAGCTGCTCCGCGGGGCGGTCGCTGTAGACGTACGCGCCCGACCAGATCTCGCGGCGGCGCAGCAGCCCGCGGTCCCGGGAGAGCAGGACGCGCCGCTCCCGTGCGGAGAGGGTGGCCAGGGCGGGGTCGCCGATGTCCTCGCTCTCGTACGCCGCGTCGACGCCCAGGAGCCGCAAGCGGCGGGCCAGCGTCCCGAGATGGACGTCGAGGAGGAAGCGCAGGGGGGCGCCGGGGACCTGCTGGGGGCGTTCCACGGCGCGTACGTCGACGTGTTCGCCGGGGCCGGGCACATGCGAGCGGGCCACCGGGGCGCCGTTCACCAGGAGCGTTCCGGCCTCGGTGAGCGGGACGCCGAGGGACTCGACGACATGGCCGAGGGTCGAGGAGCCGTCCGTGACGAGGGGCGTGGGCCCGCCGCGACGGTCGTGCGGGACGAAGAGCCGCAGTTCAGGGGCTACTTCGAGGGTGATCTCGGGTCCGTTCACCCGGCCAGGATGCCACCGGGGCGGGACGGGCTGCCAGGGATTTGGCGGGGCGTGCGCGGACCGGACGGGCGTGCGGGTGCGCGGGTGGATGTGCGTGCGGAGCCGCGCCCGGCCGCCGTCAACGCGGGGCGAACGCCGTCGGGGGCACGCCGACGGTCGCGGTGAAGTCCCGCACCAGATGGGCCTGGTCGCTGTAGCCCAGGTCCGCCGCGAGCCGCGCCCAGTCGACGGCCGGGTCGGATCCGGCGCGTTCCAGCGCCTCGTGGATGCGGTAGCGGAGGATGACCCACTTGGGGCCGACGCCGACGTACGCGGAGAAGAGCCGTTGCAGGGAGCGGGCGGAGAGCCCGGCGTCCCGGGCGAGCCGGTCGACCCGCAGCACCGTGCGGTCCGTGCGCACCCGGTCGACGACGGCCATCGCCAGCGTCGCCTGCGGATCGGGGCGGGGCTCCAGGGCCAGCAGGAAGGCGTCCAGCGCCGCGACCCGCGCGTCCTCGTCGTCCGGGTCCAGGACACCCCGGACGGGCGGCGGCAGCCGCAGCGCCCCGGTCGCGTCGGACCGCAGCCTCGTCCATGCGGACACCGGGCGTCCGGGTGCGAACGGGCGGAACCCGCCGGGCCGGAACTGCACCCCGCAGACCCGGCCGCGCCCGGCCAGCTTCCGGGCGAAGAGCCCGGGGTCGACGCCCGCGACCTCGGCGTACCCGGACCGCTCCCGGGGGCCGTCCCCGGCCTCGTACCGCTGGAAGACCAGGTTCACCGACGGGTGCGGGACCACATGGGCGGCGTACGGCTCGGTGAGGTCCCAGTCGATCAGCCAGTAGTGCTCCAGATACGGGCGCAGCCCCGCGGCCGGCTCCCGGCGGCGGAAGCGCACGTGTGTGAACAGGTCCGGGGCGTCGACGATGCCCCGGGTGTCGCGGCGAGGTCCGGCGGCCATGACCCGATTTTAGGGCCTTGCGTTCGGATCGGGACGGGCTCGCGGGGTCCGGCCCGATCCGAACGAAAGGCCCTGGTCCCGCGTCCGCCGCACGCCTGTCGTGTTTCTTCAAGACGTCGGCGGTGTGCGGGCGCAGGGTGGAGGCATGACACAGACGATCGGTGAACTGCTGGAAGCCGCCGCGGACCGGGCCCTGCCCGTCGTGCGGGGGATCGACGACGGGCAGCTGGGCGGTGGTACGCCCTGTGCCGAGTACGACGTACGGGCGCTGGTGAACCACCTGTTCCAGGTGGTCGTGAACTTCCAGGCCCTCGCGGCCCGCGAGGAGGTGGATTTCGGCCAGGAGCCGCAGTTCGTGGCGGGCGACTGGCGGGGCAGGTTCGGTGACGAGACCGCCCGGCTGGTGGAGGCGTGGAGCGTGCCGGGCGTCGAGGAGGGCACGACCGGGCAGATGGGGCTGCCGGCCCGGACGGTGGGTCTCATGGTGCTCGGCGATCTGACGGTGCACGCCTGGGACCTGGCGCGGGCGACGGGCGCGGACTTCGTGCCGGAGGAGCGCGTGCTCGACGAACTGGGGCCGGGGTTCGCGGCGATGGCTCCGCAGGCCCGGGAGATGAAGGTGTTCGGTGAGCCGTTCCCGGTGGGGGAGGGGGCTACCGCTTTCGAGCGGCTGCTGGCGGTGACGGGGCGCGATCCGGGGTGGCGTCCGGGCGGGACGGCCGGGAAGCCCGGGACGACCGGGGGCTGAGGCTGCCCAGGGGCGGTCCGGCGGGGCGCGGGGCGTCGTAGAGGGGGCCGAGGGCGGCGTGCGCGTCGTCGACGATCTCCTCGGCCAGGAGCAGCATCTCCTGCTCCGCGAGCCGGGCCGCCCGATGGGTGTACGGGGACGGGGGCGCCGGATGCCTACGGCGCCACCAGCAGTCGCAGGCCGCGTAGATGCCGCCGCCGAAGACGAGCACGGGGATGGACAGGGCCAGCAGAACGTCGCCCACGGCGGACCTCCAGATGGTCGGGTGTCCTGTGCATCGGCGTGCCCGGCGGGTCGGCTGAAGACCGGCTGTCGGCCAAATCCTCACCACATTTGGCTCGAACCGGCCGGCTGCGGGCACCGCACCACCTCGCCGCGCGCAGCCGGGTTCGGAGCACGAGGCCGCTCGAACTCCGCTCGTCCCCGGGTCAGGGCCAGACCAGGCAGTACGCCTGGTGCCCCGCGTCGTGCAGCCGGTGGGAGAAGTCCTGCCACTCGTGGAGCAGCTGGTAGACGTTGAAGGCGTCGCGCGGGCCGCCGCGGTCGGGGACCGTGGACCAGATGAAGGCCGCCGCGCCGACCGACTCCTCGCCGACGCCGCGCAGCGGGTCGACGACGGTCATCGGCAGCTTGACCACGGCGTAGTCGGGGTGGAGGACGACCAGTTCGAGCGGGGGGACCTTGTGCAGGGGTATGCCCTGGATCCCGGTCAGGACCATGGCGGCCACGGTCTCCGGCTTGATCTTGGTGAACATGCCGCCCATGCCCAGCTCGTCACCGCCGAGCTCCTCCGGGCGCATCGAGATGGGCACGCGTGCCGCGGTGGCCCCGTCCGGGGCGCCGAAGTACTTGTACGTCACCCCCATCCCGCCCCCGCTCCTGGTCCCGGGGGGCGGCGTGCTGTCCGCGCCCCTGCTCTGAGCACGCTCGGCCCTGCGCCGGTGCCGCCCTCGCCGGGCAGGCTCGGGCCCCAGGTCGTCGGTCCCCTCGCCCACTCCGCCACCGCGATGCATATCTCATCCACCCGACTACTTCTTAGGAGACACAGCCCCCGCCGCGCAACCCGATCATCGTGTCAGTGACCTCCCCCGCGGGCGTGCGGTGAAACACCTGCCCGCAAGACCGTCCGTGCCTCTGACACCATGGCATGTGTGAGCTTTCCCTATGACGCCCCAGTTTCGCAGACGCGAGGGGGCTGACGCTCTTTCGTGATACGAGGGGAGCGCGCTCCCTGCTCACCGGTGGCCGAGATTGTCAGTGATTTCCCGGCCCGGCCTCCCGATACCCGAATCGCAGATCAGGACCAAAGTGGCGTATTCATACGAAGCCCCAGTTTCGCAGTCGCTGTTCGACCGGGCGTCCGTCGTGACGCCCGGCGGCGTGAACTCTCCCGTGCGTGCCTTCCAGGCTGTGGGCGGTACGCCCCGGTTCATGGTGTCCGGCACCGGTCCGTACCTCACCGACGCCGACGGCCGTGAGTACGTCGACCTCGTCTGCTCGTGGGGGCCGATGATTCTCGGCCACTCTCACCCCGAGGTCATCGCCGCCGTCCAGGAGGCGGTCTCCCGGGGCACCTCCTTCGGTACGCCGGGTGAGGGCGAGGTCGCGCTCGCCGAGGAGATCGTGGCGCGGATCGAGCCCGTCGAGCAGGTGCGCCTGGTCTCCTCCGGCACCGAGGCGACGATGTCGGCGATCCGGCTGGCCCGCGGTTTCACGGGCCGGGCCAAGATCGTGAAGTTCGCCGGCTGCTACCACGGGCACGTGGACGCGCTGCTGGCCGCCGCCGGGTCGGGCGTGGCCACCTTCGGGCTGCCCGACACCCCGGGAGTCACGGGCGCCACGGCCGGGGACACCGTCGTGCTGCCGTACAACGACCTGGACGCGGTGCGCGCCGCCTTCGCCGCGCACCCGGGCGAGATCGCCTGCGTGATCACCGAGGCCTCGCCCGGCAACATGGGCGTCGTCCCGCCGGCGGACGGCTTCAACGCCGGCCTCAAGGAGCTGTGCGCGGCGAACGGCGCGCTGTACATCTCCGACGAGGTCATGACGGGCTTCCGTACGTCGAAGGCCGGCTGGTACGGCGTCGACGGCGTCCGGCCCGACCTGATGACCTTCGGCAAGGTGATGGGCGGCGGCTTCCCCGCAGCGGCCTTCGGCGGTCGCGGCGACGTGATGGCGCACCTGGCCCCGGCCGGCCCGGTCTACCAGGCGGGCACCCTCTCCGGGAACCCGGTCGCCACCGCCGCCGGGCTCGCCCAGCTGCGGCTGCTGGACGACGCGGCGTACGCGAAGATCGACGCGGTCTCCGCCGAGCTGCGCTCCCTGGTGGGCGACGCGCTCACCAAGGAGGGCGTCGCGCACACCGTGTCCGCCGCGAGCAACATGTTCTCCGTCTTCTTCACGGACGAGCCCGTCCGGGACTACGACGACGCCAAGAAGCAGGACGTCTTCCGCTTCACCGCGTTCTTCCACGCGATGCTGGAGCGGGGCGTCTACCTGCCGCCCTCGGCGTTCGAGTCCTGGTTCGTCTCCACGGCCCACGACGAGCGGGCGGTCGAGCGCATCGCCGCCGCCCTGCCCGCCGCCGCCCGTGCCGCGGCGGAGGCCACCGCATGAGCGGGAAGAGCACGGACCGCGAGAGCGCCGACCGCGACGAGCAGCTGACCGTGGTGCACGTGGTCCGGCACGGTGAGGTGCACAACCCGGACGGCGTGCTCTACGGGCGCCGTGCCGGCTACCACCTCTCCGACCTGGGCCGGAAGATGGCCGACCGGGTCGCCGAGCATCTGGAGAACCGCGACATCACCCATGTCGTGGCCTCCCCGCTGGAGCGCGCCCAGGAGACGGCCGCCCCCGTCGCCAAGGCGCACGGCCTCAACCTCGCCACCGACGCCCGGCTGATCGAGGCGGCCAACGTCTTCGAGGGCAAGACCTTCGGCGTCGGCGACGGCGCGCTGCGCAAGCCGGACAACTGGAAGCACCTCACCAATCCGTTCAAGCCGTCCTGGGGTGAGCCGTACATCGAGCAGGTCGTCCGGATGATGGGCGCGCTCGACGCCGCCCGGGACGCGGCGCGCGGCCACGAGGCGGTCTGCGTCAGCCATCAGCTGCCGATCTGGATCCTGCGCTCCTTCGTCGAGCGCCGCCGCCTGTGGCACGACCCGCGCAAGCGGCAGTGCACGCTGGCCTCGCTGACGAGCTTCACCTACCGGGGCGACCGGATCGTCTCGGTCGGCTACTCGGAGCCGGCCCGCGACCTGGTGCCCGTGCACCTGCTGGCCGGGGCCAAGCCGGTGAAGGGGAAGGCCGCGAAGGGACAGTCCAAGGCGTTCGGCGCGTAGTCCGACGCCACGCCACGGGACGTACGGGACCGGCTGCCGCGCACCGCGGCGGGCGGTCCCGTCCCCTTTTCCGCACCACCTACCCCACCCCCCACACACACGACCACGCCCGACCGGAGACCGGCTGAGCGCGCCACCCCGGTGAGGCCGGCCGCTGAGTGACGCGGCCCGTGCGGAAGACGCCGCCCCCCCCGGGCCGGTCACCGGCCCCCGGACAGCCCGGCTCGCCCGGCAGTTCGAAGCCACCCGCGCATGAGTTCGACGATCCAGGGAAGCCGATCCGTCGGCGCCGATCGGTGACCCCGAAACCGGTCGGTGATCCGTCGGCCGACCGCAGAACTGCGAAGGGCCACTCCCGCGTCCCCCATCAGGGCTGCTCGTAAGCGCGTGCGAGCGCCGTACGGACGTCGCGCCCGGGCCGGGCGGACGGTCGGTCGGGCTGCAAGGTAAAGCGTAAAGAAAGTCCCCAAATGCACGGAACCGACGTGTTACGCGCCCCATCTAACCCTTCAGCAGTTTGTATGAGATTGAGATAAAACGACCGCAGATGGGGACGGTATGCGCGACATCAATCGAAGGGGCCTGCTCGGGGCGGGGCTCGGCGCCGCAGCCGCGATCGGCCTCGCCGGCTGTGGCGCCTCGGGCTCCTCCGGCGACGGAGGGTCCGGCCAGGGCGGCAAAGGCGACACCGGCAACAGCGGCAGCGGCAGCGGAAACGGCGCGCCGAAGAACAAGGTCCGGCTGATCGGTGACGGCTCGACCGCCGACACCGGCAAACAGCCCAACCAGCCGCAGGCGCCCGTCCCGCTCGAACCCGGCCAGAAGCCGCCGCAGTTCGTGATCTTTTCCTGGGACGGTGCGGGCGAGGTCGGCAACGGGCTCTTCCCGCGCTTTCTCGAACTGGCCAAGGAGCACGACGCGGCCATGACGTTCTTCCTCTCCGGCATCTATCTGCTGCCCGAGTCGAAGAAATCCCTCTACCGTCCGCCGAACAACCCCCGCGGCGCCTCCGACATCGGCTATCTCACCGACGATCACGTCAAGGACACACTGAAGTACGTGCGCCAGGCGTGGCTGGACGGCCATGAGATCGGCACCCACTTCAACGGGCATTTCTGCGGTGGTTCCGGATCCGTCGAGCGCTGGACGCCCGCGCAATGGCACAGCGAGATCAATCAGGCTGTGTCCTTCGTCACGGAATGGCGGACGAACACCGGCTGGGAGAACGAGGATCCGCTTCCGTTCGACTATCGCAAGGAACTGATCGGCGGCCGCACACCCTGCCTGCTCGGTCAGGACAATCTCCTGCCGACCGCGAGCAAACTGGGCTGGCGCTACGACGCCAGCTCGCCGGGCGGCCGTCAGACCTGGCCCGTGAAGCGCGGCGGCGTCTGGGATCTGCCGCTGCAGGCGATGCCGTTCCCCGGGCACTCCTTCGAGGTGCTCTCGATGGACTACAACATCCTCGCCAATCAGTCGCAGAATTCGACGAAGGGCATGCCCTCGCGTTATCCGGGCTGGCGCACCCAGGCGACCGGCGCGTATCTCGCCGGTTTCCAGCGCGCGTACGAGTCGAATCGCGCGCCGTTCTACATCGGCAACCACTTCGAGGAGTGGAACGGCGGTATCTATATGGACGCCGTGGAAGAAGTGATCAAGAAGGTGGCGGACAAGGACGACGTGCGTCTCGTCTCGTTCCGGCAGTACGTCGACTGGCTCGACGTTCAGGATCCCGCCGTGCTCGCCAAGCTCCGGACGCTGGACGTCGGACAGGCGCCCGCCGGCGGCTGGAACTCCTTCTTTAAACAGGCTTGACAAGGGGCTTTACGGGCACCGAGGGGGGCGCGGGGAAGCCCGGAATCTGCCATGCGAAACTTTTCACATGAGCTTTGGCCGCGCGTCCCGACGCCGCTTCACCCTGCTCGCCGCCACCGCTGTGGCCGGTGCCCTGACGCTGTCCGCGTGCGGCGGGGGCAGTAAGGCCGGAGGCGGCGGCAACACCAACTTCGTCGCCGGCAGCGGGGGCATCTCCACCGTCGCGAAGGGCGACCGGGTGGCGGCGCCGAAGCTCGACGGCGAGGGTCTGGACGGCAAGCCGCTCGACCTCGCCGACTACAAGGGCAACGTCGTCGTGCTCAACGTCTGGGGCTCCTGGTGCGGCCCCTGCCGACTGGAGGCGAAGTACTTCGCGCAGGTCTCCGAGGAGACGGCGGACCAGGGCGTCCGGTTCGTCGGCATAAACACCCGGGACCCCGAGCGGGACAAGGCGATCAACTTCGAGAAGGACTACGGGGTCGAGTACCCGAGCTTCTACGACCCGATCGGCAAGCTCATCCTCCGCTTCCCCAAGGGCACCCTGAACCCGCAGGCCATCCCGTCCACCGTGGTCATCGACCGGGACGGGAAGATCGCGGCCCGCACGCTCCAGGCGCTCGACGCGGACGAGTTGCGCAAGATGATCGACCCGATCATCGCGGAGAAGTGATCCAGTGATCCCGCTCGCCGCCCACCACGAGGCCGTCACGCTGGCCGCGTACAACGAGACCGTCATGACCGGGACCCTCCTGGTGTCCCTGCCGATCGCCCTGCTGGCCGGCCTCATCTCGTTCTTCTCCCCGTGCGTGCTCCCCCTCGTGCCCGGCTATCTGAGCTACGTCACCGGGGTCAGCGGTACCGACCTCGCCGACGCGCGCCGGGGCCGGGTCGTCACGGGGGCCGCCCTCTTCGTGCTCGGCTTCACCGCCGTGTTCGTCTCCGGCGGGGCCCTCTTCGGCTACTTCGGCCAGGAGCTCCAGTCGCACGCCGGGGTGCTCAACAAGATCCTCGGCGTCCTGATGATCCTCATGGGGATCTTCTTCATGGGGCTCCTGCCGGGGGTGACGATGCGCGAGTTCCGGTTCCACAAGCGGCCGGTGACCGGGCTGGCCGGCGCACCGGTGCTGGGCGCGCTCTTCGGGATCGGCTGGACCCCCTGCATGGGGCCGACCTTCGCGGCCGTGAGCACGCTGGCGTTCACCGAGGGCACCGCCGGACGCGGCGCGATACTGACCGTCGCGTACTGTCTCGGTCTCGGTGTCCCGTTCATCCTCGCCGCGGTCGCCTTCCGCAAGGCGCTCGGCGCGTTCGACTGGGTCAAGCGCCACTACGCGTGGGTGATGCGGATCGGCGGCGGCATGATGATCGTGACCGGGATCCTGCTGCTGACCGGCGTGTGGGCCACGTTCATGCAGCACATGCAGAGCTGGACCACCGGCTTCGTTGTAGGGATCTGAGTTCATGAGCAAGTCGAACAGCACGGAGACGCGGCAGCGCGAGGCCGAGCGCGACCAGGGCTCCGCCCACGGCGCGGCGGGCGAACGGCTCTCCACCGCGCCGCGCGAGGAACGCCCCGACACCGGGGCGGGCGTACCCGCGATGAGCGTGATCGGCTGGGCGCGCTGGTTCTGGCGTCAGCTCACCTCGATGCGGGTGGCGCTGATCCTGCTCTTCCTGCTCTCCCTCGGGGCCATCCCGGGGTCGCTGATCCCGCAGACCAGCGTCGACGACATGAAGGTGCAGGCCTTCAAGGACCAGCACACCACCCTCACCCCGATCTACGAGAAGCTCCAGCTCTTCGACGTCTACAGCTCGGTGTGGTTCTCCGCGATCTACATCCTGCTGTTCGTCTCGCTCATCGGCTGCATCGTGCCGCGCACCGGCCAGTTCGTGGGCCAGCTGCGCAGCCGCCCGCCGGGCGCGCCGAAACGGCTGACCCGGCTGCCCGCGTACACCACCTGGCGCACCGGGGCCGAGCCCGAGGAGGTCCGTGAGGCGGCCCTCGCCGTCCTGCGCAAGCGGCGCTTCCGGACGCACGTGGTGGGCGACGCGGTCGCCGCCGAGAAGGGCTACCTCCGCGAGGCCGGGAACCTGGCCTTCCACATCGCCCTGATCGTGATGCTGGTGGCCTTCGCCTCCGGGCAGCTCTTCAAGTCCGAGGGCGGCAAGCTGATCGTCGAGGGCGACGGCTTCTCCAACACGCTCACCCAGTACGACGACTTCAAGTCGGGTTCGCTCTACGACTCCGACTCGCTGGCGCCGTTCAGCTTCGTGCTCGACGACTTCGTCGGTACGTACGAGAAGAGCGGCCCGCAGCGCGGCACCCCGCGGACCTTCGAGGCCCGGGTGACGTACACCGAGGGGGCCGAGGGCGCGGAGCGCAGGGGCGTCATCAAGGTCAACGAGCCGCTCGTCGTGGACGGCACCAAGGTCTATCTGATCGCCCACGGCTACGCGCCCGTCGTCACCGTCCGGGACGGCAAGGGGAAGGTCGTCTCGCGGTCCGCGGTCCCGCTGCTGCCGATCGACAACAACATCACCTCGTCCGGCGCCATCAAGGTGATGGACGGCTACAAGGACAAGAACGGCAAGAAGACCCAGCTGGGCTTCAAGGCCTTCTTCGTGCCGACGTTCGCCGGCGAGGGCAAGGGCCAGATGTTCTCGCAGTTCCCCGCCCTGGACTTCCCCGTGCTGGCGCTCAGCGCCTACCAGGGCTCCCTGGGCGTCGACTCCGGGCTGGCGCAGAACGTCTACCAGCTCGACACGTCCAAGATGAAGGAGTTCAAGGGCGAGGACGGCGAGCTCCTCAAGAAGATGATGATGCCGGGCGAGAAGCTGGACCTGCCCGACGGCGCCGGATCCATCACCTTCGACGGGGTCGAGGAGTGGGCCAGCTTCCAGATCTCGCAGCAGCCGGGCAACGGCTGGGCGCTCGGCGGAGCCGTCGCCGCCATCGCCGGCCTAGCCGGCTCGCTGTTCATCCAGCGCCGCCGCGTGTGGGTGCGGGCGGTCCGGGGCGCCGACGGCGTCACGGTCGTGGAGATGGCGGGCCTGGGCCGCAGCGAGTCCGCGAGGCTCCCCGAGGAACTGGGCGACCTGTCGGCCGCTCTGGTCACCACGGCGCCCGTCGCCCCCGCCGCCGCGGAGGCCCCGGACACGCCGGAGAAACCGGACACGCCGGACGGGCCCGGCACGACCGGCGCCACGACCGATGCCACGAACGAGGCCGGGAGCCGGCCCGTACATCCTGCCGAAGCACCTGCCGAAGGGGCTGAGAAGTGAATCTCGCCGCCGCAACCAACGAGAGCCTGGCGAACACCAGCAATGTGCTGATCTATTCGTCGATGGCCGTCTACACCCTGGCCTTCTTCGCTCACATCGCGGAGTGGGTGCTCGGCAGCCGCAGCAAGGTCGGCCGCACCGCCGCCGCGCTGTCCGCCTCCGGAGCGGGCGCCGCCGCCTCCGCCGCCACCGGGGGGAAGGCGCGTGCCGGTGGCACGGCCGTGCTGGACCGGCCCGAGGTCATCACCCGTTCCGCCACCGGTACGCGTGACGTGCCCGACGGCCCGGGTGCGGCCGGCGGCACGTTCAAGGGCGACCTGTGGGGCCGGATCGCGGTCTCGCTGACCGTGGTGGCGTTCCTCGTCGAGGCCGGCGGCGTCGCCACCCGCGCCCTGTCGGTGCAGCGGGCCCCCTGGGCCAACATGTACGAGTTCTCCATCACCTTCTCGACGGTGGCGGTCGGCTCCTACCTGGTGCTGCTCGCACTGAAGAAGAACGTCCGCTGGATCGGCCTCCCGCTGGTCACCACCGTCCTGCTGGACCTTGGCATCGCGGTCACGACGCTCTACACCGACAGTGACCAGCTGGTGCCCGCGCTGCACTCGTACTGGCTGTGGATCCACGTCTCGACCGCGATCATCTGCGGCGCCGTCTTCTACCTCGGCGCGGTCGGCACGGTCCTCTACCTCTTCCGCGACAGCTACGAGAGCAAGCTCGCCTCCGGCGGCACGCCCGGGAAGTTCGCCAGCTCGGTCATGGAGCGGCTGCCCTCGGCGTCCTCGCTGGACAAGTTCTCGTACCGGATCAACGCGGCCGTCTTCCCGCTGTGGACGTTCACGATCATCGCCGGCGCGATCTGGGCGGGCGACGCCTGGGGCCGGTACTGGGGCTGGGACCCCAAGGAGGTCTGGTCCTTCATCACCTGGGTCGCCTACGCCGCCTATCTGCACGCCCGCGCCACCGCCGGCTGGAAGGGCCGCAAGGCCGCCTACCTGGCGCTCGTCGCGTTCGCCTGCTGGCTGTTCAACTACTACGGCGTGAACATCTTCGTCTCCGGCCTGCACTCCTACGCGGGGGTCTGAGCCGGCACACCACCACGGCGGCCCCGGGCGGACAACCGTCCGGGGCCGCCGCATGTGCCGCGTCAGCCCAGCGGGGTGTCCAGGACCGCCTTGCGGTGGCTGAACGTCTCCAGGGAGTACGGGCCGTGGTAGCTGCCCATGCCGCTCTCGCCGACCCCGCCGAACGGCAGGTCCGAGACGGTGAGATGGGCCAGCGGCAGGCCGATGCCGACCGCCCCCGAGGACGTCTCCGCCAGCAGCCGCTCCCGTACGGTGTCGGAGTCGGTGAACGCGTACAGCGCCAGCGGCTTGTCCCGGTCGTTGATGAAGCCGATCGCCGCGTCCAGGCCGTCCACCGTGATCAGCGGCAGGATCGGTCCGAAGATCTCCTCGCCCATCACCGGCGCGTCCGGGGCGACGTCGGCCAGCACGGTCGGGGCGATGTACTTCGTCGCCCGGTCGTGGACGCCTCCCGCCACCGTCCGCCCGGAGTCCAGCAGCCCGGTCAGCCGGTCGAAGTGACGCTCGTTCACGATCCGCCCGTACTCGGGGTGGTCCGCCGGGTCCGCGCCGAACCGCTTCTCCACCGCGCCCGCCAGCGCGTCCGCGAGGGCCGGCGCGGTCTCCGGGTCGGTCAGGACGTAGTCGGGGGCCACACAGGTTTGCCCGGCGTTGAGGAACTTCCCCGCGACCAGCCGGGCGGCCACCGCCGCCAGGTCCGTGCCCCGGTCGACGAAGGCCGGGGACTTGCCGCCCAACTCCAGGGTGACGGGCGTCAGATGCTTCGCGGCGGCGGCCATCACGATCCGGCCCACCGTGCCGTTGCCGGTGTAGAAGATGTGGTCGAAGCGCTGCTCCAGCAGGGCCGTCGTCTCCTCGACCGCGCCCTCGACGACCGCGACCGCCTCGGGGTCCAGATACCGCGGCAGCAGCCGGGCCACGGCGGCGGAGGTCGCGGGCGCCAGCTCGCTGGGCTTGGCCACCACGCAGTTCCCCGCCGCGAGCGCGCCGACGACCGGGGCGAGCAGCAGTTGCACCGGGTAGTTCCACGGCGCGATGACCAGGACGACGCCGAGCGGCTCCAGCACGGAACGGGCCTCGGCGCCCGTGGGGGCGAGGTGCGGCGGTACGGGGGCGGGCTCGGGGCGCAGCCAGTCGGCCAGGTGCTCCAGCGTGTGGTCGATCTCCCGCACCGTGAAGTCGATCTCGGTGCGGTACGCCTCCTTGCGGCCCTTGCCGAGATCGGCGCGTAGCGCGTCCGCGAGATCGTCGCCGTGCTCGGTGAGGAGGGAGCGCAGCCGCTCCAGTTGGTCCGTGCGCCAGGCGAGGTCCTTGGTGCGGCCGGTGCGGAAGGAGGCCCGGAGGCGGGCGACGAGTTCGGCGGGGGTCTCGGACATGTGGGGGGCTCCTCAGGGGTGGGCGCGCGGGCGGGCCCGCGCTGCTGCTACCCCTCCGAGGATGGCCGACGACACCCCCACGACGTGCTCACCGCGCCGGTCGGAAAGATCACCCCGGCGGGCCGGAATACCCGGTCAGGACGTGGGCGGGGTCTTGTCGTCGGGGGCCGTACCGCCGTCGCGGCGGCCCCGCTCCTCCTCGGCTTCGGCCTCGGCGTCCTTGTCGTCCTTGAGCGACTTGAGGAAGTCCGGGTTGTCGTCCGGGGCCACCCACTGCTGCCGCCCGCGCCGCTGCCAGGACGCGGGTCCCGTGCCTCCGGCCCTGTTGTGGCGCTTCTTGCCGGCGGCGAGCCACACGACCGGGCCGACGATCCAGAACAGCAGGATGATGAAGACCCAGGCGACCTTCGGCAGATGCTTGGTGTCCTCCTCCGTGGTGTTCAGGCAGTCGATGAACGCGTAGATCGTCAGAGCCAGCGGGACGATGAACATCAGGGCTCTCATGGTGCGTCCCCCAGGAAGCGGCGGCGGGCGAAATGAAGCCCGGTGTCGCGGCCAGGGTACCGGCTCGGCATGAAGGAACCGGGGCCCGGAGCCGGACCCGCGGGGCGGGTGTGCGGACGGTCGGCGGCGTTTCGGCGCGCGGCGCGGGGGGAGCCCCGGCGGGGCCGCGGGGGCGGGGATGACAAACTGGACCGCATGGCTTACGACGATCTTCGCTCCCTGCTCCGGGCTCTTGAGCGCGATGGTGATCTCAAGCGCGTCAAGGTCGAGGTCGACCCCCACCTGGAGGTCGGCGAGATCGTCGACCGGGTCAACAAGGCGGGCGGGCCCGCCCTGCTGTTCGAGAACGTCAAGGGGTCCTCGATGCCCCTGGCCATGAACGTCTTCGGTACCGACCGGCGCCTCCTGAAGGCCCTCGGACTGAAGTCGTACAGCGACATCAGCGACAAGATCGGCGGACTCGTCAAGCCGGAGCTGCCCCAGGGCTTCGTCGGGGTGCGGGAGGCCTTCGGGAAGCTCGGCTCGATGGTGCACGTGCCGCCGAAGAAGGTGAAGTCCGGCGACGCGCCGGTGCAGGAAACGGTGCTGACCGGCGACGACGTCGACCTGGACCAGCTGCCCGCGCTGTTCACCTGGCCCGAGGACGGCGGCTCCTTCTTCAACCTCGGCCTCACCCACACCAAGCACCCCGAGAACGGCGTCCGGAACCTGGGCCTCTACCGGCTCCAGCGGCACGACAAGCGCACCATCGGGATGCACTGGCAGATCCACAAGGACAGCGCCAACCACTACCAGGTCGCGGCGAGGCGCGGTGAGCGGCTGCCCGTCGCCATCGCCTTCGGCTGCCCGCCCGCCGTGACGTACGCCTCCACCGCGCCGCTGCCCGGGGACATCGACGAGTACCTCTTCGCCGGGTTCGTCCAGGGCAAGCGGATCGAGATGGTCGACTGCAAGACCGTGCCGCTCCAGGTCCCCGCGCAGGCGGAGGTCGTCATCGAGGGCTGGCTGGAGCCGGGCGAGATGCTCCCCGAGGGGCCGTTCGGGGACCACACAGGCTTCTACACCCCGCAGGAACCGTTCCCCGCACTGACCATCGACTGCGTCACCATGCGCAAGCGGCCGCTGCTCCAGTCCATCGTGGTGGGCCGCCCGCCGACCGAGGACGGGCCGCTGGGCCGGGCCACGGAACGTTTCTTCCTGCCGCTGCTGAAGATCATCGTGCCGGACATCGTGGACTACCACCTCCCCGAGGCGGGCGGTTTCCACAACTGCGCGATCGTCTCGATCGACAAGAAGTACCCGAAGCACGCCCAGAAGGTGATGAGCGCGATCTGGGGCGCGCACATGATGTCGCTGACCAAGCTGATTGTGGTGGTCGACTCCGACTGCGACGTCCACGATCTGCACGAGGTCGCCTGGCGGGCGCTCGGCAACACCGACTACGCCCGCGACCTCATGGTCACCGAAGGGCCGGTCGACCACCTGGACCACGCCTCGTACCAGCAGTTCTGGGGCGGCAAGGCGGGCATCGACGCCACGAGGAAGCTGCCCACCGAGGGCTACACCCGGGACGGCGGATGGCCGGAGATGGTCGTCTCCGACCCGGAGACGGCGGCGAAGGTCGACCGTCGCTGGAAGGAATACGGGCTGTGAGCAGTACGGCGGAAGCGGCGTCCGTTCCCGGGCCCGCGCCCTCGGACAGCAAGGTGAAGGCCTTCCTGCGGCTCGTGATGATCGAGCACTCGGTCTTCGCGCTGCCGTTCGCGTACATCGCCGCGCTGACCGCGATGTTCCTGCTGGACGGCACCATCCATTGGGGCACGCTGCTGCTCGTCACGCTGGCGATGGTGGGGCTGCGGACGTTCGCGATGGCCGCCAACCGGATCATCGACCGGGAGATCGACGCCCGGAACCCGCGCACCGCGGGCCGTGAGCTGGTGACCGGCGCGGTGTCGGTGAAGTCCGCGTGGACCGGCGCGCTCGTCGCGCTGGCCGTCTTCCTGGGCGCGGCGGCCCTGCTCAACCCGCTGTGCCTGGTGCTGGCGCCGCTGGCCGTCGTGCCGATGGTGGTCTATCCGTACGGCAAGCGGTTCACGAACTTCCCGCACGCCATCCTGGGACTCGCGCAGGCCATCGGGCCGGTCGGCGCCTGGCTCGCGGTGACCGGCAGCTGGTCGTGGGACGCGGTGATCCTCGGGCTCGCCGTGGGGATCTGGATCGGCGGCTTCGACCTGATCTTCGCCTGCCAGGACGTCCGGGCGGACCGGGCCCACGGGGTGCTGTCCTTTCCGGCGCGCTTCGGGATTCCGGCCGCGCTGTGGGGCGCGCGGGTGTGCCACACGGTCACGACCGGGCTGCTGGTGTGGTTCGGTCTTGCCACGGACGCCGAGGTCTTCTACTGGATCGGCATGGCGATCGTCGCGGTGGCGTTCGTCTACGAGCACCGGGTGGTGCGGCCGCACGATCTGTCCCGGCTGAACCGGGCGTTCTTCTCGGTGAACGGCTTCATCGGCATCGCGCTGTTCGCCTGCGCGCTGCTCGACCTGCTGGTGCGCGGCCTGACGCCGTGAGGTCCTTCAGACCGTGACCAGGTTGTCCGGGGCGCGGCGCGGGCGGCGGAAGAGGAAGGCCGCCGCCACGCCGCCGGCCAGCCCGAACAGGTGGCCCTGCCAGCTGACGCTCGTGTCGGTCGGCAGGACGCCCCACAGCAGTGAGCCGTAGACCACGGCGACGCCGACGCCTATGAGGACGTCCCAGGGGCGGCGGTCCACGAAGCCGCGGACCAGCAGATAGCCGAGCAGCCCGAAGACCACGCCGGACGCGCCGAGCGTGATGGTGTTCGCCGGGGCGGTCAGCCAGACGCCGAGGCCGCTGACCAGGATGATCGTCACGACGACGGCGGCGAACCGGCGCAGCCCCGCGAGGGCGGCGATGAAGCCGAGGACCAGCAGCGGGACGCTGTTGGAGGCCAGGTGCTCCCAGCCGCTGTGCAGGAACGCGGCGGGCACCACGTCCCGCAGCTCCGCCGCCTCGCGCGGGCTGATGCCGTAGGTGTCCAGGGCGTTGCCCGTGGCGGTGTCGATCCCTTCGAGGATCCAGAGCAGGGCCACCCAGCCCGCCATCAGGAGCCCGGCGGTCAGGGCCCGCGCACCGCCGGTGGTGCCGTTGCCCGTGGCGCGGTCGGTGGTCCAGTAGTCGCCCATGGTCTGCCCCTGCCCCCGGTTGCCCGTCACTCGGTGAACGTCTGCGGCGCCCGCCCGGTTCCGGGTGCCGGGCGCGAGGGCGTGCCGGATAGGCTCGCAGGTGTGGAATCCAGGACTTCAGTGACTGATCAGCAGCGGCGGCCTTGGATTGTCGGGGTGTCCGGTGCTTCGGGTACCCCGTTCGCGGCCGCGGTTCTGCGCGGGCTGCTGGCGGCGGGCGAGAGCGTGGACCTGGTGGTGAGCCGGGCCTCGCGGCTCACGCTGCTGGACGAGACCGGTATCGCGTTCCGGGACGGGCACTGGCGGGAGGATCTGCGGGCCTGGCTGGAGCGGGGGGCCGACGGGAAGCCGGACGCGTTCGCGGTGGGGGACGCGGCGCTGGAGCGCGTACGTCATTGGCCCGCCGGTGATCTGGCGGCCGGGCCGTCCTCCGGGTCGTACCCGGCGAAGGGGATGCTCATCGTGCCGGCCTCGACGGCCTGTGTGGCCGGAGTGGCGCTCGGTCTGTCGAAGGATCTGCTCCAGCGGGCCGCGAGCGTGACGCTCAAGGAGCGCCGCCCGCTCGTCGTCGCGGTGCGCGAGACTCCGCTGAGCGGCCAGACGCTGAAGCAGATGGTGGCCCTGGACGAGGCGGGCGCGATCGTGCTGCCCGCCTCTCCGGCGTTCTACGCGGGTGCGACGCATATCCAGGATCTGGTGGATTTCGTCGCGGGGCGGGTGCTGGACGCGGGAGGCGTGCCGCACCGGCTCTACCGCCGTTGGGAAGGAGAGCTCGGTGGCGGTTCCCGAGACCCTCAGGACCGATAGGTCCTGTTCAGTCAGGTCCTGGTCAGCGCTTCTTGTGCGCGCGCGGGGTGCGGGTCTTGTCGACGCGGTGCGCGGCGGCGGGCTGGTGGGCACGCGAGCGGTTGGCCAGGTCCTGCAGCTCGCGCATCCGGGCGTAGGCCATCTCGATCGTGTACACGGTGAAGTTCACTCCTGAAGATTCGAAAGCATTTCTTGGATGTTCTAGAAGATTTGCAGGGCCTCAGCCCTACATGCCTTAGATTCTACACGTAAACTCGCGGTACTGCTGAACAATGGAAGGTTTCAGTCATATGGACGCGGTGGACAGGCAGCTCATCCAGGCCCTCAGGGAGAACGGCAGGGCCTCGTACGCCGAGCTGGGACGGCTCGTGGGGCTCTCCGGGCCCAGCGTCACCGACCGCATCAACCGGCTGGAAACCGCCGGGGTCATCACCGGCTACCGCGCCACCGTCGACTCCGCGTCGCTGGGGCTCGGCGTGACCGCGCTGATCGGGATCTCGCTCTCGGACGCGGCCGACCACGAGGACGTGGCGCGGCGGCTGAAGGACCTCGCGGAGATCGAGGACTGCTGGTTCATCGCGGGCGACGACTCGTACATGCTGAAGGTCCGGGTCGGCGACGTGGACGGTCTTGAGAAGACGATCCGCCGCCTCAGCGGTACGAAGGGCGTCTCCCGGACGCGTACGACGATCGTGCTCTCCACCAAGTGGGAGAACCGGGTCGGAGAACTCCCCGAAGAGGCGTAGGCGTACGGTTGGTCGGAGTCTGATACACGGAGATATGGGAGGCGCCCTAGTGGACGCGGGACTCAAGCGCGAGCTGGAGGAGAAGGTCCGGGCCGGCGAGCGGCTGACCCGCGAGGACGGGATCGCCCTCTACGCCTCCGACGACCTGGCGTGGCTGGGCGGGCTGGCGCACGAGGTGCGCACGCGCAAGAACGGCGACGTGGTGCACTTCAACGTCAACCGGCACCTCAACATGACCAACGTGTGCACTGCCTCGTGCGCGTACTGCTCGTTCCAGCGCAAGCCGGGCGAGAAGGACGCGTACACGATGCGCATCGAGGAGGCCGTCCGCCTCGCCAAGGCGATGGAGGGCGAGAGCCTCACCGAGCTGCACATCGTCAACGGACTCCACCCGACGCTGCCGTGGCGCTACTACCCGCGCTCGCTCAGCGCGCTGAAGGAAGCCCTCCCGGACGTCGCGCTGAAGGCGTTCACGGCGACGGAGATCCACCACTTCGAGACGATCTCCGGCCTCTCGGCCTCCGAGATCCTCGACGAGCTGATCGAGGCCGGTCTCGAATCGCTGACCGGCGGCGGCGCGGAGATCTTCGACTGGGAGGTCCGCCAGCACATCGTCGACCACCGCACCCACTGGGAGGACTGGTCGCGCATCCACCGCCTCGCGCACGAGAAGGGGCTCAAGACCCCCGCGACGATGCTGTACGGGCACATCGAGGAGCCCCGTCACCGCGTCGACCACGTGCTGCGGCTGCGGGAGATGCAGGACGAGACCGGCGGCTTCCAGGTCTTCATCCCGCTGCGCTACCAGCACGACTTCGTGGACATGAAGGACGGCAAGGTCCGCAACAAGCTCCAGGCCCGCACCACGATGGCGACCGGCGCCGAGGCGCTGAAGACCTTCGCGGTCTCCCGGCTGCTCTTCGACAACGTGCCGCACGTCAAGGTGTTCTGGGTGATGCACGGTGTGCAGACCGCCCAGCTCGCGCTGCAGCACGGCGCGGACGACATGGACGGCTCGGTCGTCGAGTACAAGATCACGCACGATGCCGATGACTTCGGAACCCCGAACAAGCTCGGCCGCGAGGATCTGCTGGACCTGATCCGCGACGCCGGTTTCCGGCCGGTCGAGCGGAACACCCGGTACGAGATCCTGCGCGAGTACCCGGGTCCCGAGGCGGACCGGCGCGAGTCGCCGCAGCCGATGCGCGTCTGACGCCCGTCCTGTCCGACCCCGCACCGAACGAAAGCCCCGGCCGCCGTCCCCGGCCGGGGCTTTCTCGCGTTTCGGACAGAGTTGAGCCATGCGGGCTGTAATAGTTACTCTGCCACTATGGCACTTACCTTCGAGCTGGATCCCTCGTTCACCCCCGCCCTGCGCGACGGCATCACCGCCCTCTGGGCCGATGTCACCAACGCGGGCGGAGCCGTCGGCTTCGTTCCGCCCGTCACGGCCGAGGAGGTCCGGCCCGACCTGCTCAAACACCTCGTGGCCATCGAGCAGGGCCGCGCCCGGCTGCTCGTCGGCCGCGACGAGGAGGGCGCCGTCGCCGCCACCGCCTTCCTCACCCTCAACGACCACCGGCTGATGAAGCACTGGCTGTGGCTCTACACCGTCATGGTCCACCCCCGCCACCAGGGCAAGGGGTACGGCCGCGACCTCATGGCCGCCGCCGCCGACGCCGCCCGCTCCGTCGAGGGCATCGAGGCGATCCGCCTCACCTGCCGGGGCGGCACCGGCGCCGACCGCTTCTACGCCGCCTGCGGATACAAGGAGGTCGGCCGGGTGCCGGACGCGATCCGGGTCGCCCCCGACGACGACCGGGACGACATCGTCATGCTGCTCCGGCTGTGAGGCCCGGGGCGCGGATCGTGCGGTGCTGCCGGGCCCCGGCAACCCCCTGAACCGAGAGAATTCGGGCCATGCTTCACTGGACGGGCAGAAGCGTGTCGAGAGTCCATGGGAAGAGAGAGGGCCAGCCGTGTCCGCTGCCAAGCCGAGCGCGTTGATCCGTTACACGGCGTTGCGCCTGTTGATCTTCGTCGGCTGCTTCCTCGCCGCCGGTGTCGCCGTCCACTTCGGGCTGGTGCCCGCAGGGCTCGGGGGCTCCAACGTCGTCTGGGTGATCCTCCTCGGTCTCCTGCTCTCCGCCCCGCTCAGCTACGTGCTGCTGCGCAAGCAGCGCGACGAGATGTCCGAGCAGATCGTCTCCACCGTCGACCGCACCAAGGCGCGCCTCGACGCCAACCGCACCCGCGAGGATGCGGTCCAGTAACGCCTGTAGGCGCCACGTAAGCTTCCTCACACACGCGCGCCGCGCGCACCCCTTCTCCGCCGGACCCCGGGCGGGAGCCAACAGGCTCCAGCACCGGGGTCCGCGGCGTTCTCCGCTGGTTTACGCCGCTTTCCAGCCATTCCCGCGCGGCGGACCTCTGCTCGGAAGCCAAAGAAAGGCTTTGAGGTTCCCAAAGTTCAAGTGTTAACGTATTCGACGTGAAGACAGCAGCGCGCCCCCGTCATGCCGCGAGCATCCCGCTCGTGGCGCGCCTGCATGTCGATCTCTGCCGCTGTATGTCCGCGGTCTGTTGCCGCGAGGTCTGATACGGCATCATGCAGCGGCGCCGCCCCCGACGCGGGCGCCGCGACCCCGTCCCCGTTCCACCGCACGACCGCACGGTTGCCTCCGTGCGTCCCGATGCGTCCCCAGTTGGAGTGTGTCCGTGTCCGCGAACCCCGCGTCCGCCGCCCCCGAGGCCGAGGAGCCCACCGGCTCCGGCTCCGGGTCCCGTCCCCGAATATCCAGGTTCCCGTTCTGGGCCCAGATCGTCGTCGGTCTGGTCCTGGGTGTGCTGCTCGGCTGGCTGGCCCGCAGCCAGGACCTCGGCTGGCTCGTCACCACCCTCGACGAGATCGGCTCGCTCTTCGTCCAGCTGCTGAAGCTGGCCGTCGCCCCGCTGGTCTTCTTCGCGATCCTCGTGTCGATCACCAACCTGCGCCAGGTCAACAACGCCGCCCGGCTCGCGACCCGCACGCTGCTCTGGTTCATGATCACCTCGCTGATCGCGGTCGCCATCGGCCTCGCGATCGGGCTGGTCACCAACCCGGGCTCCGGCACCGGCCTCACGCCGAAGGACGGCGCGCTCTCCGAGACCAAGGGCAGCTGGATCGACTTCCTGACCGGCATCGTCCCGGACAACGTGATCACGCCGTTCACCGAGCTGAACGTGCTCCAGATCGTGTTCATGGCCGCCGTCGCCGGCATCGCCGCCCTCAAGCTCGGCGACAAGGCCCAGCCGATCCTCACCCTCAGCCAGTCGATCCTGGAGCTGCTCCAGAAGGCCCTGTGGTGGGTCATCCGCCTCGCCCCGATCGGCACCGTCGGCCTCATCGGCTACGCCATCGCCGACTACGGCTGGGACCTCATCGGCAAGTACGCGACCTTCACCGCCGACGTCTACATCGGCTGCGCCCTGGTGATGTTCGGCGTCTACCCGCTGCTCCTGGCCACCGTCGCCAAGGTCAGCCCGCTCCAGTTCTTCAAGGGCGCCTGGCCCGCGATCCAGCTGGCCTTCGTCTCCCGCTCCTCGGTCGGCACCATGCCGGTCACCCAGAAGGTCACCGAGCGCCTCGGCGTTCCGAAGGAGTACGCCTCCTTCGCCGTCCCGTTCGGCGCGACCACGAAGATGGACGGCTGCGCCGCGATCTACCCGGCGCTGGCGGCGATCTTCATCGCGCAGATCTTCGATGTGCAGCTGGGCATCGGCGACTACCTCCTGATCGCCTTCGTCTCGGTGATCGGCTCGGCGGCCACCGCCGGTCTCACCGGCGCGACGGTCATGCTGACCCTCACCCTGTCCACGCTGGGCCTCCCGCTGGAGGGCGTCGGCCTGCTGATGGCCATCGACCCGATCCTGGACATGATGCGCACCGCCACCAACGTGGCCGGCCAGGCGCTGGTCCCGGTGATCGTCTCGGCCCGGGAGAAGATCCTCGACCACGACGCGTACAACTCGGCCTCGGCGTCCCCGATCGACTCCTTCGGTGACAGCGACCAGGACGAGGTCCGCGACGCGGAGCCCAAGAGCGCGGTGCCCGTCACCGCCTAGCGCCTCTCGGCCCCGGCAGTCCTGTCAGTGCCCCCGGCCCACGTCTTCGTACGTGGGCCGGGGGCGCCGTCGTGTCCGCGCGCGGTCAGGGGCGCTGGAAGAGGACCTCGGGGTTGGCCGGGGTCGGGCCGTTCAGCAGCCGGGCCGGCCGGCCGCGCAGGCTCCGGTCGAAGAAGGCCGTCACATAGCTCCGGGTGATCGTGGTCGAGCGGGCGGCGGAGAGCGGCGCGTCCGGGTCCTCGATGCCGAGCTGTTCACCGATCTCCGGGGTGTCCGTGAAGGTGAAGTGCCCGGAGTCCCGCACTGTCAGCCACCGCTTCCAGCCGTCCAGCCGGTCCCAGGCGTCGTCCCAGGACGTGTCGGAGCCGGGACCGTGCCCGGGGTCGGTGCCCAGCATCAGGAACGGCCGCCCGCCCAGCCCCCTGGCGGCGACCGGGTCGAAGAACGTGCCGTCCATGTTGACCGTTCCTAGCCAGTGTCCATGAGTGGGTGTTGGACCCATTCATGTGTTCTGGGCGCATCCCGAACGGTTTTGGGTGCGCTGGGTTGCCGCTTTCGCGTCCCGTTCGGTGGCACGTCTCTGGGGGCGTGTTCCGTGGCGGGTGGGCGGGTTCCCTCACGCTCTCGTGCACCTTGCCCGGCCTGGGCGGTCCGATGCCCGACACGATCTCTCCGGTCGTGTGGGGGCGGTGCCGTCCGACGCCGGATCGGGTGTCCGAGGGCGCGTCTCCCGATCGCGATACCGGCGGCATCGTGACGGGACATCTTTCGTCGGGGTGTGGTCAGCGGCTTCTGCCAGTGCTGTCCACCCCATATCGAGGTGTAGGCCGGATCGACCGCGACGATCGCCAGACCTTGTTCGGCGGCCATCGATACCAGCCGGGCCTTGAGCTTCCCGGTCGGGATGCCGGAGATCAGCTGCCGGAAGCGTTTCCTGCGGCCGTGCTTCTCCCGGGTCTTCTCCGCGCTGAAGTCGAGGTCCTCGATACCGATCGCAGCCACACCGCACTGTTTGGCCCAGTGCAGGAGCCGGGTCAGGGCGTGGCGGATCTGCGCGTCACGGTGCGATGTGGTGCCGGAGAGGTCGTAGGCGAAGCGGTGCGGTTCACCGACCGGGTTGCCGTACTGGTCCAGGCGGTAGGCGGCGAAGTGATCGGCGTTGGTGTCGACACCGATCACACCCCCGGCCCGGGCGGCCTCCCACGGGATGGCCTGCACGAGAGGGCGTTGCCAGGACGCGGTCACATACCAGCGGCCCCGGCCCGTGTCGAGGTGAATCCGGTAGGCGACAGCCCGATTGCCTTCGATACGGTCGGCCCACTCCACACCCCGGTGCACGAACACCACCACTGAGGCGAGGGTGTAGCGCCCGTGCTTGGCGTTGGCGAGGTGCGCAAGTGGGGCGGGCAGTTTGATACTGACCTGGCCGGTGGGGGTGACGCGGATCGTCTCGTTTCCGAACCGCTTCCCCGACTCACCGTCCGCCGCCAGGAACCAGCGTTCCGCCTCCCACCGCCCACGCCACCGCTCTTCGGTGAGCCCGGCCTCCGCTAGGTGGTGCCGGGTATTGAGGAGCCGCTTGCCGCCCCGCACGACCCGCACCCGACCCGCACGCCAGTCCTTCACCACAGTGGCGTGCCGTGCTTCCAGGTCCGCCAGTCGGCGGGACTTACGGAACCACTCTCCCTTGGACCGGTAGCCACCCGCCGCACGATGGGTGCCCTTCGCTCCTACCGGTAGCGACAGCCGGTGGTGCAGTGTCCGAATCCCGGCTTCCAGCGACCGGATGTGCGCGGCCTGGCAGCGCCGGGCCAGCGCCCACTGATCATGGGTGGCCTTCGTGAGCGCCCCGGCGATCCGCGACGACGACACCTTCGTCAGACCCCGCTTACGCGCAGCCCAGATATCAGCACCATGCTCCAGGCCGTCTGCGCAGCGAACCTTCAGATCTCGGGAAGCGAGCACACCCTGGTACTCGCCGACCGCCCGCAGCACCCGTTCGTCCTCGGGGGTGAGGTGCTTGAGACGGTCCCGCACCGCCACCCCCGAAGGACCCGGCACCACAAACGGCCCCGCCAACCCGCGCACACCCCCCACCGCCACACACCCCCACCCCAAGGCCATACAGTCCGTCACTCAGCACAACGAGCAACCACCACCAAGGTCACCCATTCGACCCCAGAACGCCTGTTCTCGCCCTCACCCGTCCCGCCACCGGACCCACTCCCGGACGCTACAACCCATTCATGCACACCAAACCAGCAGCAGTTTTTGACCCCTCTCCTCCGCCGGTCGCATCGGGCCGTCCCCGCCGTCGGTGATCGCTCGCCACGACGCCGGGCCGCGCGCCGCCGTACCCTGGGGCGGGAGCAGGGCAGTGGGGGCGGGGAGGATCCGGACGTGGGTGCAGTGAAGAGCAAACGGATGCCGCGCGCCGTGCGCGAGCAGCAGATGATGGACGCCGCGGTGCGGACCTTCGGGCAGCGCGGCTACCGGGCCGCCTCGATGGACGAGATCGCGGAGCTGGCGGGCGTGTCCAAGCCGTTGGTCTACCTGTATCTGAATTCCAAGGAGGAGCTGTTCTCCGCCTGCATCCGGCGCGAGGCGAACGCCCTGCTGGAGGCGGTGCGGGCCGGGGTGGAGCCGGGGCTGCCCGCCGACGGCCAACTGTGGGCGGGGCTGCGGGCGTTCTTCCTCCACACCGCCGAGAACCCGGACGGCTGGTCGGTCCTGCACCGCCAGGCGCGTTCGCACGGGGAGCCGTTCGTCAGCGAGCTCGGGGGCATGCGGGACGAGATCGTCGCGTTCGTGACGGGGCTGATCGGGGCCGCCGCCCGCGAGGCGCACAGCGACCCCGCACTCGCGGACCGGGATGTGGCGGGGCTCGCGCAGGCGCTGGTGGGGGCCGCGGAGTCGCTGGCGGGCTGGGCCAACGACACCCCGGACGTCTCGGCGAAGGAGGCTGCGGCGACCCTCATGAACTTCGCCTGGGCGGGCCTGGAGAACCTGATGCACGCCCGCCCCTGGCAGCCCCCGGCCGCCTAGGAAGCCTCTCGGCCCACCGACCCCACGAGGTGCACGCGCCCGTCGGGGCCGCGCAGTTCGAAGGCGTTCCCGGCGGCGTCGGCCGCGTACGTCACGGTGGCGGGCAGCAGGACGGGGGCCTTGAAGCCGGCCCGTACGGAACGGATCGGGGCCGGGTCGCCGGCCTCGGCCAGGCAGCGGGCGACCGTCCACATGCCGTGCGCTATGGCCCGGGGGAAGCCGAACAGCCGGGCGGTCAGCGGGTGCAGATGGATCGGGTTGCGGTCCCCGGAGACGGCTCCGTACCGCCGTCCCAGATCACCGGGCAGCCGCCATTCGGCGCGGGCGGGCAGGGCGTCGGCGGCCGGTGGGACGGCGGTGACGGGGCCTTGTACGGCTGTCACCCGGTCCGGCGTCGCGCGGCTCCCCGCCGCCCGGCCCGGCGTGGCCTGCCGGTGGCGGGACAGATAGCCGCTGCGCGACTCCCACACCAGCTCCCCGCCCACCCGGGCCTCGGTCGTCATCGTGACCTCGGTGCCCCGCCGGTGCGGCGTCAACTCCTGCGCGTACACCGAAAGTTCGAGCGGTTCAGCGGGCCCCACGACCCGGTGCGGGGTGATCTCGATCCAGGTGTGGACGAGCCCGAGCACCGGCAGCGGGAAGGCGCGCCCGGTCATCAGCCGCATGGTGAGCGGGAAGGCCAGCACATGCGGGTACGTGAGCGGCAGCGCCCCGGACTCCGCGTACCCGCAGATCGTCCCGTACGCGGCGAGGGGGCCGGGCGCGACGGGTGCGGCCGGGCGGGTGAGGCGGCCGGGGGGCAGCGCGGCGTCCGGTCGTCCGGCGCGCTTGAACGGCGAGGCGAGGGCCCCGCGCGCGAGTGAGGCGCTGAGTGAGGTCATCGGGATCACGCCCCCAGCAGGCTCTGGCCGCAGACGCGCAGCACCTGGCCGTTGACGGCGCCGGAGTCGGGCTGGGCGAACCAGGCGACGGCCTCGGCGACATCGGCCGGAAGCCCGCCCTGGGAGAGGGAGTTCATCCGGCGGCCCGCCTCGCGGATGAGGAACGGCACGGCGGCGGTCATCCTCGTCTCGATGAAGCCGGGGGCGACCGCGTTGACGGTGACGCCGTGCTCGGCGGCGGCGCGCGGGCCGAGCGAGCGGACGAGGCCGATGACGCCCGCCTTGCTGGCCGCGTAGTTGGTCTGGCCGTCGTTGCCCGCGATGCCCGCGATGGAGGCGGTGGCGACGATCCGGCCGCCCCGGTTCAGGGCGCCCGAGGCCAGGAGTTCGTCGGTGGTGCGGAGCACGCTGTCGAGGTTGACCTCGATGACCTGGGCCCAGCGTTCGGCCGGCATGTTGGCGAGGCGGCGGTCGCGGGTGATGCCCGCGTTGTGGACGAGGACGTCGAGCCCGTCCGGTGCGGCGGCGGCGATGCGGGCCGCGGCGTCGGGGGCGGTGATGTCCAGCGGCAGCGCGGTAACCCCGAGCCGGTCGGCGGTGCGCACCAGGTCGTCCTGGGCCCCGGGGACGTCCAGCACGATCACGTGCGCCCCGTCGCGGGCGAGCACCGAGGCGACGGACGCGCCGATGCCCCGGGCCGCGCCGGTGACCACGGCGGTACGACCGGCGAGGGGGGCGTCCCGGTCCGTCACGGGGCCGGGTGCGGCGGCGGTCAGCTCGATCACCTGGCCGCTGACGTACGCGGAGCGGGGGGAGAGGAGGAAGCGGAGGGTGGACTCGGCGGCTTCCGGCGTCCCGTCGGCCGGCAGCCGCAGGAGCTGGACCGTGGAGCCCCGCCCGATCTCCTTGCCCAGCGACCGGACGAAACCCTCCAACGCCTGCTGGGCAGCGGCCTGATGGTGGTCCTCTACGGTCGGCGGCGTGCCGAGGACGACGATCCGGCCACCGGGAGCGAGCGACCGTACGACGGGATGGAGGGCCGCGTGCACCTCGGCGAGTCCCCGGGCGGAGGCGACCCCCGTGGCGTCCAGGACGATCCCGGCGAGCCGCGCCGGCCGCGCCTCGACGGTGAGCCCGGTCGTGGCCAGCACCTTCTCCAGCCCGTCCCGGATCGTCGAGGCCCCGGCGGTCAGGTGCAGCAGCGGCCCGTCCAGGCCCGGGGTCTGAAGCGTCCAGCGGCGCAGCGGGGCGGGCTGCGGCAGGCCGAGCCGCCGGGTGAGGAAGCGGCCGGGTGCTGTGCCGGTGAGGTGCAGATAGCGATCGGCCATTGTCCTGACTCCCTGCTCGGTCGTAGATTTACTCTTGAGTAAGGTTACTTAAGAGTCAGGAGCTGGTCGAGATGAACAATCCCGGAGCTACCGAGACGAGATGGTCACGGTGACGAGCCCGCGCCCGTCGATTCCCCTCGCCCTGCCCCAGCCGCGCCGCGTAGCGGTCATCGGCGGCAGCCGCACCCCCTTCGCCCGCTCCGACGGCCCGTACGCGACCGCCTCGAACCAGGACCTGCTGACGGCCGCGCTCGACGGCCTCGTGGAGCGCTACGGCCTGGCCGGGGACCGGGTCGGGGCGTTCGTCGCGGGCGCGGTCCTCAAGCACAGCCGCGACTTCAACCTGGCGAGGGAGACGGTCCTCGGCTCCGCGCTCGACCCGCGCACCCCGGCGTACGACATCCAGCAGGCCTGCGGCACGGGCCTCCAGGCGGTGATCGCCGCCGCGAACACGATCGCGCTCGGGTCCGCCGACTCGGCGATCGCCGGCGGCTCCGACACCACCAGCGACGCCCCGCTCGGCGTCAACGACGAACTGCGCCGCATCCTGCTCGCCGCCCGCCGGGCGAAGACGACGCCCGCCCGCCTCAAGGCGCTCGCCGCCGTCCGCCCCCGCCACCTCGTCCCGGACATCCCGCGCAACGCCGAACCCCGCACCGGACTGTCGATGGGCGAGCACGCCGCCGTCACCGCCCGCCGCCGGCAGGTGAGCCGTCAGGACCAGGACCTGCTGGCCGCCACCAGCCACCAGCGCCTGGCGGCCGCGTACGAACGGGGCTTCCTGGACGATCTGGTGGTCCCGTACCGGGGCCTGGACCGCGACCAGAACCTGCGTCCGGGGTCGACGGTCGAAAAACTGGCAGGCCTGAAGCCGGTGTTCGGGACCGCTGACCCCAACCCGACCATGACAGCGGGCAATTCGACCCCGCTGACGGACGGGGCGGCGACGGTCCTGCTGGCGACGGAGGAGTGGGCGCGGGAGCGGGGTCTGGAGCCGCTCGCCTACCTCTCCCTGTACGAGACGGCGGCCGTGGACTACGTGGACGGCGACGACGGCCTCCTCATGGCCCCGGCGTACGCGGTGCCGCGCCTGCTGGAGCGGGCCGGCCTGGGCATCGAGGACTTCGACCTGTACGAGATCCACGAGGCCTTCGCCTCCCAGGTGCTGGCCACCCTCGCCGCCTGGGAGAAGCAGGGACTGGCCCCGGTGGACCGGGCCCGGCTGAACGTGGCCGGGTCCTCCCTGGCCACCGGCCACCCCTTCGCCGCGACGGGCGCCCGGATCGTCGCCACCCTCGCCAAACTCCTCGCGGAAAGGGACGCGCCGGGCCGGGGCCTGATCTCGATCTGCGCGGCGGGCGGCCAGGGGGTGACAGCCATCCTCGAACGCCCCTGACCCGCTTGCCTCTTCCGCACCCCTGCCGGACGGACGACCCGGCGAACCGACCCGCCCGACCCCCGAACCGAGGAGCCGCACGTGTCAACGCCACCTTCCGCTGCCGCAACCGCCCCCGCAGCCACGCCCGTTCTGGTCGAGCCGACGAAGAAGCGAGGCCCCGACGGGAGGGTCCAGGAGGTCTCCGTACCGAAGTTCGCACCGGTCGTGGAGCGCGGCTCGCTGGCCGAGATCCCGTTCGACAACGCCCGGGAGGCGCCCTCGGACCCGGTGCTCAGCCGCAAGGACGCCGGGGGCGTATGGCGGGACGTGAGTGCCGCCGAGTTCGCCGCCGAGGTGCTGGCGGTGGCCAAGGGCCTGATGGCGGAGGGCCTGCGGGCGGGGGACCGGGTCGCGATCATGGCCCGGACGACGTACGAGTGGACGCTGCTGGACTTCGCGTCGTGGGCGGCGGGCCTGGTGACGGTCCCCATCTACCCGACCTCCTCCGCGTTCCAGGCCCGCTGGATCCTCCAGAACTCGGGCGCGGTGGCGTGCGCGGTGGAGACGAAGGAACAGGGGCGCCTGATCAGCCAGGAGCGCAAGCAGCTCGGCGACCTGGCGCATCTGTGGCAGTTCGACACCGGGGCGATCGGCCGGCTCAAGTCCCTCGGCAAGGACATCCCGGACGCGGCGGTGGCGGCCCGCCGGGCCTCCCTGGAACCGGACACCCCCGCCACCCTGATCTACACCTCGGGTACCACGGGCCGCCCGAAGGGCTGCGTCCTGACCCACGGCAACTTCTTCGCCGAGGTCGACAACGCGATCGAACTCCTCCACCCGGTCTTCAAGTCGGTCTCGAAGGACCCGGCCTCCACTCTCCTCTTCCTCCCCCTCTCGCACGTCTTCGGCCGCATGGTGGCGATCGGCTGCATGCGGGCCAGGGTGCGCCTGGGCCACGCCCCGTCCATCCAGACGGAGGAGTTGCTGGCGGACCTGGCGGGCTTCCGTCCGACCTTCCTGCTCGCCATCCCGTACGTCCTGGAGAAGGTCTACAACACGGGCCGGGCGACGGCCGAGAAGATGGGCCGGGCCTCCTCGTTCGACCGGGCGGCCCGCATAGCCCAGCGCTACGGCAAGGCGGTCGAGGCCGCCGAACACGGCACAGGACCCGGCCCCGGCCTCGGCCTGCGCGCCGCACGCGCCCTGTACGACCCGCTGGTCTACCGCCGTATCCGGGCGGCGCTCGGCGGCAGGGTCCGGTACGTGATCTGCGGCGGCTCCCCGCTCGGCCGCCGGCTCGCCGCGTTCTACGAGGGCGCGGGCATCGGCATCTTCGAGGGTTACGGCCTCACGGAGACCACGGCCGCCCACACGGTGACCCCGCCCCTCAAACCCCGCCTGGGAACGGTCGGCTGGCCACTGCCCGGGACGTCGGTACGCATCGCGGAGGACGGCGAGGTGCTGCTGAGGGGCGGCCAGGTCTTCCGGGGCTACTGGGACGGCGAACGGTCGGAGGTGAGCCCGTCGCTCCTGCCGGGCGACTGGTTCCCCACGGGCGACCTGGGCGCGCTGGACGAGGACGGCTATCTGACGATCACGGGCCGCAAGAAGGACATCATCATCACGTCGGGCGGCAAGAACGTCACCCCGGCCCCGCTGGAGGACTGGCTGCGCGCCCACCCCCTGGTCAGCCAGTGCATGGTCGTCGGCGACAACCGCTCGTTCATCACGGCCCTGATCACCCTGGAGCCGGACGGCCTCCAGCACTGGCGCCGGATGACCAAGAAGGAGGACATCCCGATGCGGGACCTGGTCCACGACGAGGATCTTCGCACGTCGCTCCAGAAGGCGGTCGACGAGGCCAACCGCCTGGTCTCCCGCGCGGAGTCGATCCGTAAGTTCACGGTCCTGCCGGTGGACTTCACGGAGGAGAAGGGCCATCTGACGCCGTCGCTGAAGCTGAAGCGGGACGCGATCGCGCGGGACTTCGCGGGGGAGATCGAGACGTTGTACCGGAAGTGAGGGGGCGGGGGCGGGCTGAGGAGGTTGCCACCTGCGACACCCGCTTTAGGAGAGCGGGGTTCAACTCCGTGTACCGGCCCCGCCCCCCTCCGGGTGTGGGCGGGGCCGGTCAGGCCGCCTGGAGGACGTCACAGGAGCAGTGGCGGAATTCCAGGCCCAGTTCCCGGTCCACGGCCGCGCTCGAACGCGTGGCGGCCTCGGAGACCTTCTCCCAGGAGCCGTACTTCAGGTAGAGCTGGTCCGCCGTCGGGCCGAGCGGGTTCCCGTACTTCTTCTGGTTGCGCGCCTCCAGCTCCGCGACCTGCTCCGGGGTCATGCCGGCGCGGACGATGTCCTTGGCGTCATTGCGCATCTGGACCAGAGCGCGGGCGATGTCCTCCTCCGAGCGTCCTTCGGCGCGCATGGCGCACTCCGTGCGTTCCATGTCCGCGAGGAGGCCGTGATAGCGCATCCGCTGATCGCGGGCGACCTCGCGCTCCTGCGGCGTCTCGCTCCGGATCAGGCACACGACCGGTTCCGGACTGGTGCAGTCACCGTGCTCCGGGGCCGCCTGCGAGACGGGCGCGACGACGACCGAACCGCACCCGGCGGACGACGCGCACGGGTGCGCCGTGTGCGCGGCCGCCGAGGCGGGCTGAAGGGGAAGGAAGACGACTTGGGCGACCAGCAGGGTGGGAACCACGCGGCGGGCCAGCGAACGCAGACTGTTCCGTGACATGCGCTCATGGTTCGGCACACCGCCACGGGAGCGTCGCGCAACGAGGCCGTACCACCCCTCCGGGCGGCCGACTCCACTCCGCCGGGTGAAGGCGGAGCGGACGGGCTGGGGCGGGCGCCCTTCTCAGAGGTCGTCGGGCAGCAACCGGAACGCCTTGTGCCCGGTCAGAGGCCGGACCATACGGAAGTGGCGGTCGGAGGTGAAGATGAGCTCGGTGCCGTAGGCGGCGGCCAGCGCGATGTTCATCGCGTCCGTCAGGCCGATGCCTTTGCCCCCGTCAGCGTCCACGCATCCCTCCGCGACGGCGATCGCCGCGCTCAGGTGCGCGCCGACCGAAGGGATCTCGAACCGCCGGGTGGCTGTGTTGCGTTCGATGAACCGCGCTGCCGTCAGGGCCTTGTCGGCGCCCGCCTTCGTGCTGATCAGGTAGTCCAGCTCGGCCAGGACGAGAGGGGAGATGATCAGGTGACTGATCGCCCCCAGTGCTTTCGCGTGCGCCTCATGGCCGGTGAGCCTCGGGTCGAGGAGGCGGTAGAGGGCGTTGGTGTCGGCGATGGCGACCAGGCTCACGAGCCCATTCCTTCGAGCACGCCCTCGATCTCCTCATCGGTGAGATCGGGCAGGCCCAGGTCGGGAAGTCGTATGGCACCCATGGGATCGGTGCGGCGAGAGTGCGTGCATGGCGTCGTGAGGCAGGCGGGAATTGTCAGACAGGCCCTAGTCCCCGTGCTCGGGTGACAGGTCCCGCCCCGCGCGCAGGAGGGCGCGGAGCGCTCGGTCGAGGCCTTCGCGCTCGGTGTCGGTGAGGTCGGAGACCAGCGCCGACAGGTCGGCCGCGAGGTCGGTGAGGGCGGCGTCGACGACGCGGCGGCCCTCCGCCGTGAGGGTGATCCGGAAGCTGCGGCGGTCGTCGGCGTCGGGGACGCGTTCCGCGAGTCCGGCCTTCTCCAGCCGGTCCATCCGCTTCGTCATCCCCGCCCGCGACATCATCAGCTCGGAGGAGAGCGCGGACGGGCTCAGGGCGTACGGGGCACCGGTGCGCCGCAGCGTCGCGAGCACGTCGAAGTCGCCCTTGGCGATGCCGTGCCGTTCCACGGCGCGTTCCCCCACCGGGCCTATGACGTTCTCCGCGACGAACGCCAGCCGGCCGACGGTCGTCAGCGCGGACACCTCCAGGTCCGGCCGCTCCCGTCGCCAGTCCTCGACGATTCCGTCCACCGCGTCCGCGGCACCCTCGCTCATGAAGCGAAGTCTATTCGCCAGGGGATAGTTCGCTGGCGTACTATCCCCTGGCGTACTATCCCCTGGACAAGGATTCGAGGAGACCGCTGTGCGAACTCTCATCCGTGATGTGCGCGCCTTCGACGGCGTGCGGGCCGTCGAAGGCGCTGACGTCCTCATCGTCGACGGCCACATCGCCGAGCCCGACGGCCGTCGCGCGGACGTCGAAGTCGACGGTGCGGGCAGGACCTTGCTTCCGGGGCTGATCGACGCGCACACCCACACCTTCGACGGCAGTCTCGCCCGGGCGCTGTCCTACGGCGTGACCACCGAGCTGGACATGTTCTGCCTGCCGTCCAACCTGCGGCGCCAGCGAAAGCTGGCCGCGGACCGTGATGACGTCGCCGATCTCCGCAGTGCCGGCGTCCTGGCCACCGCACCGGGCGGCCATCCGACGGGAGTCATGGCAGCGATATCCACCATGCTGGAGAACCCCGAGGACGCGGTCGGACCTTTCGACACGATTGCCGACCCCGCCCGGGCCGCATCGTTCGTCGCCGCCCGGGCGGCCGAGGGCAGCGACTACCTGAAGATCGTGATCGATGACGGCGCGATGGCCGGGACACCGGTGCCCGCCCTGGGGCGGGACACCGCGGCCGCTCTCGTCGACGCCGCCCGCGCGGCGGGACTGAAGACCATCGCGCATGCGTGCACCGCCAGGGAGGCCGCACTCGCCCTGGACGTCGGCGTCGACGGACTGGCCCACGTCTGGGCCGACACCCCCGCGGGTGATCCGGTCACCGACGTCCTGGCTGCCCGGGCGGCCGGACGGGGCGTTTTCGTGGTGAGCACGCTCGCCTACTTCGAGTCCATCGGCGGCGACGGTTCGGACCGCCTCAGCCGTGCGGCGCACGCGGCCGGGGCGCTGCACCGGGCAGGTGTGCCGCTGCTGGCCGGTACCGACGCCAACCCCTTCGCCCCCAGCCACGGCGACGGCCTGCACCGCGAGCTGGAACTGCTGGTCCAGGCCGGCCTCTCCCCGCTCGAAGCGCTGGCCGCCGGCACCGGTGTCACCGCCCGGTGCTTCGGGCTGGCCGACCGGGGCCGTATCGCCCCGGGGCTCCGCGCCGACCTGGTCCTCGTCGACGGCGACCCGACGCGAGACATCGTCGCGAGCCGTTCCGTCGTCGACGTCTGGCGACGCGGCATCCGTCGATCCCGCTGACATACGCGGGCGCGGCGTCCGCCGATCCCGCTGACACCCACGCGGCCCGGGGCTGCCCCTCGCAGGCGCCCTGCCCACTCCTCTCTACCCCGGAGCGCCCCATGTCCTTACCGTCCATGCTCGAACCCGCGCCCGCATCACCCGCCGGACGCCCCCCGTCCCAGCGGCTGATGCGGTTGATGCGGTTGATGCAGATCACGCTCGTTCTCCAGTCGGCCGTGATCCTGGCGCAGGCGGCCACGGCCGGGCTCCTGCTCGCCTCCGTCCCCGTCGGCCGGGAGCTGCACGGCGTGATGGGGGGAGCCGTCCTCCTCGCGGTGCTGCTCAACCTGGGCGCGACGATCCTGGCCTGGAAGCCGGGTGGAGGCTCGCCGCGTCTGCTCCTCAAGAGCGCTCCGATGCTGGTGTTCACCCTGGTGCAGATGGCGCTCGGCTTCGCCCGTGTGCGGGAACTGCACGTACCGGTCGGGGTGTTGATGTTCGGCGCGAGCGCCATGCTGCTGACGCAGGTCCGGAACGACGGCCGGCCGGCCCGGGTCGGTGAGGCGTCGTGACCCCGACCCGACGGCAGACGCTCCGCCTGATCGGGGGAGCGGCCGTGGCGCTGCCGGCCCTGGGCCTGGGGCTGCCGACGCTGAGGACGGCTGTCACCGGCAGGAGCATCGACACGGTGGGCAGGATCGCCTTCACCAACCGTGTGCAGGCGCCACCGCTCGCCGAGTCCCGGATTGACAGAGAGGGAAGACGGGTCTTCGAACTGGACATCCGCAAGGGCACACGGGAGTTCATCGCGGGCAGGCGCTCTCCTGCCTGGGGCGTCAACGGCGAGTATCCCGGCCCGACCCTGCGGGCCGCGCGCGGTGAGACCGTGCTGCTCAACGTGGCCAACGGCGTGGACGAGGCGACCTCGCTCCACTGGCACGGCATGCATCTGCCGTCCACGATGGACGGCGGCCCGCACCGGATGATCGAGCCGGGTGCGACCTGGTCGCCCACGTGGAGGATCGACCAGCCCGGCGCGTCGCTCTGGTACCACCCGCACCCGCACGGGAAGACGGCCCAGCACCTCTATCGCGGTGTGGCAGGAATGTTCCTCATCGATGACGATGACGATGACACCACGGCCAAGTCGCTGCCCCACCGCTACGGCATCGACGACGTCCCGGTCATCGTGCAGGACCGGCGGTTCGTCGACGGCCGACTGGACCTGGACGAGCAGATGGCCGGCACCACCGGGTTCCTCGGCGACGAACTGCTGGTCAACGGGGTGCACAGCCCCTACCTGGACGTCGTCACCGAACGCATACGGCTGCGTCTGCTGAACGGCTCCAACGCGCGGGTCTACAACTTCCGCTTCGCGGGCGGACGCGAGTTCCACCAGGTCGCCTCCGACGGTGGGCTGCTGCCCGCACCCCACCTCACCGACCGGGTGCAACTGTCGCCGGGCGAGCGCGCCGAGATCGTGGTCGGGGTCGTACCCGGCGAACGCGTGGTGCTGCGCAGCGAATCCCCTTCCACCGGGAGCGGTTTCGTCCAGCGGGACGGCGGCTCGGACCGCTTCGACGTACTGCAACTGCGGGCGGCCCCCACGTTGGCCCCGTCGCACCGGATACCGGAACGGCTGACGGATATCCCCCGAATCGCGGCGAGTTCGGCCATCAGAACCCGTACCTTCGAACTCGCCGAGCACCGGATCAACGGCAAGCGGATGGAGTTGGACCGCATCGACGTCGAGGTGCGCAAGGACACCGCCGAGATCTGGGAGGTACGGAGCGGCGACGGCACCCTGCACAGCTTCCATGTGCACGACGTGCAGTTCCAGGTCCTGTCGGTCGACGGGAAGGAGCCGCCCCCGGGGCTGTCCGGGTGGAAGGACACGGTCCTGCTGCCTCCCCGAACCGTGATGCGCCTCGTCATGCGGTTCACCGACTACGCCGACCCCGACCTCCCGTACATGTTCCACTGCCACATGCTGTACCACGAAGACCAGGGCATGATGGGCCAGTTCGTGGTCCTGGAGCCCGGGCAGCGCGCGGGCCGGCCGCCACGGTCTCCCGCGGACGGCGAGCACGCGCACCACGGCTGAGCCCCGCCGCGGCCCGGCGTCCGCACTCCCCACCCCGCCGGGTTGCGCCGCCCCGAACGCCGAGGCGGCGCAACCCGTCGGGGTTCAGTTCACCCGGCCTGTTCCCGCAGGTCGTCCCCGGTCGCCGGAGTGGGCGCGGCGGCGGGAACGCGCATCTGCCAGGCCACGACCGCACCCGTCACGAGACCGCTGGGGCAATGACGAGGCCCGCGACAACAACGGGGCGGTGATCCCGGACTGCTGAGCCGGGGGCGGCGGTCCGACGGTGTGGCGCGCCGCGGTTTGGCGTAAAAGCCGGTGAGCAAGATCGGCCCGGCCTGGCACCCTGGCCGTACGGGCCCGACGGCGGAAGTTCCGGGGGCAGGGGACCTCACGAAGGAGCGGGCCGCATGGCGACCGTCGTCGATCTGTTCACCTACCCCGTCAAGGGGTGCGCGGGAACGTCCGTGGACAGCACGTACCTCACGCCGGCCGGTCTCGCGCACGACCGCAGCTTCATGGTCGTCAGCGCCGGCGGGGTCTACCGCACCCAACGCCGCGACCCCCGCCTCGCCCTCGTCCGGCCCACCGTCAGCGCCGACGGCAGCAGGCTCACGCTCGCATCGGCGGAGCGGGAGAGCGGTGATGGCGGGGGCGGCGTTCGCGGTGGTGACGACGAGCTGCACCTCGACGTCACCGTGGACGCCCCCCGGCGCGACGTCGACCTGTTCGGCGCGACGTACCAGGGCATCGACCAGGGGGATGAGGCAGCGGCCTGGCTCTCGGACCTCCTGGGCACCCCGAGCCGACTGGTCCGCGTACCGCCGGAGCACGACCGGAAGACCGACGGCCTGACCCCCGGCACCTCCGGCTACGCCGACAGCAGCGCCGTGCATCTGCTCTCCCGCGCCTCGCTCGCCCACCTGCACGCGCGGATGGCCGAGCGCGGCGCCCCGCCCCTGGCCATGGACCGCTTCCGCCCGAACATCGTCATCGACGGCCACCCCGAGGGGAGCCACGGGGTGGACCGGTCGGCGGCGCCCCACTCCGAGGATCGGATCCGCCGCATGACCATCGGCGCGGCCGACCTGGCTTACGCCAAACTCGCCGTGCGCTGCGCGGTCACCTTGGTCGACCAGCGGGCCGGGGCCCGAGGCGGCCTGGAGCCGCTGCGAACGCTCGCGGGCTACCGGCGGGCGTCGGGCGGCGGGGTGGTGTTCGGCGCGAAGTTCTCCGTGGTGCGGCCGGGAAAGCTGTCCGTGGGCGATGAGGTGGACGTCGTGGAGTGGGGCGACGCGGAGGCGTGACTCCTCACGCCCCCCCCGTAACTCTCCTCCCGGCACCTCACTCGAAGAACTTCAGGCTCCATCCTGAATCGCTGTTCGGGCCGGGAACGTTGGCACGGGAGTAGGTGGTGTTGCCCCACCAGGCGAAGCTGCCGGTGTACCAGTGGCGGTTGGCCCAGGAGTACGGGGTGCCCTTCGCGACCGCGTGGTACATCGACGGGAACCTCGGGCCGGCGGGCGGGCTGGTGTTGATGTCGCCGTGAAGCAGTACGAAGGTGTGGTGGCCGGGCCCGTTCACGTGCAGCGTGGGATCCCAACCGGCCATCATCGTCGCTCGGTTGGAGCCGAACAGGCAGCCGTTCGACTTGTACCAGTCCCATACGTAGGTGGGGTCGCCGCCCTTGCGCAGCCGCAGGTCGGCCAGGCAGTACTGGTCGCTCCAGCTGCCGTTGGCGGAGTACGCGATGTGCAGCTGCCCGTTCGGGTCCTTGATCGCTTCGGGGCTCTCGTTGATGAACGGGTTGCCGACGACCCGTTCCCAGCTCTCGCGCGGCTGTGAGATGACGTACCGCGCGCCGGTCGGCTGGGTCGGACTGCTCATCCGGGCGATGTAGAGGTTCTGCTCGACGTTGGTGGTGCCCGCCCACCCGGACCAGACGAACCAGCGCTGGCCCTCGAAGGTGAACAGGGTCCCGTCGATGGCCCACTTGTCGTCGGGGAGGGCGAGTTGGGTCTCGGTCCCGTACCCGCTGTCCGGGGAGGCGGAGCTGATGACGAACATGCGGTGGGCGGCTCCGACTCCGGCAGCGAAGTAGATGTAGTACCGGCCGCCGTCCATCACGATCTCGGGCGCCCAGACCTCACCCCGGCCGCGGCTGTCCGACCAGACCTGCCGGGCGGGCGCGGTGGCCAGTCCGTCCGTGGACGACGCCTGCCGTACGACGATGCCGCCGCCGGTCGACTGGACGCCGACGTACGTACTGCCCACCCGCAGCACACTGGGGTCGGCCGCGCGCAGGCTGGTCTGCCCCTGCGGAGTCACCTCACGGGGGGCGGGCGCGCCTTGGGCGGTGTCGGGGGGCGACAGGAAGAGCGTCGCGGCGAGGGCGCCGGCCAGCGCGAGCGCGCCGAGGCCGGACGGGCGGCGGAAGGGATTTCTGAACTTGCGCATGGGGTCGCTCCTGGGGTGGGGGGATTCGATGACGGCAACGGTGGCGGCGGTGACGACTGCCGTGACGATTTACATCGATAGAAGAGCGCTCTCGCAGAATCTCGTCAGGGGATGGCTCTGTCAACGACTCTGCACGGAAAGACCGTTCAGAACTGGAGTGCGCGGATCAGTCGTCGCGCGGTCCTGGCGTCGATCGAGCCCAGCTCCAGGAGGCCGGGGGTGTTCTCCCGTACGGATACGGGGAGGGTGCCGCCGCCGGTGGCTTGCGGGAAGGTGTGGTCGAGCATGGCCATCACGGTGCCCGCGTCCGCGCCCGGCTGCTCGGTGGTCGGCGGCACCGCACCCAGGAGCCGGGCCAGGCGTGCCGCGGCGTCGATGCGGACAGGGCCGAGAGCGATGCGGCCCTGCCGGACCCGGAGCCCGGGGAGGTCGATCCGGTACCCCTCGCAGATCTCCCGCAGGGCGCGGGCGGTCTTGAGGGCGCGCTTGGTGCCGGTGCGGATCAGGCGGGCGAGCTGGCGTGCGTCGGCGGGGTCGAGGGGGGCGATCCGTACGCCGTTCCCCGCGTCCGCGTCCGTGACCCCCGCGCACACAGCCCGGCCTCGCTGAGTGCGGCGCGCAACTCGGCGGAGGGGGACAAGGGGGCGGGCGTGGGGGCTTCCGTGTACGTGTCCATGTCGGTCATCCGTGACTCCTGCGTGGGGCGTCGGTCGGTAACAGGTTGAGGGCGGAGACCGGGTACGCCGTCCAGCGCCAGGTCCCCTCGTGGGTCGGCAGCTCGTACGCGTACCCCTGGCCCCGCCGCAGGGAGCGGACGGCGGCCTCGATGGTGTGACGGTCATCGAGCCAGGACCGGGCCCGGTGCCGGGCGTCACGGTCGAGGTCAGGCGTCAGCCCTCGTACGGATTCACGCATCCAGGCGACGGCCTGGCCGGGCGCGGTGGTGAGCAGGTCGCTCGGGCAGCGGTGCGGCCTGGCTGCCGGGTGTGTCGGTGTGGCACCAATAGGTGCGCGGCAAGGGCCTGTTCACGCGGCGTACGCGGGCGTCGGGGCGAGGATGTCGGCCCAGACGTCCTTGCCGTCCCGCCGCATCACCGTGCCGCACTGGGCGGCAAGCGCGGCGATCAGGAGGACCCCACGCCCGCTCTCCTCGCTCCACTCGGGGTCGCGGCGTTCGGGCGGCCGGGTGTCGGAGTCGCTGACGGTGACGCGTACGCCGTCGGGCCTGCGGCGGAGCGTGATCGTGCAGAGCGGCGACCCGGTGTGCCGCATGACGTTGGTGAGGAGCTCGTGGGCGCAGAGCGTGGCGGCGTCGCTGAGTTCCCGCAGGCCCCAGAGGTCCAGGTGCGCGCTGACGATGCGCCGCATGATCGCGAGGGTCTCGGGGCGGGCGACGAGTTCCTGGTGGTAGTCGGGTGGGGCGGGGTCGGTGTTCGTGAGCACGGCTTCCTCCGGCGTACGGGAAAAGAGTTTGGCTCGCAGGGCAACGCCATGTGACCAGAACGCTGCTTTGCGTGGTGGGCAACAGAGTGGACTGCCGTGGGCGCTCATCGCAACCGATTCAGTTGCAAAATTGTAGATTCGCCTGTGTGGGTGAACGCTTGTGCATATAACGAGAGTTGCGCGAAGCAGTGGTGGGCGGGTAACACTGAGCCACTGCGTCAGGGGAGGGACCACCACATGCCAAGCCATCCACGCCCAACCGTGCGACGCCGACGCGTCGGTGCCGAGCTGAAGCGGCTCCGCGAGAAGGCCGGAGTCAGGATGGAGGACGCCGCCGAGCGCATCGGCGGTGACAAGCCCAAGATCTCCCGCCAGGAGAACGGCCGTCAGGGCGTCAGCAAGCTGGAGATCGAGGCGTTGCTCGCGCTGTACGGAGTGTCGGACGAGCGGCTGCGGACGGCGCTGACCACGCTTGCGCGGGAAGGGAGGCGCAAGGGGTGGTGGGCGCAGTACAGCGACATACTTCCGGCCGGGTTCCAGGAGCGGCTGTCGATCGAGTCCGACGCCGCACGGATCCTTACGTTTCAGCCGATGCTCGTGCCGGGCCTGCTCCAGACGGTCGAGTACGCCACGGAGGTGATTCGGTCCGTCGACAAGGACGTGACCGAGGAGGAGCGCAACTCGTACATCGAAGTGCGTCGGAGCCGGCAGGAGATCTTCGCGCGGGACAACCCGCCACAGTACGTCTGTCTCCTGGACGAGGCGGTGTTGCGTCGGGAGGTCGGTGGACCGGCCGTCATGGCGGCTCAGCTCGACAAGATCCTGCTGATGAGCAATCCGCCGAGGCTGACGATCCAGGTGGTGCCGTTCGCACAGGGCTGGCACGCGGGCGCTGACGGGGCGTTCAACATCTACAGCTACCCCGATCCGATGGACCTCGACGTCGTCAACTTGGACTATCTCGATGGCGCCTTGTACCTGGAGGAAGATCAGCCTGTGGAGCGCTACCAGTTGGCCTTCGACGAGTTGAGGGCATCGGCGCTCGCTACACGGCACTCCATGGAACTAGTCTCGGCGGTGAAGCGAGAGTTCATGAACAGAGCGTAGAGGTGGACGTAGCAGATGGCGCGACACGGCCTTCCTGATAGTGCCTGGGTGAAATCCTCGTACAGCGGTGACAACGGGGGAACGTGCGTCGAGACCCAGTCGACGCCCGACGGCCTCGTCGCCGTCGGCGACAGCAAGGACCGCGCCCTCGGCGCGCACACCTTCGGCCCGGCGCAGTGGCGGGCCTTCGTCATCGCCGTACGGGACGGCTCTCTCTGAGGAACGGCTGACTGGCTGGAGTCGGCCGTGCTTCCCAGCGCTCCGGGATGGCGCCCCAGCAGGATGGTGCGGGCTGATCTCAGTGGCAGTCGGGTGGGTCGAGCGCATCCAGCGCGGCCTTGATCAGCCCCCGGGTGGCCGCACCGTAGACGGCCGATTCCGCGAGCTCGGAGAAGGTCGTTCCTCGCCGACGGCGTCACCATGCGCTCCCCCTTGCGTCCGCTGCTCGCGCTCGATCTCGGCGCGGACGACGACCAGGACGTCGACCCGGTCTACTACCAGGAGCTCATCGACTCCCCGCCGCCCCGCGAGGTGCGTGTGGTGCCGGACGCCGTCCATATGGTCCACGGGAATCTTCAGCTCGCGAATGTGGACTTCCCGGAATTCGCCGAGGACGCCGCCGCTGACCGGGACGGGGTCGTACGGGGCGTGGTGACCGTCCCCGGCGGGCCCGGTTACGACACCACCGGCGACGGTCACGCCGACGGCCCACCTCGGTAGTGACGCTTGTCGAGGAGGATGTCCATATCCAGGCCACCATCCCGGGCGATGTCCTGAAGGCCGCGAAGGGCATGCATGCGGCGGGCCCGTTCGGCTGTCTCAGTCGGCTCGCTCGGCCCGGGGGCGGTCGTCGTGTCCGTCGGGCGCCTTTCCGTCATGCCGCCCCCGCGATGCCGTCCAGCCGTGCCCGCAGCTCCGGCGTGAGCGCGATGTCCGCCGCCGCCGTGTTCTCCTCCAGGTGGGCGATGCTCGACGTGCCCGGGATCGGGAGCATCGCCGGGGAGTGGTCCAGCAGCCAGGCCAGGCACACCTGGGTCGCGGTGACGCCCAGCTCGGCTGCCACGGCCGCCACCTCCGCGCGGTCGCCCGCCTTGCCCCAGGCCACCGTCCGCCAGGGCAGGAAGGCGATGTCCGCCGCCTCGCACGCCGCGAGGACCGGCTCGTGTTCGCGGTCGGTCAGGTTGTAGCGGTTCTGCACGCTCGCGATGTCGACGATCTTCCTGGCCTCGGCCAGCTCGGCGGCCGTCACCTCGGAGAGGCCGATCCGGCCCACCTTGCCCGCCTCGCGCAGGTCCCGCAGGGCCCCGAGCTGGTCGGCGAGCGGGGTCTCCGGGTCGATACGGTGGAGCTGGAGCAGTTCGATCCGGTCCACGCGAAGCCGGCGCAGGGCGTGGTCCACCTCCGCGCGCAGGGACTCCGGGCGGCCGTTCAGAGCCCAGTCGCCCGTCTCGGCGGACCGGACGACGCCGACCTTCGTCGTGATCAGGAGGTCGTCCGGATAGGGATGGAGCGCCTCCGCCAGCAGCTCCTCGTTGGCCCCGTTCCCGTACATGTGGGCCGTGTCGATCAGCGTGATGCCCAGTTCGACCGCCCGGCGGGCCACGGCGATGGCCGCCTTGCGGTCCTCGGGCCGTTCGGTGGGCAGGTGCATCGCACCGAACCCCAGCCGCCCCACGGTCAGGTCTCCGCCGATACGGAATGTCGTCGTCGATGGCGTGTTCGGCATCTTCGCTGGAATCCCCTTGGTTCGGATGGCCTCGACAACGTAGCCGCCCGTGCCGTGCGGAGGAGGGGGTTCAGGGTGTTCCCGGGCCCTGGAGGAGCTGGAGGTAGTTGCCCACCGGGTCCACGATCGTGGAGAAGAACCAGCCGCCCCCGGTGTCCTCGACCGGCCGCACCCAGGTCACCCCGAGGGAGTTCAGGTGCTTCTCGGCCGCCCGGATGTCGCGCACGGTGAGGTTGATCAGCTGTCGGCCCGGTTCGGCGGCCTTGTCCGCCACGTCGTCCCGTTCGTCGAATCCGATGATCGCCCCGGGGCCGACGATCAGGAAGTGCTCCGCCCAGCGGGCGCCCAGGGGCTCCAGTGCGGCGCGGTACCAGGCGATCAGGGCCTCGGAGTCGGTGCTGCCGATGATGATCCCGAGGCCTGTGATGCCCCCGGTGCTGGTGGTGCCGGAGCTGTCGTCGGTGGAAGTCGTCATGGTCGTTCTCCTTGCTCTGCCGATCGTGCGTGCCGCGTGCCGCGTGCCGACCGGGTCGCCCCCGGTCCGTCGGTCCGTCCTGCCTACCACTACTGACCGCCGGCGGCCGTGAAACTCATCGGCACCCGCCGCCGATGCGCCCCGAATGTGCCCCAGCCCTTGTCTGATGGTCCGTCAGGTATGACGATGGCGGCCGTCACCCGGGGCGGACCGCCCCGGGCCGGAGGGGAAGGAGGCCGCCGTGCCGATACTGCCCAGCGGGCCGCTGTCGTACGGGATGCAGCTCCCGGTCCAGTCGCAGAGCGTCATCTACGCGGAACCCTGGGAGGCGGCGGCCACCCCCGCCGATCTTGTCCGCACAGCCCGCGCCGCCGATCACGGCGGTTTCGCCTACATCGCCGGCTGCGATCACGTCGCCATCCCGCGACGGCTGGCGGACGGCATGAGCACGGTCTGGTACGACCCCGTCGCCACGCTCGCCTTTCTCGCCGGGGTCACCGAGCGCGTCCTCCTGATGAGCCATGTCGCCGTCGTCGGACTGCGCCACCCGCTCGTCACCGCCAAGCAGTACGCCACCCTCGACCACCTCAGCGGCGGGCGGCTGATCCTCGGGGTCGGGGCCGGGCACGTACGGGAGGAGTTCGAGGCGGTCGGGGCGGACTTCGATGGGCGCGGGGGCGTCCTGGACGAGTCGATCGACGCGCTGCGGGCCGCGCTCGGGCCCGAGGAGTACCCGGAGTTCGCGGGGGAGCGGTTCTCGTTCGGCGGGCTCGGGCAGTTGCCCCGGCCGGCCCAGGAGCGGGTGCCGATCTGGGTGGGCGGCTCCTCGCCCGCCGCCACCCGCCGGGCCGCCGTGCGCGGGGACGGGTGGCTGCCGCAGGGCGATGCCCGGGACCGGCTGCCCGCGCAGATCGCCCGGGTGCACGCCCTGCGGGAGGAGGCGGGGGTCGAGGCCCCGATCGTCGTCGGTGCGATCACCGAACCGCTGTACGTGGGTGAGCCCGGGTGGCCCGTGGGGCGGCGGACGCTCACAGGGAAGCCGGAGGCCCTCGCGGAGTCGCTGCGGGAGTACGCGGCGATCGGCGTGCACCAGATCCAGGTGCGCTTCCGGAGCCGGAGCGTGGACGAACTGACCGATCAGATGGCGGCGTTCGGTGCGGACGTGGCCCCCCACCTCGGTACGTGAAGGAGACGGACATGGGCAAGCTGGACGGGCGGGTCGTCCTGGTCACCGGGGCGGCGCGCGGGCAGGGCGAGCAGGAGGCGCGGCTCTTCGCGGCCGAGGGCGCGCAAGTCGTCGTCGCCGACGTGCTGGTCGAGCAGGGCGAGGCGCTGGTCAAGGAGTTGGGCGAGGAGTTCGGTGAGGGCGCCGCCCGGTTCGTGCGGCTGGACGTCGGGAGCGAGGAGGACTGGGCCGCAGCCGTCGCGGCGGCCAAGGACGCCTTCGGGAAGATCGACGGACTCGTCAACAACGCGGGCATCCTGCGCTTCAACGAGCTGGTCAACACCCCGCTGGCCGAGTTCGAGCAGGTGGTGCGGGTCAATATGACGGGCGCGTTCCTCGGGATACGCGCCGTCGCACCCGAGATCGAGGCCGCGGGCGGCGGGACGATCGTCAACACGTCCTCGTACACCGGTCTCACCGGCATGCCCCTGGTCGGCGCGTACGCCGCGACCAAGCACGCGGTGCTGGGGCTGACCAAGGTCGCCGCCATGGAGCTGGCGGGGAAGGGCATCCGGGTCAACGCCGTCTGCCCGGGGGCCGTCGACACCGCGATGAGCAACCCGGCGCTGCTGGACGCGGACGCCGACCTGTCGACGTCGAGCGCGGCCCTGGACGCGTACTACCGCAAGCTCGTGCCGATGGGGCGGATCGGCCGGCCCGAGGAGGTCGCCGCACTGGTCCTGTTCCTGACCGGCCCGGATTCCTCGTACGTCACCGGGCAGCCGTTCGTCGTGGACGGCGGGTGGCTGGCGGGGGTCAGCCCGTTCTGACGAGACGTCAGGTATTGACGGGTCGCGGTGGCGGTGGAACAGTCGGTCGCATCGCAATCTGACGGTGCGTCAGAAAAGCTGTCGGAAGACTTGAGGACGGTGAACCTCCGTGGAATTCGGGCTCTTTGTTCAGGGGTACGTGCCCGCCGCGCGTGCCAAGGTGGACCCCGAGGCAGAGCACAAGGCGCTGATCGAGGAGACCGAGTACGTCATCCAGGCGGACAAGTCCGGCTTCAAGTACGCCTGGGCCTCCGAGCACCACTTCCTGGAGGAGTACTCGCACCTCTCCGCCAACGACGTGTACCTCGGCTATCTCGCGCACGCCACCGAGCGCATCCACCTCGGCTCCGGCATCTTCAACCCGCTCGCGCCCGTCAACCACCCGGTGAAGGTCGCCGAGAAGGTCGCGATGCTCGACCATCTCTCGGAGGGGCGCTTCGAGTTCGGCACCGGGCGGGGTGCGGGCAGCCACGAGATCCTCGGGTTCATGCCGGGCATCACCGACATGAACCACACGAAGGAGCTGTGGGAGGAGACGATCGCCGAATTCCCGAAGATGTGGCTCCAGGACGAGTACGTCGGCTTCCAGGGCAAGCACTGGTCCCTGCCGCCGCGCAAGATCCTCCCGAAGCCGTACGGGAAGTCCCATCCGGCCATGTGGTACGCGGCCGGGTCGCCGTCCTCGTACGCCATGGCGGGCAAGAAGGGGCTCGGCGTGCTGGGCTTCAGCGTGCAGAAGGTCTCCGACATGGAGTGGGTCGTCGAGTCCTACAAGAACGCGGTCAAGGACGCCGAGCCGGTGGGCGCGTTCGTCAACGACAACGTGATGGTGACGTCCACCGCGATCTGCGCCGAGACGCACGCCGAGGCCGTGGAGATCGCGGTCGGCGGTGGGCTCAACTACCTCCAGTCGCTGCTGTTCCGCTACCACGACACGTTCCCCCGGCCGGAGGGGATTCCGGAGTGGCCGCAGCTGCTGCCGGAGTACACCGAGGAGATCGTCGAGCTGCTCATCGCGGAGGAGCTGATGATCTGCGGGGATCCCGACGAGGTGCTGAAGCAGTGCCGGCGGTGGGATCGGGCGGGGGCGGACCAGTTGAGCTTCGGGCTGCCGATCGGGATCAGTCCCGAGGACACGATGAACACGATCCGGTTGATCGGGGAGCACGTGATTCCGCAGATCGATACGGATCCCGTGCATCGGACCTCGCGGTTCCGGGCCGCGGGCTGACCCGCACGGGGCTCCGCCCCGGACCCCGCGCCTCAAGCGCCGGCGGGGCTGGTATCCGGGGCTCCGCCCCGGACCCCGCTCCTCAAACGCCGGAGAGGCTGAAAGGCCCGCCTCAAACGCCGGAGATGCTGAAAGCCGCGCCTGGATAGGCCGGGCGGCGTCTTCCCGGACCGTCGCCCTGATGAGCCGGGGTGCGTACCGCGGCCGAAAGCGTGCGCGCCCCGGCTGTCCCACCGAGCCGGAGAAGGAACCCCGAGAAGGGAACCGTCATGCTCGACCACCTCATCCGCCGCGCGACCGTCGTGGACGGCACCGGCGGGCCCGCCTACACCGCCGACGTCGGCATCCGCGACGGCCGGATCGCCGTCGTCGCCGAGCCGGGGACCCTCACCGGCGAGGCCGTCACCAGCGAGGACGCCGACGGGCTCGTCCTCGCCCCCGGCTTCGTCGACCCGCACACCCACTACGACGCCCAGCTCTTCTGGGACCCCTACGCCACCCCCTCCATGAACCACGGCGTCACCACCGTCGCGGGCGGCAACTGCGGGTTCACCCTCGCCCCGCTCCACCCCGACCGGCCCGAGGACGCCGACTACACCCGGCGGATGATGTCGAGGGTCGAGGGCATGGCGCTCGCCGCGCTGGAGGAAGGCGTCGACTGGACCTGGTCCACCTTCCGCGAGTACCTCGACGCCCTCGAAGGCCGCATCGCCGTCAACGCCGGGTTCATGGTCGGGCACTGCGCCCTGCGCCGGCATGTGATGGGCGCGGACGCGGTCGGGGGCCAGCCCACCCCCGCCCAGATGGACGCCATGCTCGCGCTCTTCCACGACGCGATGGACGCCGGGGCCTGGGGGCTCTCCACCACCCAGTCCTCCACCCACTCCGACGGTGACGGCGAGCCCGTCGCCTCCCGGCACGCCCGGCCCGAGGAGCTGCTCGCGCTGTCCCGCGCGGTCGGGGAGCACGAGGGGACCCAGCTCGAAGCCATCGTCGCCGGGTGCCTGGACCAGTTCTCCGACGAGGAGATCGACCTGTTCGTCGACATGACCGCCGCCGCCGGACGCCCGCTCAACTGGAACGTCCTCACCATCGACGCCGCCGTCCCCGAACGCGTACCGCGCCAGTTGATCCCGAGTGAGCGGGCCCGCCGCGCCGGCGGGCGGATCGTCGCCCTCACCATGCCGATCCTCACCCCGATGAACATGTCGCTCGGCACCTTCTGCGCCCTCAACCTCATCCCCGGCTGGGGTGAGATCCTCGCCCTCCCCGTCCCCGAGCGCATCGAACGCCTCCGGGACGCCGGCACCCGCGCCGAGATGCTGCGCCGCGCCGACAGCAAGGAGGCCGGGGTCTTCCGCCGGCTCGCGAACTTCGGCCGGTACGTCATCGGGGACACCTACAGCGCCGCCAACGAGGGGCTCAGCGGACGCGTCGTCAACGACATCGCCGCCGAGCGCGGCCAGGACGCCTTCCACTGCCTGGTCGAGATCTGCGCCGCCGACGACCTGCGAACGGTCCTGTGGCCGATGCCCACCGACAACGACCCGGACTCCTGGGCGCTGCGGCAGCGGACCTGGGAGCACGAGGACGTCCTGCTCGGCGGCTCCGACGCGGGCGCGCACCTGGACCGGATGTGCGGGGCCCCGTACACCACGCGCTTCCTCGGCGACTGTCTGCGGGGGCGGAAACTCGTCTCCCTGACCGCCGCCGTGAAGATGCTCACCGACGATCCGGCCCGCCTGTTCGGGCTGCGTGAGCGCGGGCGGATCGAGGAGGGCTTCCACGCCGACCTCGTCCTCTTCGACCCCGAGCGGATCGACGCCGGGCCCGCCACCCTCGTCCACGACCTGCCGGGGGACAGCCCGCGCCTGGACTCCAAGGCCATCGGGATCGTCTCCGTACGCGTCAACGGGGTCGAGACCCTGCGCGACGACAAGGTGACGGGGGCGGTGCCGGGGACGGTGCTGCGCTCGGGCCGCGACACCCGGACGGTGAGTACGGCGTGAGCGACAGCAGCCCCGGCAGGCTCTTCATCGGCGGGGAGTGGACCGAGCCCGCCGCCGGGCACTACGAGGTCATCGACCCCGCCACCGAGGAGGTCGTCGGCCTCGCCCCCGAGGCGAGCCGCGCCCAGGTGTACGAGGCCGCCGCGGCAGCGCGTGACGCCTTCGGGCCCTGGTCGCGGACCCGGCCCGAGGAGCGTGCCGCGATCCTCGACCGGGCCGCCGACATCGTCCAGCGGGACTTCCCCGCCCACGCCGAGGTCGCGCGGGCCGAGAGCGGCGCCACCGCCTCCACCGCCCGGTCCATGCAGGTGGGGGTGGGCATCGCCCGCTTCCGGCGGTACGCGCGCGGGGCTCTGGAACCCGTCGAGGAGGCCGTCGCACCCCAGATCAACGAGGCCGGGCCGATGGGGCGGGCCGGGATCTTCGGGGCGCTGGCCGTCCGCCGGCCGGTCGGCGTGATCACGTGCATCACCTCGTACAACAACCCCTGGGCCAACCCGGCGGGCAAGATCGCGCCGGCGCTCGCGATGGGCAACACGGTCGTGGTGAAGCCCGCCCCGCAGGACCCGCTCTCCGTCTACCGGATGGCCGCCGCCCTCGCGGAGGCGGGTGTTCCGCCGGGCGTCGTGAACGTCGTCACCGGGTCGGGCGCGGAGGTGGGGGAGGCCGCGGTCGACTCCGCCGATGTCGACATGGTCAGCTTCACCGGGTCCACCGCCGTGGGGCAGCGCATCGCGGAGGTGTGCGGGCGCGGGATGAAGCGGCAGCTGATGGAGCTGGGCGGCAAGGGGGCGGCGCTCGTCCTCGACGACGCCGATCTGGACTCCGCCGTCGCGGGCATCGGCACGACGTTCTCCTTCTACAGCGGACAGATCTGTACGGCTCCGACCCGCGTCCTGGTCCACCGGTCCCGGCAGGACGAGCTGATCGCCGCGCTCACCGCGTACGCGAACCGGCTCACCGTCGGCGACCCCCGCGACCGGGCCACCGTCGTCGGCCCGGTCATCTCCGCCGCCCACCGCGACCGCGTCGAGGCGTACGTGGAGCTCGGCCGGAAGGAGGGCGCGCGGGTCGTCACGGGCGGCGTCCGGCCCGGCCACCTGGACCGGGGCTTCTACGCGGCGCCCACGCTGCTGGCCGACTGCACCCCGGACATGCGGGTGGTCCGCGAGGAGATCTTCGGGCCGGTCGTGGTGGTCGTCCCCTTCGACGACGAGGAGGAGGGCGTCGCCCTGGCCAACGACAGCGACTACGGCCTCATCGACTACGTGTGGTCCGGCGACGTGGCCCGCGCCTTCCGGATCGCCCGCCGGCTGCGCGCGGGCGGGGTCGGCGTCAACACTGTCGGGCGGAACATGGAGGCCCCGTTCGGCGGGTTCAAGAAGAGCGGGGTGGGGCGGGACGTGGGCTCGTACGCGCTGCACGCCTACAGCGAGACGCAGGCGATCGTCTGGCCCGGCTGAGAGCGCCTCCACGGGGCGCGGGAAAATTTTGAATCAGTACAAAACGGACAGTGCTGCGATTACCGTACGTCGTCACGCCGCGCTGAGTGGCATGCATTGCAAGGCTTCGCGTGAATGTGACCTTGAATTGATGAGGTGTTCAGGAGGAGTTGGCTGATATATCCAAGGGTGAGACGTTGCAGTCTCACGCTCCGGATGTGGATATCGCAGCGCATAGCGTCCTCCTCATGACTCAGCTGGACGCACGGCCAGGGGCCGGAGACACGGTACGGGGAAGTGCCCCGGCCGACGGTGGTGACGGCCGCGGTGGCGTCCGGGGCAAGGGGCTCGGCGGGAACTCCGTCGGCCTCATGGGCAGCGCCGTCATCGGCGTTTCCACCGTCGCCCCCGTCTACTGCCTGACCTCCACCCTCGGCTCCACCGCCGGAGAGGTCGGCGTGCAGATGCCCGCCGTCTTCCTGGCCGGGTTCCTGCCGATGCTGCTCGTGGCCTTCGCCTACCGCGAGCTGAACCGGGCGATGCCGGACTGCGGCACCTCCTTCACCTGGACGGTGAAGGCGTTCGGCCCGCGCGTCGGCTGGATGTGCGGCTGGGGCCTGGTGATCGCGACGATCATCGTGCTGTCCAACCTGGCGGGCGTCGCCACCTCGTACTTCTGGCTGCTCGCGGGGGAGATCACCGGCAGCGCGTCGGTCGCCGCCCTGGACGACAGCAAGCCGGTCCACATCCTCACCTGCCTGGTCCTCATCGCCGTCGCCACCGCCATCAGCTACCGGGGCATGACCGCCACCAAGGGCATCCAGTACGCCCTGGTCGGGCTCCAGTTGGTCGTCCTCGCCGTGTTCGTGACGATGGCCCTGAGCAAGGCGGGCAGCGGCGGACCGGACTTCGCCTCCTCGCTCGACTTCTCCTGGTCCTGGCTGAACCCCTTCGCCGTCCAGTCCTTCGCGGCCTTCACCGCCGGGCTGTCCCTCTCGATCTTCATGTTCTGGGGCTGGGACGCCTGCCTGACCGCCAACGAGGAGACCACCGGCAGCGAGAAGACCCCCGGCCGCGCCGCCCTCATCGCGATGGTCGTCCTGGTCGGCTCCTACCTCGCCACCGGCATCGCCGCGCAGATGGCCGTCGGTTCCGGCACCTCCGGGCTCGGCCTCGCCAACCCGGACACCTCCGACAACGTCTTCGCCGCCCTCGCCGGACCGGTGATGGGCCCCGGCCTCGGCGTCCTGCTCTTCCTCGCGGTCCTCGCCTCGGCCGCCGCCAGCCTCCAGACCACGTTCATCCCGGTCGCCCGCACGGTGCTCGCGATGTCCGCGTACGAGGCGATGCCGGCCTCGTACGCCAAGGTCCACCCCCGCTTCAAGACCCCTGGCCGGGCGACGATCACGGCGGGCATCGGCACCGGCGTCTTCTACACCGTGATGACCCTGGTCAGCGAGCACGTCCTGGTCGACACCATCTACGCGCTCGGCCTCATGATCTGCTTCTACTACGCGCTGACCGCCTTCGCCTGCGCCTGGTACTTCCGCGCCGAACTGACCCGCTCCGCCCGGGACCTCGTCTTCAAGGGCCTCTTCCCGCTGCTCGGCGGCGCCCTGCTCGCCGCCGTCTTCGCCAAGACCCTCTACGACATGTGGGACCCGGCGTACGGCTCCGGATCCTCGGTCCTCGGCGTCGGATCGGTGTTCGTCATCGGGGTGGGGCTGCTGCTCCTCGGCGTGGTGCTGATGGTCGCGATGGAGCGCCGCAGCCCGGCGTTCTTCCGGGGCGAGATCCTGACGAAGGAGACCCCGGCCCTCGTGGTCGAGGACTGATCCCCCGGGGCCGCGCGACGCCTCGTACGATGAGGCCATGACGCGAGGTTCGACGGGGCGATGGCTCCAGGTGGTCGGTATCGCCCACGGCGCCATCGGCGCGGTGATCTACCGCGACGTGCTCGCCGACCTGGGGCGGGACGTGGTCGACTCCGTGCCCGACCGGGGCGACCGTGCCGCCGCCTTCTGGTTCATGGCCGCCGCCCCCACCCTGTGGCTGGGCGGCCGGCTGCTGCGCTCGGCGGAGGAGCACGACGACATCCCGGCCCAGCGCGCGGCGGGCATCGCCCTGGCCGCCGTCGGCGTGGTCGGCACGGTGGCGATGCCGAAGAGCGGGTTTCCGAGCCTGGTGGGGATCGGCGGCGTCCTGCTGCGCAGGTCGCTGCGGTCCGGGAGCGCGTAGGCGCGCACGGCGAGCGCCGGAGCGGCCGGAACCCCCGGGACCGCCCCGGCGCCGAAGAGTCCGGGACCTACGGCCGCCAGTAACCCAGCGCGTTCACCCGGTCCTTGGGCAGGCCCAGCTCCTTACGGAGGTACGCCGACAGGGTCCGGGTGGTCGCCGTGTCGCAGGCGACCCAGACGTACGCGTCCGTGCGGTCCTCGCCCAGCAGCTCCGGCAGGGCCGCCCTCACCTCGGAGACGAGCTGCGCGCCCGCCTCGCGGCGCTCCACGTGGTGCAGGGTGTGGTGGGCCCCGTCGAGGCGGAACGGCAGCTTCCGGTCCTCCTCGTGCGCGGTCTCGAACCAGATCGTCGCCGGGGTCGACGGGACCGCGTCCAGCAGGGAGTTGATCGCCGGCAGCGCCGCCGCGTCACCGATCACGAAGAGCCGCGAGGGCGCAGGGTCGGGCAGGGCGAAGCCGGTGCCCTGAAGCGTCGCGTCGATCGTTTCGCCGATCCCGACGGTCTTCGCCCAGTCGCAGGCAGGGCCCTCGTGCAGGGCGAATTCCAGACTGAACGTGCCCGTCTCCGGATCGGGATCGACCAGGGTGTAGGCGCGCTGATGGGGTTTGCCGTCCTTCTCGAACCACAGCCGCACCCACATCGTCGGGTGCGCCCCGCCCGTCGCGGCGAGCAGCCCGCCGTCGGTCACGTGCACCCGGCGGAAGCGGTCCGTGACCTGTTCCGTACCGGTCACCGTGAAGGTGAAGTCACGCCCCCTGAACAGTTTGAGAACGACGCCTTCCCAGCCATGCCCCACGGTGTCTCCTGCCTCGCCCCGGTGCCCCGGCCCACTGCCCAAAAGGTCACTTTAGGTTAGGCTAACCTAAATTCCGGGGGCTGGGGAGTGGCTGAAAACCACCGGATGCAGGGGATGGGCGAAACGATGACGAACGGCGTCGACAGCGAGAGACCGGGCACGGGCGCAAGCACCGGTTCCGAGGCGCCCCAGGGCGACGCGCAAGCGTCCCGCGAGGACTTCGAGGTCTTTCGCGACGACTGGGGGATACCGCACCTGCGGGCCGCCGACGCCCTCGCGCTGGCCCGCGCCCAGGGGTACGTCACCGCCCTCGACCGGGCCTGGCAACTGGAGACCGAGCGGCACCGGTTGCTCGGTACCAGCGCCTCCGGCCTCGGTGCGGAAGCCGTCGACTGGGACCGGTTCGTCCGGCGAGCCCGGCTCGCCGACACCGCCCGACGCTGCTTCGACCGCCTCGGGCCGGAGACCGCCCTCTGGGTGGGGGCGTACGTCGACGGCGTCAACGACGGACTCGCCGAAGGGGCCTCCCGCACACCCGAGTTCGCTGCGGTGGGCCTCGCCCCGGGCCGCTGGGAGCCCTGGACCCCGCTCGGCGTCTGGCTCTCCACGCACATCCTGTTCGCCGGTTTCCCGACCAAACTCTGGCGCGAAGAGGTCGCCCGCCGGCTCGGCGACGACCGGATGACCCTCTTCGCGACCGACGGCCCCGGCACCGCCGGCAGCAATGGCTGGCTGCTCACCGGCGCCCGCACCGCCACCGGGGCCCCGCTCCTCGCGGGCGACCCGCACCGCTTCATCGAGGCCCCCGGCGTCTACCAGCAGATCCGGCTCGCCTGCCCCGAGTTCGACGTCGTCGGCCTCGCGGTCCCCGGCATCCCCGGCATCGCCCACTTCGGGCACAGCGGCGGCGTCGCCTGGGCGATCACCAACGCCATGGCCGACTATCAGGACCTCTACCGGGAGCAGTTGCGCCGCACTCCGGACGGCGGGGTGGAGGCGCTCGGCCCGGACGGCTGGCGCCGGGTCCACGCCCACACCGAGACGATCGAGGTGGCGGGGTCGGACCCGGAGACGGTCGAGGTGATCGAGACCGACCGGGGGCCGGTGATCACCGGAGGCCCGGGCGGTGGCCCGGGCGGGGGCCCGGACGCCGACGCCTCCGCCGAGGGCCTTTCCGTCAGCCTCCGCCACCCGCCCCGCGTCACCGGCGAGTTGGGCTTCGATGTGCTGCCCGCACTGCTCCGGGCCCGTACGGTCGCCGACCTCGACACCGCCCTCGACCGCTGGGTCGAACCCGTCAACGTGGTCCTGGCCGCCGACACCGCCGGGGGAACCCTGCACCGGGTCGCCGGACACGTCCCGGTGCGCCCGTACGTCAACAGGCTGCGGGTCGTCCCGGCCGATGACCCCGCGTACGGCTGGCGCGAGGGCGAGGCCGTCCCCCTGCCCCGTACCGGGGCGGTCGGCCCCGGCGGGATCGCCGTGATGGCCAATGAGCGCGGCCTCGCCGCCCCGCTCGGGGTGGAGTTCGCGCCCCCGCACCGGGCCCGCCGCATCCGGGAGCTGCTCGGCGCGCGCACGGACTGGTCGCCCGCCGCGCTGGCCGCCGTCCACACCGACACCCGCCTCGCCTCGTCCCGCCCCCTGCTGTCCCTGCTGGCCGGGTCCCCCGACCTCGGCCCCGCCGCCGAGCGCCTCCGGGACCGGCTGCTGCGCTGGGACCGCCACATGGACGCGGACAGCACCGACGCGACCCTCTACGCCCGCCTCCGCACCGACGTCGTCCACCGGCTGTCCTGCCACCCCGCCCTCAAGGGCGTCACGGGTGCGGACGACCCGTGCCGCTCGGCCGCGTACCCGGCGCTCTTCCGCCCCTGGCTCGCCGCCGTCCCCCGCATCGGCTACGCCCTGGAGAGCCTGCTCACCGTCGGACTCCTGCCGTACGAGGACCGGTTGGCGCTGGTCGCGGCCTCGGCGGAGGCCGTCGCCGCGGCGGCCGAGGAGACGCCGCCAGGACCGTGGGGCGAGCTGCACCGGCTGTCCCCCTGGCAGGCCCTGCCGGACCTCACGCCCGACGACGAGGAGGCCAGGCCGGGGCTCGCGGGCGACCACGACTGCGTGCTGTCCACCTCCGCCGTCCCCGGCGTCACCGACCTGTTCGCCCGGGGCCCGGCCGCCCGTTACGTCTGGGACCTGGCCCGCCGCGAGGACAGCCGGTGGGTGGTTCCGTTCGGCGCGTCCGGAGTCCCCGGATCCGCCCACCACCGCGACCAGACGCCGCTGTGGGCGCGGGGCGCGCTCATCCCGGTCGTCACGGACTGGAACCTGCTGCACCCGACGACCCGCCACCCGGAGGAGACCCCCGCCATGACCGCCACCACCGCCACCGCGGCCACCGCCGACCCCACCGTCCCCGCCCTCCGTGCGGCCGTCCACGAGCAGAAGGTCGAGGGCTTCGGAACGGTCCGCCTGGTCCCCGTCGACCCCGCGGCCGACCTGGACCTGCTGCACGGCTGGGTCACCGAGGAGCGGGCCCGCTTCTGGGGCATGGGCGGCCACACCCGCGAGCAGGTGCGGGAGATCTACGAGTACGTCGACTCGCTCGCCACGCACCACGCCTACCTCGCCCTGCGCGACGGGGTCCCGGCCGCGCTCTTCCAGACGTACGAGCCGGACGCCGACCCGGTCGGCGAGTGCTACGACGTACGGCCCGGCGACTTCGGCATCCACCTGCTGATCGCGCCCGCCGAGGGCGAGGGAGCGGTGACCGGGTACACGGACGCCCTCCTCACCGCGTTCATCGGCTTCGTCTTCGGCGACCCGGCCCGCCTGCGGGTCGTCGTTGAGCCCGACGCCCGCAACGAGAAGGCCCTCGCGCGGATGGTCCGGGCCGGATTCGAGCTGGGCCCGGAGATCGTGAAGCCGGAGAAGACGGCCCGGCTCGCGTTCCTGACGAGGGAGGCCGCGCTGCGACTCGCGTAGCGCGGAGGGGCCTGAGGCGCCGGGCCCGCCCCGTGCCTAAGGCTGCGGGTCCGCCCCGTGCCTAAGGCTGCGGGTCCGCCCCGTCCGGGTGCAGTGCGCCCCCCGGCCGGAACAGCCGCTTGGCCACCGCGTGCCCGGCCTCCGCCGCCATCCGGAACCACGGCTCCGCCGCCGCCAGCCCCTCGCGGTGCTCGACCAGGCGGCCCAGCTCCCACATCGACTCCACGTCACCGGCCCGCACCGCCTGCCGCAGCAGCCGCTCGGCCGTGTCGGGGCGCCCCTCGGCCCGCGCGGTCAGGGCGAGCGCCCGCAGCCCCCGCACGGCCCGGGCGTCCCCGGCAGCGGCCGCCGCCGCGAGCTTCCCCGGATCGACGGGGCGGCGGGAACGGCTTCGGAACAGCAGCAGGATCCCGAGCACCCACATGATCCAGCTCAGGCTGATCAGCGTGCCGTTGCCGGTGACGACCCCCGTCAGGCTCAGCGCGCCGCCCGCCGGCAACAGGAAGTACCCCAGCCCCGGTCCCGGTCCCGGCCCCATCGCAACTCCTCTCCGCCCGCTCCCGACGCACACGGACGACGGTCTCGGATTTCCTTGTCGTACGGCATACCTTGGCCCTTCGCACGCATGACGCGCTGACGGACGACGGAGGTGTTCTCGATGCGGATCTCCACAACGATCTTCCTCACCGACGAGACGGTGACCCCGGTCAGGCTCGCCCGCGAGCTGGAACAGCGGGGGTTCGGCGGGCTGTATCTGCCCGAGCACACGCACATCCCGGTGATCCGCTCCACGCCGTACCCGATGGGCGGTGAGCTGCCCCGGGAGTACGGCCGCACCCTGGACCCGTTCGTCGCCCTCGGCCAGGCCGCCGCCGTCACCGAGCGCCTCGCCCTGGGCACCGGCATCACCCTGGTCGCCCAGCACGACCCGATCGACCTGGCCAAACAGGCGGCCACCCTGGACCACCTCTCCGGCGGCCGGTTCACCCTCGGCATCGGCTACGGCTGGAACGTCGAGGAGGCGGCCGACCACGGGGTGGAGTGGTCGACGCGCCGGGAGCAGGGGCGGGACCGGATGGCCCTGATGCGGGCCCTGTGGGCGGACGAGCCGACCGGGTACGAGGGCGCGTTCGGGTCGGTGCGGGCGAGCGAGGCGCACCCCAAGCCGGCCCAGCGGCCGCGCGGCCCGGTCAACGGCCCGCGCACCCTGATCGGCGGCGGGGCGGGCCCGAAGCTGTTCGCGCACATCGCGGAGTACGCGGACGGCTGGCTGCCCATCGGCGGCGGGGGCCTCACCGAGTCCCTGCCGAAGCTGCGGACGGCCTGGGAGGAGGCCGGGCGCGACCCGAAGGGCCTCCAGGTGGTGCCGTACGCGGTGCTGCCCAGCCCGGGGAAGCTCGCCCACTACGCGGAGCTGGGCATCGAGGAGGTCGTGCTCCAGCTGCCCCCGGCGGAGGAGGCGGAGGTCCTGCGGACGCTGGACGACTACGCCGCGTTTCTCTGACGGCTACGCCGCGTATCCCTGACGGTCACGCCGCGTTCTCTGACGGCTACGCCGCGTACCCCCGCGGAGGGGTGCCCGGGGCCGCCGGTGCAACCGGGCGCGCCCACAAGGCATCCTTGTTCATCGGGGAACGCATACGCGGGCCCGGTCGGCGGGCGCCCCGCCGTACGGACCGGAGCCCGCCCGGGTGGGGAGTGGAATGAACAGGCCGTTGCGGCACATAGCCATCTTCTGCGGGCTGCTGGTGCTGGCCCTGCTGCTGCGGGCGAACTGGCTCCAGCACGTCGACCGCCAGGAGCTGGCCCAGCACGAGCACAACGCCCGGGTGCGGTTCGAACGGTTCGCCACCCCGCGCGGCGACATCATCGTCGGCGGCAAGGCGATCACCGGATCGAAGGAGACCGAGAGCCGGGACTACGCCTTCCTGCGGACCAACAAGGACGGTGCGATGTACGCGCCCGTCACCGGGTACGCCTCCCAGTCCCGGGGCACCTCGCTGCTGGAGCGGACCTACGACAGCGTCCTCAGCGGCCAGGACGACCGGTTCGCCTTCCGGCACGCCAAGGACATCCTGACGGGGCAGCCCCGGCGCGGCGGCGACGTGATCACCACGATCGATGCCAAGGCGCAGAAGGCGGCCTACAAGGGCCTGACGGACCTGGGCGCCCGGGGCGCGGTGGTCGCCCTGGACCCGCGCACCGGCAAGGTGCTGTCCCTGGTCTCCACGCCCTCGTACGACCCCGAGACCTTCGCCGGGATCTCGTTCAAGGAGAGCGACCGCTTCACGGCGCTGGAGAAGAAGAAGGGCAAGCCGCTGGCCAACCGCCCGCTGCGCGAGACCTACCCGCCCGGCTCCACCTTCAAGATCCTCACGGCCGCGGCGGCGCTGGAACACGGCGTGGTCACGGACGTGGACGCCAAGACGGACGCGGTCTCGCCGTATCCCCTCCCGCTCTCCAGCAACAAGATCGGCAGCGAGGCGGGCGACGCGCTGTGCAACAAGGCGTCGATGAAGACCGCCATGCAGTACTCCTGCAACAACGTCTTCCTCGACGCGGCGTCCGAACTGGGCGAGGACCGGATGCGGGAGACGGCGGAGAAGTTCGGCTTCAACGAGGACGTGTACGCGGAGGAGTTCGGCGACATGCTCGCCACGAAGAGCCTCTACCCGCCGAAGCTCGACAAGCCCGGCACGGCCCTCACCGGCATGGGCCAGGGCAGCCTCACCAGCACCCCGATGCAGATGGCGATGGTCACGGCGGCCCTCGCCAACGACGGCAAGCTGATGCAGCCCTACATCGTCGACGAGCTGCGCGGCCCGGACCTCTCCACGCTGGAGAAGAACGAGCCGATGGAGATGAGCCAGGCCGTCTCGTCCGAGACGGCGAAGAAGGTCCAGGAGATGATGGAGTACACCGCGAAGGAGGGCAGCGCCCAGCGCGCCCTGATCGACGGTGTGACGGTCGGCGGCAAGACGGGCACCGCCCAGCGCGGCGTGAACGTCCGCGACGAGGTCCCGTACGGCTGGTTCGTCAGCTACGGCAAGAAGGACGACGGCCGTTCGGTCGCGGTCGCCGTGTTCATCGACCCGACGGACATGGACATCTCCCGCTCCGACATCTCGGGCGGCCGGCTCGGCGCCCCGATCGCGAAGAGCGTGATGCAGGCGGTGCTGGGGGACTGAGACCCCCTGGGCCTCTCGTTCGGATCGGGCCGGATCGGGACCGTCGCGGCGGCTCCGAATTGACATGTCGTCCGGTCGCTCAGCTGTGCGATCATCATGTGCCCGCCCCTTCACAGGGCGGGCACATATCGCTGTGCTCAGAGGCCCGCCGAGCGAGCTGTCCGCGGAGACCCGGAGCACATCCTTCACCGCTCCGGGGGGAACGGACCCATGCCACCACCTCTGTGTACGGCCGCGAGATCCGCGGCCGTACACCGCACTTCTGCTCACGTTCACCGTTCTGGTCACGCTGCTGGTCCCGGTGGGGGCGGCGCGGGCGAGCACCGCCACCGCCACCGCCGCCACGACCGCCGCCGCCGAGGACTGCCCGTCCTTCCCGCTCTCCGCGTACGGCGAGCCCGCGCCCGAGGGGAACACGCTCACCCTCCCCGCCGACGGGACCGCCTGCTACACCTTCACCGTCGCGAAGCCCGGCCTGCACCGCCTCCTGGAGTCGGGCACCGGAAGCCACAACGTGTACACCACGGTCTACGATGGCGAGGAGCAGGTCGACTGCTACGACCCCGAGTGGGGCGAGGGCTGGTGCCGCCTGGAGCGCACCGGCACGTACACGCTGCGGCTGCTCAACAGCTGGGCGGACACCAGTGAGTTCACCTTCGGCCTGGTCCCGATCGGCACGGACGAGGGCTGCGCCGCCCCGATCCCGACCGGCTGGGACACCCCGCCCCTCGTGGCCCTGAGCGCGGGCCCGACGGCCGTCCAGTGCGTGCGGATCGAGGCGGAGCCGGGCGAGCGGCTCACCGACAACCTCACCACCACGAGGTCCGGCCACGGCCTCTCCTGGATCACCGACGAGACCGGCGCCCGGATCTGCCCGCACTTCAACGAGGACGACAGCGATGGCTGCGTGCTCCCGGGCGACGGCCCCTACCGCGTCCTGTCCCACGTCGTCGACGCGGAGGGCGGCTTCCCGGCCGAGTACGAGCTGAAGGTCCGCCGCATCTCCGACCCGGTCGGCTGCGCCCGGATCCCGGTCAACGCCTACAACTCCGCGCCCACCACCGTGACCCCGGCCACCGGCTGCAAGACGTTCACCGCGGCCCACGCCGGCCCCCACGAGGTCTACGCGGTCGACACCTCCCGTACCAAGCTCGCGGTCTACGACCGCGCCGGCAAGACCGTCTGCAATTCCTGGGACGGGTGCGATCTTCCCTCGGCCGGTGACTACACGGTCTACACCGACCAGGCCACCCTCGTCATCGACCGCGCGTCGGACGCCGGCTGCGGGCCCGCCGCCATGGGGCTGTACCGGTCCGGCTTCGCCTCGGCGGGGGAGATCGACTGCGTCTCCCTGGACCTTCCCACCGGGGCCCGGATGGCCGCGCTGAAGCCCCTCGGCGGGCCCGGCCCGCACCCCGATACGACGGTGTACGACGCCGGCGGCGCATACCAGTGCGAGGGGTCCGCCCTCAGGTCCGGCACCTGCGAGCTGGACGGCAAGGCGCCCTTCCGGCTGCAGATCTCCACCGACGACGACCCGGCGACCGGCGCCTACGCCCTGGCGCTGCACCGCACCGACGTCCCCTCCGGCTGCCCGGCCTTCCCGGCCGGCGACTTCACCGCACAGAGCCCGGCCGCCCGCATCACCACGGGCGACGGAGTCTTCTCGCAGTGCCTGAGCATCCCCGCCGACGCCCACAGAGGGTGGGAGAACATCCAGCTTCAGGCCGCGCCGGGGCAGACGCTGACAGCCGAGTTCACGGTGCTGGACGAGAAGGGCGTCCAGGCCTGCTCGATCTACCCCTCGACCAGCACCTGGACCACCTGCGAGCTGAAGCCCGGCGCCGCGTACACCGTGCTGTTCACGGGCCGGGACAGCAAGACCACCTACACGCTGACCCGAAGGGACGTCACCGCCACCGCGAAGGGCTGCACGCCCAACCCGGTGGTCCGGGCCGGCGGCCCCTCCTCGGGCGGCGCGATGGGCGCACCCGGCGAGCTGCGCTGCCGCCAGATCACGACCACCGATGCCAAGGACACCGTGCACGTCGATGTGCGCGACGCCCTGGGAACCGCGAACGTGGTGGTGTACAGCGCGAACGGCGAGGCCCTGTGCAACCGGAACCAGGCGTGCGCGGTCACCGGTTCCACCACCTACCAGGTCCTGGTCACCGTGCGCGCCGGACTGAAGGCCGCGCTCGACTACCGGTTCGACGCCGTGCGCATCGCCACCGCGGCCGGCCCCGCCGAAGGATGCGTCGCGGTGCCCAACGTCAGTTACGGGTACGGCCCCGTCACCGGCACCCTCGACGAGGCGCACAGCACCTTCTGCGCGGCGCTGCCGACCGCCTACCGCGACCGCTTCGACATGAAGATCAGCGACACCGACGGCGCCGAGGCGACGGCGGTCCCCTCGCTCTACGACGCCAGCCTCAACAACGGCTGCACCAGGTACATCCCCACCGGCTACCAGTGCGCCGTCAGCGAGCCCTACTCCAAGGACCCCACCCCCAGCACCCTGGTCCTGTCGCTTCCGGAGACCGCCGCCAAGACCTCGTACTCGGCGGAGGCCGTCTGCTCCGGCATCCGCTGCGGCGCGGAGACGGTCACCATCGGGACGGTCAGCCCGACCACCGCCGCTGCCGGTGGCAAAGCCACGGTGACGCTCACGGGCACGGCGCTGCACAAGGACGACATCGTCCGCCTGAGCCTCGGCGGCAAGAAGGTGGAGTCAACGACCACCGCCGTCTCCGCCGACCGCAGGACGCTTACAGCGGTCCTCGACCTGACCGGCGCCTCGACCGGCGTCTGGAGCGTCTCCGTCATCACGCACAACGGCGTCGAGCACCCGCGGGGTTCGTTCACCGTCACCCCCGCGCGGCTCGCCTCCACCCAGCCGCCGGTGATCACCGGGGCGGCCAAGGTCGGCGCGACGCTGAGCGCGAGCACCGGTTCCTGGACGGTGACGCCGTCCTCGTACGCCTACCAGTGGAAGGCGGACGGTGCGGCGATCTCCGGTGCGACGGCCGCCACGTACGCGGTACCGGCGACGCAGCTCGGCAAGAAGATCACCGTCACCGTCACCGCTCGCCGCACCGGCGACCCGGACGCCCAGGGGACCTCGACGGCCGTCACGGTCGCCAAGGGCGACGCCCCGAAGGCCACGGTCGCGCCGGTCGTCTCCGGCACCGCCAAGGTCGGGGCGACGCTCGGGGTCGGCCGCGGCGCCTGGGCGCCGAAGCCCTCCTCGTGGGCCTACCAGTGGAAGGCGGACGGCGTCGCGATCTCCGGTGCGACGGCCACCACGTACGCCGTGCCCGCGTCGCAGCTCGGCAAGAAGATCACCGTCACCGTCACCGCCCGGCTGACGGGGCACGCCGACGGCAGCGCGACGAGCGCGGCGGTCACGGTCGCCAAGGGCGACGCCCCGAAGGCGACGATCGCGCCGGTGATCTCCGGCACGGCCAAGGTGGGGTCCACGCTCACCGTAGGCCGGGGCGCGTGGGCGCCGAAGCCGTCGTCCTGGGCCTACCAGTGGTACGCCAATGGCGCGGCCATCTCCGGGGCCACCGCCGCCACACTGCCGCTCAAGGCGGCCCAGCGGGGCCGGACGATCACGGTGAAGGTCACCGCGCACCTCACCGGCCACGCCAGTGGGTCGGCGGTCAGCAAGGCGACGAAGGCGGTCGCCGCCTAGGCCGCTCGGCCGGACCGCGACCAGGGGCGGCCTCCCACCGGACATCCGGTGGGAGGCCGCCGTGGTTTCCGGGGGCCGGCTCGCGGGAGGTGCCAAGTCCCCCTAGCGCACCGCCCGCAGTGTCCTCGGCCGCTCCGCCCGCGGCTCCTCGTCCCCGGCCGGGTCCGCCGGGAGCGCCAGGCCCACCAGCTCCGTCAGAGCGGCGATGCGGAAGTCCGCCGTCTCCACCACGTCGGGGTGCTCCGCCCACCAGTGCCCGTACGGTCCCCGTCGCAGGTGCGCCGTCCGCATCCCCGCCGCCGCGGCCGGGAACAGGTCCTCCGCCGGGTGGTCGCCCACGTACAGCGTCGCCTCCGGGGCCGCGCCCGCCACCTCGGCCACCCGCGCGAAGAACGCCGGGTCCGGCTTCCGGGCGCCCCACTCGTCCGAGGTGACCACCAGATCGACGGGCAGGTCCAGGCCCCGCAGCAGCTCCCCGGCCCGGACCGTGCCGTTCCCCGCCACCACGACCCGGATGCCGGCGGCCCGCAGCTCGCCCAGCGCGGGCCGGACGTCCTGGTAGAGGTCCGACTCGTCGAGGTGCTCTCCGCGCCCGGCGGCGGCCCGCGCACGGTAGGCCTCCTCGACGTCCATATCGGGCCGCAGGACGCGCAGCGCGTCCGTGGCCTCGCGGCCCTGGGCGACGGCCGCGCCCACCAGCGCACTGAGCGTGTGCGGTGGTACGCCGAGCCAGTTGGCCCAGGACGCCCAGTGCCGGTCGTCGCGTACGAGGGTTTCGCCGATGTCGAGGACGATCGTTTCCATCACCGTTCCGACACTAAGCGTGAGGAGACCGCCGGCGGGCCCTCATCCGGGTGAGTCGGCCCGCACGAGTGACCACGAGCACGCCGAGGGGAGCGAATCGTCACCCGAGGCCCTGGTCCCGCGCGCGCAGCTCGCTCGTATGCTCGGTTCATGACCGATGCTCAGAGCGGACGCCCCACCTCCAACGCCATGCGGCGCGCACTCAAACGCGCCCGCGACGGTGTCGCCCTCGACGTGACCGAGGCCGCCGTCCTGCTCCAGGCGCGCGGCGACGATCTGACGGATCTGGCGGCGTCCGCCGCACGCGTCCGTGACGCGGGCCTGGAGGCGGCGGGCCGGCCGGGCGTGATCACCTACTCGCGCAAGGTCTTCATCCCGCTCACCCGCCTCTGCCGTGACAAGTGCCACTACTGCACCTTCGTCACCGTCCCCGGCAAGCTCCGCCGGGCCGGCCACGGCATGTTCCTGTCGCCCGACGAGGTGCTGGCCATCGCCCGCGAGGGTGCGGCGATGGGCTGCAAGGAAGCGCTGTTCACGCTGGGGGACCGCCCCGAGGACCGGTGGCCCGAGGCGCGGGAGTGGCTGGAGGCGGAGGGGTACGACGACACGCTCGCGTACGTACGGGCGATGGCGATCCGGGTCCTGGAGGAGACGGGCCTGCTGCCCCACCTCAACCCGGGCGTGCTGACCTGGACCGATCTCCAGCGCCTCAAGCCCGTGGCCCCCTCGATGGGGATGATGCTGGAGACGACGGCGACCCGCCTGTGGTCCGAGCCGGGCGGCCCGCACCACGGCTCCCCGGACAAGGAACCGGCCGTACGGCTGCGCGTTCTGGAGGACGCCGGCCGCTCCAACGTCCCCTTCACCACCGGCATCCTGATCGGGATCGGCGAGTCCTACGAGGAACGGGCCGACTCCCTCTTCGAGCTGCGGAAGACGGCCCGCGCCTACCACGGCATCCAGGAAGTCATCGTGCAGAACTTCCGCGCCAAGCCGGACACGGCGATGCGCGGGATGCCCGACGCGGAGCTGGAGGAGCTGGCCGCCGCCATCGCGGTGGCCCGGCACATCCTCGGCCCGTCCGCCCGGATCCAGGCCCCGCCGAACCTGGTGGACGCCGAGTACGCGCTCCTCATCGGCGCGGGCATCGACGACTGGGGCGGGGTCTCGCCGCTCACCCCCGACCACGTGAACCCCGAGCGCCCCTGGCCGCACATCGACGAACTGGCGCGGAAGACGGCGGACTCGGGCTTCCAGCTCCGCGAACGCCTCACCATCTACCCCGAGTTCATCCAGCGCGGCGAGCCCTGGCTCGACCCCCGCCTCCTCCCGCACGTCCGCGCCCTGGCCGACCCGGAGACGGGCCTGGCCCGCGAGGACGCGATCCCCGTCGGCCTGCCCTGGCAGGAGCCGGACGAGGGCTTCACCTCGTTCGGCCGCACCGACCTCCACACCACCATCGACACCGAGGGCCGCACCGGCGACCGCCGTAACGACTTCGACGAGGTGTACGGGGACTGGGAGGCGCTCCGTGAGGCGGCGGCCCCCGGCATGGTCCCGTCCCGCATCGACGCCGACGTACGCCAGGCGCTGAGCCAGGCCGCCGACGACCCGACGAAGCTCACCGACGAGCAGGCGCTCGCCCTGCTCCACGCGGACGGTCCGGCGCTGGACGAGCTGTGCCGGATCGCGGACGCGCTGCGCCAGGACGTGGTCGGCGACGACGTCACGTACATCGTCACGCGGAACATCAACTTCACCAACGTCTGCTACACCGGCTGCCGCTTCTGCGCCTTCGCCCAGCGCCGCACCGACGCCGACGCGTACACGCTCTCCCTGGACCAGGTCGCGGACCGGGCGGCGCAGGCGTGGGACGTGGGCGCGGTCGAGGTCTGCATGCAGGGCGGCATCCACCCGGACCTGCCCGGCACGGCGTACTTCGACATCGCGCGTGCGGTGAAGGAACGCGTACCCGGCATGCACGTGCACGCGTTCTCGCCCATGGAGGTCGTCAACGGGGCGACCCGCACCGGCATGTCGATCCGCGACTGGCTGACCGCCGCCAAGGAGGCCGGGCTCGACTCGATCCCCGGCACGGCGGCGGAGATCCTGGACGACGAGGTCCGCTGGGTCCTCACCAAGGGCAAACTGCCCACGGCCACCTGGCTGGAGGTCATCAAGACCGCCCACGAGGTGGGCCTGCGCTCGTCCTCGACGATGATGTACGGGCATGTGGACCAGCCCCGCCACTGGCTCGGCCACTTCCGTACCCTCTCCCGGCTCCAGCAGGAGACGGGCGGGCTGACGGAGTTCGTCACCCTCCCCTTCATCCACACCAACGCCCCGGTCTACCTGGCCGGCATCGCCCGCCCCGGCCCGACCGACCGCGACAACCGCGCGGTCACCGCGATGGCGCGACTCCTGCTCCACCCGCACATCACCAACATCCAGACGAGCTGGGTGAAGCTCGGCACGGAGGGCGCGGCGGAGATGCTCCGCTCCGGCGCGAACGACCTGGGTGGCACGCTGATGGAGGAGACCATCTCCCGGATGGCGGGGTCGAGTTACGGCTCGTACCGCTCGATCCAGGGCCTGGAGGCCATCGCCGAACTCGCGGGCCGCCCGTCCCGCCCCCGTACGACCCTGTACGGGGAGGTCCCGGCCGAACGCGTCGCGGCGGCCACGGCCTCGGACGGCCATCTGCCGGAACTGCTGCCGGTGCTGCCGAGCTGAGAGCGGGGGAGGCGAGGTGCGGCCGCCGCGCCGAACCTCAACCACCCTGACCGTGCGGACAGTTGCCTTCGCTAGGATCGCCCCTCCCGAACGCTGGAGGTCGAAGTGAGCGAAAGCCCTGTCCGCACGGTCGAGGTGCCGTTGGAGGACGGCAGCGACGAGGCGATCCGTGTGCAGATCCGTGAGGTGGACGAGTCCCTGGTGCGGGTCGGCCGCGGAGACCGCTCCGTAGCCCGTGCGGAGCGGTCGTTCGGGCAGATGCTGGATACGGTACGGCCGGTGGCGGAGAGCTTCGTCGGCAGGTTCCGGGGCATGGCCAACGCGCCGGACGAGATCACGCTGGAGTTCGGTGTGTCGCTGTCGGCCGAGGCGGACGTGGTGATCGCCAGTACCGCGACGGCGGCGAACTTCTCGGTGAGTCTGACGTGGCACAAGGGTGACGCGGTAGATCCGAACGAGCCTTCGCCGGCCGTGAGTTGAGTGAGTTGAGATGACCGGCTCACGGGGGGACGCGGAGTCCATGGTGTCGGGCGAAGAGGCGCTGAGCGCCGACGAGGCGTTGAACGCCGACGAGGCGTTGAACGCGGCGGTCGTCCGGGTCGGAGGAGAGAACGGCACGATCGCCGGGGGCGGCTTCCTCGTCACATCGGACCGGGTGCTGACCTGTGCGCATGTCGTGTCCGACGCGCTGGGGAGGAGAAGGGACCTCGACGTCGCCGCCGGCGAGGAGGTGCGACTCGACTTCCCGCTCATCGACGGGGCCGCTGAACGGCATGTCGTCGCCGAGGTCGAGCAGTGGATACCGGAGGCGCCCAAGCAGTGCGGGGACGTGGCGGTGCTGCGGTTGCGCGAGACGGTTGCCGGCACGCGTCCGCTGCCGTTGGCCGCCTCCGCCGCGGTGTCGCACCGGCCGGTGCGCATCGTGGGATTCCCGGACGACGAGCTGGGCGTGGTCTGGCACCGGGGAGAGCTGAGCGGGAAGTCGTCGGGCGACTGGATCCAGCTCTCCCGCGCCGACAGCCGGACGACCCACATCACCGGCGGCTACAGCGGCAGTCCTGTCTGGGACGAGCAGCGCGGCGCGGTGGTCGGCATCGTCGTCGCGGCCCAGCGGAAACGGGACGACACCCAGCAGTCCTTCGCGATCAGTGTGAAAGCGGCGCTGGCCAAGCTGCCCGATCTCGATCGCCGGCTGGCCGCGCATCCGTTCCGGGGCATCGACACCTTTCAGGAGCGCCACGAGGAGATCTTCTTCGGTCGTGACCGCGACATCGAGGAGGTGGCCGAAGATCTGGAGCTGCACGGGGCCGTCACGCTCTTCGGACCGTCCGGCTGCGGAAAGTCCTCGCTGGCGCTGGCCGGAGTGGTTCCCCGGATGCGGCGCGGGAGCGGCACGGGGGAGGACGAGGACCGGCCGGGCTACGACGCGGTCGTGGTGAACGCCGGTGCCGACGGCTCCCTGCTCTCCCGCCTCGCCGTCGACCTCTACGAAGCCGTACGCACCGGACGGTACGGGGACCGGCGCGCGGAGAGCGTCGACCAGGTGGAGGAGTGGCTCGCGGGCAAGGGCCTGGTGAGGACGCTGAACATTCTGCGAGGCGCTTCCGACGGCAGGTATCTCGTCGTCCTCGACCAGGCCGAGGCGCTCCTGGACCTCGGCGACGAGGAGGCCGACGAGGTCGCCGGACTCCTCTTTCCGGGAGGCGGCCCGACGGCCGGGTCCCTGCTGCTCGTCACACTCCGGTCCGACTTCATGGACGCGGCGCTCAGACATCCTCGCCTTGGCCCTCTGGTGGGCGACAGCCACCTGTTTCCGCTGACTCCGATGTCACGGAAGCAACTCCAGGAGGTGATCACCAGACCGGTGGAGAAGGCTCCGGCGGTGGAGTACGACCCGGGACTGGCCGACCGCATCCTGGACGACGCATGCCGGGAGCCGGAGAATCTGCCGCTCCTCGGCTTCCTGCTGAAGCAGCTGTGGGACAACCGGTCCGTCGGCCGGCTGCGCACATCGACGTACAAGGCGCTGAACGGGGTCGAGGGGGCGCTGCAGGAGCACTGCGAAACCGCCTGGAAGCGGTACGTCGGCGAGAGCGAGCGGGTCGCCGCCGCCAGGCTGCTCAGGGGCCTGGTGAGAGTGCTGCCCGGGAGCGGGACGCCGCTGCGCCGCAGGCTCACGCGGGACGAGGCGGGCGATGCCGGATGGGAGCTCGCCAGGTCGTTCGCCGGCATGCGGCTGCTCGTGCTGCGCGGCGGCCACGGACAGCCGGAGACCGCCGAGCTGGCCCACGAGAAGCTGATCGAGGTGTGGCCCGCGCTGAGGGATCAGGTGCGGGAGGACGAACGGTTCCTGACGGGCCGCGCGGAGCTGGACCATGACCTCGACCGTTGGACGCAGCAGGAGAGGCCGCCCGCCCTGCTGCCAGGAGAGGTTCAACTCGCCTACATCCAAGCTTGGGTGAGGGGCCGTGAGACGGAACTCGACGCGCCCGAGCGTGACTTTCTGGAGCGCGCGCGGCAGCGGCGACGTCTGCGGCGGGCCCGCGGCCGCGCGGCCTGGACCGCGGTGGCCGCGGTGTTCGCGCTGATCGTCGGCCTCGGCACGTTCCTCGTCTACCAGGAGCGCGTCAGCACGCAGCGCGAGGAGGACGGGCGGTCGCGGCTGCTGGCCAACTACTCCGACGAGGTCGCCAAGCAGGATCCGGGACAGGGTGCGCTGATCGCCCTGGGCGCCTACGGGCTCGCGCCCACGAACGAGGCCCGCAACGCCGTGCTCCGCAGGTACGACCAGGTCAAGAACGCCGCGTGGATCCTGAGCGGGACCGAGGGAAGCATCCGGGACGTGGCGATGAGCGTGGACGGCGCGGTGACGCTCGTGACGACCGAGAACGGGCGCGCCACCCTGTTCGTCCGCCGGCCCGGAGGGCGCGTCCATCGGCTCCAGCTGGACCTCGACGAGATGGCCTTCCACCCGTTGGTCAGCAGGGACGGCCGGCAGATCGCTCATGTGTCGGGGGCGGGCACGTTGGTCCGGTACGAGGTCGACCTCGCCGCCGACCGTCCCGAGGACCTTGTCCGTCCGCAACGCACGCTGCGAGGCACGGAGTTCGGGCAGATCGCCGAGGACATGAACTGGCTGCTCGGGGAGGAGATACTGATGGCTCTCTCGCCGGACGCCGGACGCCTGGTCACGATGGTGGAAGGCCGTCTGACGCTGTGGGATCTGGCGACGGGGGGCCGTCAGGACGTGCCGGGCAGGCCGGTGGCGAGGAGCGAGTCCGTGTGGTTCGGACCCGACGAGAACACCCTGGTGGTCAGCCGTTCCGCGGCGGCTGGCAGCGACCTCGTGATGGACGCGGTGGACGTCCGTACGGGAAAGGCCCGTGAACTGGCGGACGGCGTCGACGACAGTGCGATGTTCGGCTCGGCCACGGCGCTGTCCGGTGACGGCGGCGTCCTGGTCTACTGCCGTCAGGTGAAGAAGGGCGACGACGACGTCGCCGTCTACCGTGCTCTGCGCGTGAAGGACGGGCGGCCACTGAACAGCTACACGTACGACACCGGGTACAACAGCGACTGCGGAGGCATCGCCGTCGACGACAAGGGCGAGCGCTTCGCGGTGAACCACAATGAGGCGTGGATGATCGTCGGCACGCGGCGCGGCAGTCGCGTGACACGGGCCGAGGTGGCCTCGCCGGACCTGGTCGTCGGCCGTCTCCTCCAGGACGCGAGCCACCCGGTCGTTCCGGTGGTCCCCTACGGTGCCAACCACGTGACGGCCCAGCCGCTGATCCCGCGCGGCGTCGACGGCTCCGACATCCTCGTCGGCTCTCCGCGCCTGGTCGACGGCGGCAAGTCCCTGGTAGCTCGCATCAGGGAGTTGGACGAACCCGACAAGGGCGAGATGCTGGCGCTCGTCGACGCGGCGACCGGCCGGATCACCACCGAGGTGAAACGGCCCACGTCCGCCGTGGTGGTCGACCGGGCCGTGGAGCACGACCTGCTGGTGAACGACGGCGGAACGCTCTTGGCGGACGTGGTCGACAGCGACCGGGTCCAGATCCGGGAGATACCGTCGCTGCGCCAGGTGGCGGAGGTCAGGACACACGAGCCCCCGGAGGACCGGGACGGCGCCCCGGAAGCGCTGACGCTCGCCTTCCTCCGGGGCGGCGACGAACTCGTGACCCTCTCCGGCAGCCGGATCGAGCACTGGGACGCCAGGACCGGCCGCCGTCTGTCCCCCGTCATCGACGCCCGTGCGCTGGGTCTCACGAAGAAGAACCCGCCGCTCTTCGGCTCCGGGCGCCCGGAGGCCCCGGACTCGGGCTTCGCGGTGAACCCCCATACAGAGAAGGGCTATGTGCAGGTCATGGTCGCCCGCGCCCCGGTCCTGCACGCCGTTCATCTGCGTACCGGCAAGGAGAACAAGGAACTGCGCGTCCGCCTGGGCCCGAGGATCGAACGGGCGGTCCGGGACAGCAGTGGTCGGTACGCCGCCGCCAAGTCGCCTGGCGGCATGCTGGAGTTGTGGTCGACGGCGACCGGAGAACGGCCCGCCAGACTCGTCGGACCGCTCGGGCCGCTGGGGTCTGACGAACACTTCACCGGAGACGGATACGCCTTCGGCTTCACCGGAGCCGACAGTGAGTTCTTCGTCGCGAACGGTGGCTCGGTGCGCTTCCAGCAGCTCTCGGACCCCAACGCCTTCCAGACGTACGACTTCGCGGCGCACCAGCACTTCTTGGCGGCCACCAAGGACGGCAGGACACTGCTGCGTACGCTCTCCGGAGGCAGCTTCGGGGGAGGCAACGGAGAGCGCGGCCGTCTGGACCTGATCCATCTGGACCCCGAGCTCTGGAAGCGGCACCTGTGCGCCGTCGTCGGCCGCGACCTGACGGCGGAGGAGCGCTCCGGCCTGCCCTCGGGCCTGCCCGAAGGGATCTGCCCGGCCTGAGCCGACCTGCACTCCGGTACTCCGGGGGATCCACGCAGCTCGGTCACACCCATAGCCGTCCGTCCTGGGGTCGGCATAACGTCACGGGGTGATGGAACCCCCGCACCTGGACACGACCCGGCAGTCGTACGACGCCGTCGCCGCCGACTACGCCCGGACCGTCAAGGACCCGAGTGAGCTGGACCCGCTGTCGCGCGCCGTGCTGGCCGCGTTCCAGGCGTAGCACGGCCCGGCGTCGCGCCACCCGTGACGCGGGTGGGAGTCGGCCCTCCGTTTTTTCTGTCATGACCCGGGCAACTCTTGCGGAGGTCGATCCCCGTCGCCACGTGCTGATGTGCCCGATGAGTCAGGAGCGAGAAACCATGCGAACTCCGCCGATACCGCCAACGCCCGCCGGGAACCGAGGCGCCGACCCGGCCGCCGCGAGCGATCCGCTTTCCCTCCGCAACCGTTCCGCCGGCGCCGCCCGCAAGCGCACCACCCGCACCGCCGCTGTCCTCGCCGCCGCAGGCCTCCTCGTGCTGGGCACCGCCTCCGCCGCCCACGCGGACCCGCCGGGCAGCCTCCCCCAGAACGCGGGCGGTTACGAGCAGGCGTTCTCGCCCGCCTTCGACTACGACGGCGACGGCTGCTATGCCACACCCGCGATCGGCCCGGACGGCACCCTCGCGCCCGGTCTGAAGACGAGCGGCGCGATCAACGGCAGTTGCCGGGACCAGTGGGACCTGGACAACTCCCAGACGTACGCCCGGTCGAAGTGCAACAACGGCTGGTGCGGCATCGTCTACGCCAGCTACTTCGAGAAGGACCAGGCCGTCCACGGCAGCGGACTCGGCGGGCACCGTCACGACTTCGAGCATGTGATCTCCTGGGTCAACCAGGGTTCCAACCAGGTGGATTACGTCTCGACGACGCAGCACAGCACCGTGAAGACCTACCCGCGCTCGCAGGTGCGGTTCGACGGCTCGCACCCCAAGGCCGTCTACCACAAGGACGGTCCGAGCACGCACTTCTTCCGCCTCGCCAACGGCAACGACGAGCCGCCCGAGAACCACTACGGCAACTGGCGCTACCCCCCGGTCGTCGACTGGAACGGCTTCCCCAGCACGGAGTTGCGCGACAGGCTCATGAACGCCGACTTCGGGTCCGCGACCATCAAGGTCACCGACAAGGACGACCGCTTCCGTAATCTGCTCAACAACTCCAAGCCCGCCGGGATCCCCTTCGACCCCTGGGCCTGAGGCCCCCCTCGCCGCCCGAGGCCCGGGTCCCGGGCGGCCAGGGCGTGCGTCACGCCAGCGGAAACGCGCGGCGGTAGTCGCTCGGCGACACCCCGATCTGTCGGACGAAGTGGTGGCGGAGGTTGTTCGCGGTGCCGAGGCCGCTCAGCTCCCCGATCCTGGCGATCGGCAGGTCCGTCGACTCCAGCAGGCTCTGGGCCCGTCGCAGCCGCTGCTGGAGCAACCACTGCAACGGGGTCACCCCGGTGGCCGCCTGGAGCCGCCGGTAGAGGGTGCGCGGGCTCATCGCGGCCCGCCGGGCCAGGCCCTCCACCGTCAGCGGCTGGTCGAGGTGTGCCCGGGCCCAGTCCAGCACGGGCGCCAGGCCCCGGTCGTCGGTGGCGGGCATGGGCTGGTCGATGAACTGCGCCTGGCCGCCGGGGCGGTGGGCCGGCACCACCATCCGGCGGGCCAGTTGGTTGGCCACGTGCGCGCCGAGGTCGCGGCGTACGAGGTGGAGGCAGAGGTCGAGTCCGGCGGTCAGCCCGGCGCTGGTGAGGACGGAGCCGTCGTCCACGTACAGGACCGAGTCGTCAACCCGCACCTTCGGGTAGCGGTCGGCCAGTTGAGCCGTGTGCATCCAGTGAGCGGTCGCGCGCCGGCCGTCGAGGATGCCCGCCTCGGCGAGGGCGAAGGCGCCCGTGCACAGGGAGACCATGCGGGCGCCGGCGTCGTGGGCGAGGCGGAGAGCCGTGATCAGTGCCGGGTCCAGCGGCCGGCCCTCGTCGACACAGGGGTCGGGCACCGAGGGCACGATGACCGTGTCGGCGCCGGCGAGGTCGGCGAGGCCGTAGCGGGTGTGCAGGGAGAGTCCGGCGCCGGTCGCGGGAGTCTCCGCGCCCGGCTCCCGCGTGGAGCACAGCCGCAGGTCGTACCAGGGGTCCGCCAGGTCGGGCTGCGGCTTCCCGAACACCGTGCAGGGGATGCTCAGTTCGTACAGGTCCCAGGAGGGAAGGTGGATTCCCTCGGTCACGACCACGGCGACAGAACCAGCGCTCATGCGGTGCAGCGTATGGCAGGAATTTGGTGGTCGCCGTCACTGCTGTCACTTCTCCCGCCCTTCTCCTGCTGCGAGCGTGGTGCGTACGTGATCAACCGGCCCAGGCGTGGGCAGACGGACAGGGAGTTGTCGGAGCATGGGTACCGAGCGTTCGGCCGTGACGGTCATCGGGCTGGGGCAGATGGGATCGGCGCTGGCCGCCACCCTGCTGGAGCGGGGGCACCCGACCACGGTGTGGAACCGTTCGGCGCACAAGGCGCGGGCGTTGGCCGAGCGAGGCGCCCGGCTCGCCGCGACCCCCGGGGAGGCCGTCGCGGCGAGCCCGCTGGTCATCGTGTGCGTACTGGACTACGACGCGCTGTACGCCACCCTCGACCCCGTCGCGGGCGACCTGGCGGGCAGATCCCTGGTCAACCTCACCTCCGGGTCGCCCGAGCAGGCCCAGGAAGTCGCCGAGTGGGCCCGTTCGCACTCCGTCGACTACCTCGACGGCGCGATCATGACCACTCCGCCGGGGGTCGGCAGCCCCGAGACGATGTTCCTCTACAGCGGATCGCGCACCGTCCTCGAAGCCCACCGCCCGACCCTGGCGGCCCTGGGCGACCCCCTGCACCTGGGCGCCGAGCCGGGGCTGGCCTCCCTCTACGACGCCGCGCTCCTCGGCCTGATGTGGTCCACCCTGACCGGCTGGCTGCACGGCACCGCCCTGGTCGGCGCGGAGAAGATCCAGGCCACGGCCTTCACCCCGGTAGCGATCCGCTGGCTGAGCGCCGTGACCGGGTTCCTCACCACCTACGCCGCCCAGGTCGACGCCGGCCGCTACCCGGGTGACGACGCCACCGTCGACGTACAGATCGCGACCATCGATCACCTCCTGCACGCCGCGGCGACCCGGGGCCTCGACAACGCCCTGCCGGAACTCCTCAAGGCCACCATGGAACGGACCCGGGACGCGGGCCACGGCTCCGACAGTTACGCGAGCGTCATCGAGGTCCTGAGGAAGAGGGAGGCCGGCGCATGACGGAGCCCCGAACGGCCGTCGCCTCCCCTGGTCCGGCCCCGGCGGCGCCCCCGGCCTGTGCCCCGCGCTGGGCGGACCTGCTCGCGACCGCCACCGACGACAGCCTGGCCGCCCTGGGAGAGGCGGCCGGGCGGGACTGGTCGCGTCCCGCCCACGGCCTCGACTGGACCTGCCGCCAGACCCTGGACCACCTCGCCCTCGGCCTGACCGGTTACGCGGGCCTGCTCATCGCCCGCCCCACCGACCGCTACATCACGCTCTTCGCCTCCCTCGACCCCGAGGCCCCCGTCGCCGACTGCCTGGGCGGCCTCCGCATCGCCTCGGCTCTCGCCGGCTCCACCATCCGCGACACGGCGCCGGACGTACGGGCCTGGCACCCCTGGGGTCACTCCGACGCCATCGGCTTCGCCGCCATGGCGATGACCGAACTGACCCTCCACACCTACGACATCACCCGCGCCCTGGGCGCCCCCTGGACCCCGCCCGACCTCACCAGTGCCGCCGTGCTGGCCCGCCTCTTCCCCGGCGCGCCTTCGGGACACCTCCCGTCCGACACGCTGCTGTGGTGCACAGGCCGGGCCGCGCTCCCCGGGCTGCCCCGGCGCGCGGAGTGGCAGTGGGACGGCACCGTGCGCTGACGGCGGGCGGCCGTGGGCGAGGTCATGGGCGCGGGCGGTGTTCCTCGTCGTGCCGGGGCAGGCCGCGCAGCAGCGTGCCGAGGTAGAGGGCGAACGGCGGCTCCGCCGGGGCGCTGCCCGCCGCCGCCAGCCAACGGACCACGCCGAGGCCGAAGACGGACCAGTTCTGCTCGGCCTGCCGGATGTCCGCGCCGCCCGCGCGGAACGCGGCGACGGCCTTGTCGTGCAGCCGCTCGAAGGACGCGAGGTGGTGGCGGTGCGGGCGGGCCACATGCGCGGCGTAGCCGGGTACCGCCAGGAACTCGTCGTGCATCGCCCACGCCAGCCGCTCCAGCCAGTCGAGCCAGGTCCCGGCGTCGGGTTCGTCCTCGGGGAGCACCCGGCCGACCATGACCTCGCTGACGAGGTCCAGTACGCCGTCGCGATCGGGCACCCACCGGTACAGCGACGAGTGCGAGACCCCGAGCCTCGTCGCGAGCTCCCGCATGGTGAGCGTCGCCACGTCCCCTTGCAGGGCGGCATCGGCGATCCGCTCCCTGCTCAGCCGCGGCGGCCGCCCGGGCCCGTTCTTTCCGGTGCTGTTCATCGGGGCAAGCGTACGCAGGGAGAGGTGGGACGGTATTAGTGACCGGTGGTCGCTAATCCTGTTAGGGTCGGCTGATGGACCTACAGGGAGCAGCGCGGCCGCCACGGGAGATCGACATCTCGGGGCTGCCCATGGACCAGGCACAAGCGCTCGTCCTCGACGAACTGCGCGCTCTCACCGAGCGCGCCGAGCCGTTCGCGGCGATCCTCCTGATGCCCGCACCGCCGGACGGGCGCACCCCCGCTCCATCAACATCCGGTACGTCCACCGCCGAACGCGTCCGGACCCTCAAGCTGATCCGGCCCGGCCTCACGGAACTCTGCCGCGGCCTCGCCTTCGTGGCGCCGGCGGACATCCCCGCGGAGCGCGCGGCATCGATCCACAGCGGCGAGCAGCTGTGGGGCTGCCCGACGATGGCCACGCAGGACGTGACGGCCGCCCGCGCCTGGGCCGGGGTGCGGGCCGGGGGCTGACGGGGCCCGGCCAGAGCCAGGGCGATCCCGTGGCTCAGCCCAGGGTGACCTGGAAGTGGGACGTCTCCCGGTAACCGGCGTCCGGAGGGGTGACCTCGACCGTGACCGGGGTGCCCTCCCGGGCCGGCTTCAAGTGAATCGGGACGGTGCGCTCCTCGCCCTCGGGGAGGGGCGGTACGAGGGCGGCGGCGGACTTCCGCGAGTTCAGCCAGGTCACGCTGTAGAGGCTGGCGTCGTCGTCGCCGGACTCACCGGCCCGGACGACGAGGGGCGGGGGAAACGCGTCACCGTCACCGTTGAGGCGCAGTTCCTCGTCGGTGCCGTTCTTGAAGGTCATGGTGAGGCTGTAGGTGCCGTCGCCATGGGGCTCGGGGCGACTGATGGTGACCCACAGGCCGTCCTCGTACCGGGTCGTTGTGCCGGGGCCGAGTGGTTGGGAGACGCTGCCCGAGAGGCCGGGCTGCTCCATCTGACCGTCGCCGTCGAGGCTCTTCTCGAACTCCGTGACCGCGGCCGCGCCCAGCAGGATCAGCACGATGAAGGCGACCACAGCGATCGCGCAGCCGTTGAACCACCGCGAGCTGTCGGCGGGTGACGAGTCCGTGGCTGACGTGTCTGCTGCGGTCGCTTCCGTGTCCATGCGCGCCACGCTAGGCAACGGCCGGAGCGGGATCATGAGCGCCGGTACTCAGGGGGCGGTTGAGTAGGCGCGAGGACCCGCGCCCCAACCCGGGGAGGGCTGGGGCGCGGGCCCCGCGGTGTACGGCGGTGAGGGTCAGCGCTCGGCCGCGAACTCCACGAAGGCCGCCCACGCGGGGGCGCCGACGAGGAGCACGGGACCAGCGGGGGCCTTGCTGTCGCGTACGGGGATCAGGCCGGGGTAGCCGTCGGCCACCTCGATGCAGTTGTTGTCGCCCCCGTCGCTGAAGCTCGACTTGCGCCAGGTCGCGGTGGAGAGGTCGGGCGTGCGCTTCATGATCCTCTGAACTCCTTCAGGACGCCCCTGATGAACGCGATGGAGTCGGGCGGGGGCAACGCTCGATCCCGTGCCCGATCGTAGGACAGCCGGGCGCGCGTGACGTCTTCCGGATCTTCCAGCAACTCAGAGCACTGATTGCCTTCCACATAGGCAACGGCGCTCCCGTCCTCCTGCCACAGGAGCGTAAGGGAGCCGTTCATCAGATGATGTGCCCCGGCCGAGAACGGCAGCACCTGAAGCGTGACCATCGGCAGCTCCGCGATCTTGATCAGGTGCTCCAACTGGGCTTCCCACACCTTCGCGTCGCCCACCGGACGGCGCAACCCGTATTCGTCCATGATGATGCGGACTGTGGGGGCCGGACTGCGGAAGAGCAACTGCTGGCGGCCCAGGCGCGCTATGACCTGTTCCTCGACCGACTCGGCCTCGCTCTCCGTTTCCTGGTCGCCGGACAACAGGGCGCGCGCCACATCCTCGGTCTGCAACAGCCCAGGAATTCCGAGGGCGTACTTGTGCATGATGCGAGCCCCGAACTCCAGCCGCATGAACTCCTTGTACTTGTCCTTGAAGACCTCCCGCCGCGCCACCTTCCACAGCTCGACCAGCAGCCCGCCGGTGTCGTAGAACCGGTCCAGGTCCTCCATCACCGCCGGCTTGGAGAGCCGTTTCCCCGCCTCAAGGCGTGACAGGTAGCTCTTGTCGTACCGGCTCTTCTCGGCGAGCTGGCCGAGCGACAGCCCCGCCTTCTGCCGTAAGTACCGCAGGGCGCTCCCCAGGGCCGCGCGCCCCGACTCCGCTTCCGCTTCCGCGACTTCGGTCATCCCTGACTCCCTGAGCCCCTCGCCGTTGTCCTGTTCGCAGGCAATCGCGTGCCTCTGTCGAGCGTAGGGCGACGACCGTGACGATGGGGCCACGAACAGTGATCACCACCCGTCAGCGGCACCTCCTCGCGCTAAGGAACGAAACGACATGAACGACACCTCGCAGCTGCGCCTCCTCCCCTGGAGGTCCCTCGAAGGCAAGCCCTGCTACCTGAGCACCGGCGACCCGAACAGCAGGCTCTCCCGACTCGCCGACGACATGGAGGAGGAGCAGATCGAGTGCGGGAACGTCGTACTGGAAGGGGCGCGGGAAGTGCTGGCGGACCAGGCGGCCGGCGAGGTCGCCGTGCGGTTCGCGCTGACGCAGGCCCTCCTGTCCCTGCGGGACGTGCTGCTCGTCGCGCACAGCCGGGGGCAACGGCTGCCGGACGCCGGTGACCGGTGACGGGCGCGGGGAGACCTGTCTCCAGAGCCACCTCTCCAGCTCCCGCAGCAGAGGCAGGCCGCCGACAAGAGCAGCCTGGTCGAACCCCGCGACCAGGAGCGGGAGCAGACCGAAGATCGTTTATTCAAAGCCCTCCGGGACGCCTCCTCGTTGCGTCCCGAATGCCGCCGGTGGTGCCGCCGCTGACCCTCAGAAGGACGTGTCCGATCGTCTCAACACGGGTTCAGCGCGCGCCTGGCCGAGTTGATGACGTTGTGGGCGTCGGCCCCGTACACGGCCGACTCGCGGAGGGTGCGCCAGACCCGATCATTCCGGTGAGGCGATCGAGCTGGGCGGCCAGCACCGAGGGCGGGCAGATCAGCGACCGCAACGCGGCTTCCCACATCAGGGCGTGCAGCTTGCGACCAGGGCGGTACAGCCACTCCTGACGCTGCACCCGGGAGCGCACGGCGGCCTCAATGTCGCTGGCTCCGCCCAGCAGCTTCGAATAGCGCTGGACGACGTGGTGGGCGTACTCGGGCGTCTGCAACAGACCCGGGACCACCGACTCTTCCCAGATCCACATCTCTGAGGTGCGGTCGATCTCCGCACTCAAGCCTTCGTGCAGCGGCCTGAAGCCGTTCGCCGGCGCCCTGCGCCATGACCGGATGTGGGACTCGAACCCGGCCAGCAGGGCGGCAAGCTCGGCGTATACGTCCGGCTGCTCAGTCGCGTCGGTCCAAGCCTTCAGATCCTCGGGGGTGGCCGTCTGCCTGCCGTTCTCCAGCTTGCTGACCTTGGAGCCCTGCCAGCCGAGCCGCTGGGCAAGCTGCTGACCGGTGAGCCGACCATCAGGACACGAGAACCGCAGTTCGCGCAGTCGCGCACCGAGGGCCGCCCTTGCCTGCTGGTAGTCGGTGCTCACCGGTCACGCGCGCTATTCGGTCACGGCCACCTGCGCCGCGAACTGGTCGTACGGGAAAGCGTGGTGCATGGCCGCGTCGCGGACGATGGCGTACCGAACGACCTCGGCAGGCTCCGTGATCAGCTCGATGTTTACGATGTTGTCCTGGTCGTCGAACCGCAGCAGGGCGACGATGCGTGAGTCGAAGATCCAGAAGTCTTCGGCGGGCAGATCGGCCGCGTCCTCGCGCCAGAGGTAGCGTATGTCCTCGCCGACCGCCGCGTTGTGCCGGGGCGCTGGCCGAAGTCGGGATCGTCCTTCCCTCACTGCGGGTAGACCTCGCGTCCCCCGCGCTGAATCTCGTTGAGCTTGAGGGCGTGCGCTCCGACGTGGTAGCCCGCTTGGCCGTAGCGCTTCAGCGAGGGGGCCGAGAGTGACCCAGCAGCGGAAGCCAGCAACAACCCTCAGACACGGCGCGCTGCCCTACCCGCGCGGAACCCTTGTGATGGACACGGTCTCGGAGCGCACGGGTCGGCTGGTGGGCGTGATTGAGGAGCGCTGCAAGTCGAACGGCAAGCTGCACAAGCGTCAGGCATTCATGCGACCCCAGGGCGGTGGTCAGGAGTGGGACGTGCCGATGGATCGCATCAAGCCGGTGACCGAGGCCGACAAGACTTAGCTGCTTCCCCGGGCGATGGCGTCCCGCACGAGGTCCTCCCACCCCAGGTCGGCGGCCACTCTCAACGCGTCCTTGGCCACCACCGTGTCGCGGGTGATGTGCCGGACCTGGTGGCCGCCGACTCCGGCTTGGATGATCAGCGATTTGAGCTTGGCGTCGTGCCCCGGCGCGAACCTGCTCTGGGTCGTCGCGGCGCACCCGGTGGCCTTGAGCTGCCACACCTTGTCGCCACCGACGTTCTCGTGCACCGGGACCTCGAACGAGTAACTACCGCACATACAGGCGGGATTGGGGTTCTGTGTAGTCATGCCGAGGATCATAAGTGGGGAATGAGCGGTCCTGTGCGCTGATAGCCCGCAATGGCCCGACCGCGCCGAACCCGGCGCGGCTGAACTCCAGTTGCACTATCCCAGCCCTGAGCACCTGCGCTAAAATGAGAACGTCCAGAGGTCGCATGGCACTGGACGTGGAGAGGGTCGGCGCAATGCTGACTTCAGACGCCACGCACTCGTAGGCTTGCGGGACCCTTCCCGGTCCGACACACGCCAAGTCTCAGCGAGAAGACGTAGCGCTGCTTCACTCGCTGTAAACAGACTGGGCCAGTTCAGTCTGTCCCGAGAACATTTGCGCGTTCGTGTGTCAGCGCGGGTGTCTCGGTCCGAACCGTAGGGTTCGGATCGAGGCTGCCTGCGCACCCGATCCGACCCATGACAGGGAAGGTAGGGATCGGTGGACGACACCGCCATCATCACCATTCTCGCCGTCGCTGGCGTGGCCTCAGTGTTCCTCATCGCGATCAAGGCGCTGTTGGACCAGGTCCCCGACGTCATCGACTCGGCCGGACGCGCTCGGGACTCGTGGCAGCGCTTCAAGAAGCCCGACGTGCCGCCCCCGGCGGACGACGAGGAGCCGCCCCTCGCCGCATAGGTCGTCCCGGCCTCCGGTGGCACCACGGAGCGCACGAGACCCCGCCCCGGCCTCCCCCCAGGACCGGCGAGCACGCGAGAGGCCCCCGGAGATACCGCCGGGGGCCTCGTGCTGGGTTAGGAGGTGAGGCTACGCTGCGACGGCCACCCGGAAGCGGATCGGAGCCAGAGCGGCGCCCCCGGGAAGAGGTGCGGGCCCACCTGCCGTCAGTCCGTACGGACCCGGGTCATGGTCTTCTCGGCCAGGGGCGCGTAGTGCTCGGTGAACAGCTTGCCCACCAGTTCGCCGCGGCTGGAGACCCCGACCTTCTCGAAGACCGCCTTGATGTGGTCCCGGACGGTGTGCGGGGAGAGGTGCAGCTGTGCGGCGATCTCGCCGGTCGGGAGGCCGCGGGCGATGTACTGGGTGACCTCGGTCTCCCGGTCGGTGAGCTCGTACGCGTCCACGATCAGCGGGACGATCTCCGAGCTCTTCGCGGGCTCGATCACCACGGCGGAGGCGCCCGGTCCGCCGCCCGCCTCCCGCAGGCAGGAGGCGTGGCAGACCAGCCAGCGGCCGGCCCGGTTCCGTACCCGGGCGCGGGCCTGGCCGCGGTCCCGTTCCTGGGCCACCGCGCGGGCCTTCATCGCGGTCGCCTGGATCCAGGACGGCACGCGGATGCCCTGGGGCGAGGGGGCGGCGGGGCCTTCGGGGAGCGTGTCGAGGTAGGCCAGGGCGTCGTCGTTGAACGACAGCAGAGTGCCGTTCGGGTCGAAGAGGAGGAGCCCGGGGCCGTGCTGGTCATCCGGCTGCGGCTGCGGGGCGGGCTCGGCGAACGAGCGCAGCTGCTTGGCGAGCGGAGTGACGACGGAGGCGATCAGCCGGGTCTCGGCGTCGTCGAAGGCCGGGCGCCCCTCAGTCCGGAACAGGCTGATGTGACCCTGAGGGCTGCCCCCCACGCGCAGGACCGCTCGTAATTCGTCGTGGAATCCCCGCGGGCGCATGAAGGTCTCGTAGAGCGCGCTGCGCGCGGGCAGGTCACCGGTGGACTGCCGGAGCCCGGCGACCGGCACGGGGGCCCGCGCCAGGTCGCGGAAGAGGTTGACGTTCTCGGTGAACAGTTCGGACTCCCAGTAGACGGCGCAGCCGCCCTCGTCCAGGTTCTCCGCGCGGATGGGGGCGGTCATCATGCCGGTCACGGGGTCGGTGACGCGCCATACCGCCGCGTCGTACGGCATGAGCCGTCGCAGGTGGGCCGAGGCCTCGGCGAACATGCCGAGGGCGTCGGTGGCCCTCGCGGTCCGGAAGAGCAGTTCCGCCCGGCCGACCGACGTACGGGAGGCCGAGGTGCGGGAGGTCGTCGAACCGGTCATCCCATGAATGTGCCAGTTCCGCCGGGCCCTTCCAACCCCTCAAGTAGGGGATGGGAGAGGCCCTTCCGGACGAGAACACTGCTCCTCACCCGCCGACGCTCGGCGCGAGAGGAAGGACGTGATCGTGGCCGGACCACCCGAACCATCCGTACATCCGGGAATTGCCGTGAGCTCCCTGGACGGGCTCGTCGCACGGCTCAAGGGTGAGGTCTTCACTCCGCGGGACGCGGGGTACGAGACGGAGCTCGCGGGGTTCAACCGCATCGCCCGGCACCGGCCCGACGTGATCGTCGCCGCCCGGTCGGCCGGGGACGTGTCCGCCGCGGTGTCCTTCGCCGCCCGGGAGGCGATACCGGTCGCCGTTCAGGCGACCGGCCACGGCATCGCGGCGTCCGCGCGCGGCGGTGTCCTCGTCTCCACGCGCCGGATGAACGCGGTCGCCGTCGACCCCCTCACCCGTACGGCATACGCGGAGGCCGGGGTCCAGTGGCATCAGGTGATCTCCGCCGCCGCACCGCACGGGCTCGCCCCTCTCAACGGGTCGTCCCCGCTGGTCGGTGTCGTGGGCTACACGCTGGGCGGTGGACTCGGGCCGCTGGGGCGGCAGTTCGGGTTCGCCGCAGACCACGTGACCCGTATCGAGGTCGTCACCGCCGACGGGAGCATCCGCCAGGTCACCCGCGACCGGCACCCGGACCTCTTCTGGGCGCTGCGCGGCGGCAAGGGGAACTTCGGCATCGTCACCGGGCTGTGGTTCGGCCTGATGCCGGTGCGCCGGCTCTACGGCGGCGGGATCCACTTCCCCGGTGAGCAGGCGGCGCAGGCCCTGCACACCTGGCGGCAGTGGACCGCGACCGTCCCCGAGGAGATGACCTCCTCCCTGTCGCTCCTGCGGCTGCCGGACGTGCCGGACGTGCCGGAGTTCCTCCGGGGAACGTTCGCCGCGCATGTGCGGATCGCGTTCACCGGCCGGGCCGAGGAGGGAGAGCGGCTCGTCCGTCCGCTGCGCGCGTGCGGTACGCCGTTGGCGGACTCGGTCGCCGAGATGCCGTACGCGGCGGTGGCCGACATCCACCAGGATCCGACGCATCCGCTGCCGTACCACGAACGCAACATCGTCTTACGGGAGTTGGGCCGCGACGCCGCCGAGGCGCTCCTGCGGGTGGCCGGCGCCGGCTCGTCGTGCGGCGATCTGATGGTCGAGGTGCGGCACCTCGGCGGCGCGCTCTCCCGGCCCGCCGAGGTGCCCAACGCGGTCGGCGTCCGCGAGGGCGCGTTCACGCTCGCGACGCTCTCGCCCCCGGACTCGCCGGACGTGGTCCTCGGGGCGATGGAGCCCTGGAGCACGGGCCGCCGTTATCTGAACTTTCTCGCGGGGGCGGACACGGCCGACGCGGCGGCGGAGTGCTTCGACCCGGAGACCCTGGGCCGGCTGGCGCGCGTGAAGGCCGTGGTCGACCCCGACAACCTCTTCCGGCTCAACCACAACATCGCGCCGCGCCCGTGAACGAGTCGGCCGTCATCCTTTGGAGTCCATCGTGACCACGCACGAGGCCGCGTCGACCGCGTCGACCGGCACCGCCTCCTCCCCGGGAGCCCGCTCGGACGGGCTGCGTTACGGGGCGTTGTTCGGCCCGGTCGTCTTCGGAGTCACCGCCGCCGGGATCGCCCTGCCCGACGTGGCGTCCTCCCTGAACACCTCCTCCACCGCCACCGCCTGGGTACTGACCGCCCATGCCCTCGCCCTCGGGGTCGGCACCGCGCTGTTCGGCCGCCTCGCCGACACTCGTGGCGTTCGCGCCGCCCTGCTGCTCGGCTCGCTGGCCCTCGCGGTCGGCGCCGTCATCTGCCTCGTCGCGACCGACCTCGGCGTCCTGGTGGCCGGGCGCTTCGTCCAGGCCGCCGGCTCCGGTGCCATGGCGGCCTGCGCCATGGCGCTCACCGCCTCGGTGCCGCCGGACCGGCGGCCGCAGGTGTTCGCCGGATTCGGGGCGACGATGGCGATTTTCTCGGCCGGCGCCACCCTGGCGGGCGGTGTCTTCACCGAGTGGGTGACCTGGCGCATCGCGCTGGTCCTGCCCGCGCTCTCCCTGCTCATCGTTCCCCTGTGCCTGGCCGGGGCGCCGGCGCGCAAGAACTCCGGCCGCTCGATGGACCTGCCGGGCGCCGCTCTGCTGACGCTCACCGCCATGTCGTTCCTCGTGCTGATCCAGTCCTCCGCGCTCGCGCTCAGCACCCGGCTGGTGATCGCCACCGCCGCCGTACTGGTCCTGTCGGCCGCCGGACTCACCCGGCGCACCCGCGGCAGCGACACCTCCTTCGTGCCGCGCGCGCTCGTCACCGACCGCGTGTTCCTGAAGGCCGCCGTCATCGGCATCGGTGTGTACGGCGGCCTGTTCGCCGCGATGTACGCCGTACCGCAGCTCCTCGTCCGCGACCACGGCTGGAGCATCCTGTCCGTCGGCGTCCGGCTGCTGCCCGGCGCGGTCGTCGGTGCGGTGCTCTCCAGGCTGGCCGGCCGGCTCACCGCGGGCGGCCACGGCAACCGGCTCCTCGCCGCGGTCTCGCTCGCCTTCGCCGCGGCCCTCGCCGGCGCGCTGACCGGCTCCGGTGTGCTGCTGCTGATCCTCGGCGCCTCGCTCGGCTTCTCCGCGTTCTCCGTCACCCAGGTCTTCACCACCGCGCTGATGTCGGGTCACATCGAACCGGCCAGGCGCGGCGGTGCGATGGGGCTGCTCAACCTCACGTTCTTCGTCGGCGGCGGCGTCGGCAGCGCCACCGCGGGCGCGCTGGCGAAGTCGATGCCGCTCTCCACGGCGCTCGGTGTGGTGGCGCTCTTCCCACTGATCGCCGCGCTGGCCGCCCTCACCCCGGCCGGGCGTACGGGCTCCGGGCCGCGCCGGGGCCGATGGCTCAGGCGCGTCGGCCGCCGGTGATCGCCTCGCCCGCGTGGATGATCGAGCCGAGCATGGAGTGGGCGGCCTGGAGCTGTTCGATGGAGCGGCCCATGCGCTCACGCTCCTGTTTGAGGTCCTGAGCCATTTCCTCGCAGGTCGGCGCCAGGATGGCGCCCTCCTCGGCCATGCAGGGCAGCACTTCCCGGATCAGGTCGGTGTTCAGTCCGGCCGCGAGCAGGATCCGGATCCGGCGTACGGCGGCGACGTCGGGCTCGCTGAACTCGCGGTAGCCACTGGTCCGTCGCCGCGGTCGCAGCAACCCCTGTTGCTCGTAGTACCGCAGGCTCCTGGTGCTGATACCGGTGCGCTTCGACAGCTCGCCGATGAACATGTGACTCCCGGCACAGAAGATTGACTCTGACGTCAATGTCAAGGTCTAGCTTCACCGGCATGACAACGAACCGCAAGACCCAGCAGCGTTCCCCCATCGACCCGAAGGCCCTGGCCGGCCGGAAGGCGGTCGTCACCGGCGGCACCATCGGCATGGGCCGGGCCATCGTCCGGGCGCTGACCGACCGCGGCGCCGAAGTGATGTACACCGGGCGCAGCGACCGGCGGCTCGCCGAGGCGCAGGCGGCGCTCGGCACGCCGCTGGCGCACCCGGTGCGTTCCGACGCCACCGACGCCGACGCCATCGACGCCCTCCGCGACCAGGTCTCCGACCGCCTCGGCGGTATCGACTACCTGTTCGTCAACCAGGGCATCGCGGAGTTCCAGACGCTCGAAGAGGTCACGGAGGAGTCATGGGACCGCATCTTCGACGTGAACGCCAAGGGGGCCTTCTTCACCGTCCAGCGGCTGGCGCCGCTGATGGCCGAGGGCGGTTCGATCGTGTTCACCACCGTCTCCAACGACCGGATATTCCCCGGTCTCAGCGCCTACTCCGCGGCGAAGGAAGCCGTCGCCGCCTTCTCGAAGGTGCTCGCCGCCGAGCTGCTTCCCCAGGGGATCCGCGTCAACGCGATCGCCCCCGGCTTCATCCTCACCCCCACCATGGGCGTGGCCGAACTGACCGAGGAGCAGCGCGCCGAGTTCGTCGAACAGGGCAACGCCTCCACGCCGATGGGCCGGGGAGGCACCGTGGAAGAGGTCGCGGCCGCCGCGCTGTACCTCGCGGTCGAGGCCACCTTCACCACCGGAGTGGAACTGACCGTGGACGGCGGGTTCGGCCAGGGCCTCGGCGTCTGACGGGCCCGGGCCGGCAGGCGCCAGGGGCGCGGGCGGCAGGGTCATGGCCGCCCGGGTCACTGGCGGCAGGATCACGGCCCCCCGGGTCACGGGCGGCAGAATCATGGCCGCCCGGGGCGCGGGCGGCAGAACCATGGCCGCCCGGCTCCTGGCCGCCCGGGTCCCGGACGGCTGGCTCCCGGACGCCCGGCTCCCGGACAGCCGGGTCCGCTGACAGACTGGCTCCATGCCTCCGCCCAGCCCCCGCCGCCTCTCCCTCCAGCAGATCGTCGAAGGGCAGCGCCGCGCCGCCTTCGTCGGGCGGCAGGCCGAACTCGACCTGTACCGCGCCAATTTCGCGCTGCCGCCCGAGGACCCCCGGCACCGGTTCGTCTTCCATGTGCGGGGCAACGCCGGGGTCGGCAAGACCTCGCTCGTACGGGAATGGCGCGAGGCGGCAGGGGAGTTCGGGGCGTTGACCGCGTCGGTCGACGAGAGCGCCGACTCCGTGCCGGACGTACTCGCCGACTTTGCCGCGCAGTTCGCCGAGCAGGGATACCCGCTCAAGGCACTGGACCGGCTGCTCGCCACCTACCGGCGCGCGCGCCACGACGCGGCCGGCCGGCTCGCGGCGGACAGCGAGACGCCGGGCGGGGCCCCTTCCCCCGGGGCGCTCGCCGCCGCGCAGGCCGGGCTGATCGCGGCCGGGGCGATACCCGTCGTCGGGGCGCTCGCCGGGGGCATCGACCCGGCGGTCGTGGCGCGGGGCGCGGGCGGACTGCGGGCGGTCATCTTCGGGGGCCGGGTCCGGCAGCAGGAGGAGGCGCTGCTGCTGGCGGACCCGGTACGGGTCCTCACCCCGGTCTTCGTCGCCGAGCTGGACCGGGTCGCGGACACCGTGCCCTGGATCGCCCTCTTCCTGGACACCTACGAGCGCACCGCACCCCAACTGGACCGGTGGCTGGCGGACCTGCTGACCCCCGGGCGGTACGGCGACCTGCCCGCCAACCTCGTGCTCACCCTGGCCGGCCAGCGCCGCCTCGACCCCGTGCACTGGGGAGACCGGAGCCGGCTGGTCGCCGACGTACCGCTCGGGCCGTTCACCGAGGCCGAGTCACGCCAACTCCTGCACGGGCGCGGGGTGGTGACGGAGTCCGTCGTACGGGAGGTGCTGCGGCTCTCCGGCGGGCTGCCCGTCCTGGTCTCCACGCTCGCCGCCAACCCCGGGGCGGCCGGGGAGGCGAACGCCACCGCCGTCGAACGCTTCCTGGCCGGGGAGAGCGACCCGGCCCGCCGGGCGGCGGCGCTCGCCTGCGCGCTGCCGCGCCGGTTCGACGAGGACCTGGTCGCCGTCGCCGTGGCCGCACCGCGGAACGGGCCGCACGCCGTGCCCGATCTCTACGACTGGCTGCACGAGCTGCCGTTCGTCGCCGAGCGGCACTCCGGCCACTCCCGCTACCACGCCGTCGTCCGGGCCCCGATACTCCGCCTCCAGCGCACCGGCTCGCCGCGACGGTGGAAGGCGGCGCACGACCGGCTGGCCGACGCCTTCGTCGCCCGGCGGGACGCGGCGGCCGAGGGCATCGACCCGGAACGCCTCTGGGCCGAGCAGCCCTGGCGCCGGGCGGCCCTGGACGTGCTCTACCACCGGCTCTGCGCCCGCCCCCGCACCGCGCTGCCCGAGGCCCTGCGCGCCGGGATCGAGCTGTGCGGGCAGGCCCCGTCCCGCGCCCGCCACTGGGCCCGGACCCTCGCGGAGGCGGGCGAGGACGCCGACAGCGCCGTACTGCGCGACTGGGGCCGGGACCTGCTGGCCGCCATAACGGACCACGGCCCCCGCCCCACCGCCGCCCTCGGGCTCCTGCTGACCCGGGCCGAGCTGCCCGACACGGACCGGGCCGCCGCCCTCGTGGTGCGCGCCTGGCACCGCTTCCGCGCCGGGGAGCTCGACGCCGCGCTGTCCGACCACGGGCGGGCGATCGCCGTGGACCCGCGCAGCGAACGCGCCCACCAGGGCCGGGCGGTGATCCTGCGCTCGCTCGGCCGCTACGAGGAGGCCCTCGCCGATCTGGACCGGGCCGAGGAGATCGCGCCCTCCTGGGCCTGGGCGGTGCGCGAGCGGGGGGAGACCTACCGGCGGATGGGCCGCCTGGAGGAGGCCCTGACCGTCCTGGACCGGGCGCACGCCCTCGACCCGTCCGACGCCGTGCCGCTGGGCAGCCGGGGCCTGGTCCGCCATGCGCTGGGCCGGCACGAGGAGGCGCTCGAAGACTTCGACCGGGCGATCGCGCTGTGGCCGGAGTACGCCTGGGCGCTGGTGAGGCGGTCCCGGGTCCGCACCGTCCTGGGCGATCCGGTGGGCGCCCTCGCCGACCTGGACCGGGCCGAGGAGCTGTCCCCCGGCCTGGCCGGAACGGAGGGGGAGCGGGGCGAGGTGTACCGGGCGACGGGCCGGCCGGAGGAGGCCGTCGCCTGCTACGACCGGGCCCTGGCCCTGGACCCCGACTACGCCTGGGCGCACGGCAGCAGGGCCCTCGCGCTGGAGGCGCTCGGCCGGACCCCGGAGGCGCTGGCGGACCTCGACCGGGCGCTGGAGCTGGACCCGGACTACGCGTGGGCGCGGGCGCAGCGGGAGCGGCTGGGGGCGGTGGGGAGACCGTAGGCCCTGCCGTCTGCCGTTCGCTGTCCGACGCCCGGGCCTATGGTCGGAGGCATGCGCGATGTGCGGGTGGTGCTGATCGGCGGGACCTCGAACACCGGGAAGACGACCGTCGCCGAGGCGGTGGCGGAGCGGCTCGGATTCGAGCACCGCTCCACGGACGGCCTGGCCCGGCACCCGGGACGGCCCTGGCGGACCCCGGAGCACGAGGTGCCGCCGCATGTCGCCGAGCACTACGGGACGTTGACCACCGACGAACTCCTCGCCTCGGTCCTCGACCACTACGAACGGCTCCGACCGCGCATCGAGGAGCTGATCACCGACCGTGCGGGGGCCGGGGCTCCCGGCCTGGTCCTGGAGGGCTCGGCGCTCTGGCCCGCGTGGGTCGCCCGGCTGACGGTTCCCCGTACGGCCGCCGTATGGCTCACCGCCGACGACACGGTCGTACGCGACCGGGTGCGGGCGGCGGGGCGCTACGAGGAGGCCACGGAAGCGGAACGGCACCTCATGGACCGGTTCCTGGCCCGTACAGTCCGCTTTCAGGCGCTGATGCTGGAGGCCGTGGACGCGCTGGGTCTGGACACGGTCGACACCGGCGGCGGACGTACGGCCGGGGAGCTGGCCGACGCCGTGCTGGCGACAGCGGCGGCTCGGACCTGCCCCGGACGCTGACCTCCTCACCGGGTCAAAAGCGACCTGCGGACGTCCGTCGACATACCCGTACGTACCGGGGCGCTCGGTCCGGGCGCACGGTTAGCACCGTGGCGCGGGGACGTGGCGATGTACGAGCGGCAACAGAATCCTTGGCATGTGCTGAGAGGAACCCGGTAACCTTTCCCTGCTTCGTACAGCGAACACTGAAGACGGGGGTGTCGGTGCGCGAACACCGTGGGCACGGAGGTCGCACGTACCGGGCAGGGCACGGATGACCGCCGACGTGGGTTCCGGCGTCGGCTTACGGCAGTCGGTCAGCCTCATCATTCCGGTCCGGCTCCACGCCGACCCCGACGTGTGGGCCGAGGGGCCCATTCCCTTCGAGGTCGGCGGCCACCGGACGGATGTGGGCTCGCGCCAGACGTATTTCACCCCAGCTGCGGGGCGCGCGCTGTACGGGTCACCGCAACGGCCGCGCCGCTGGCACTTGTTCGTCGACGTCGTCCACGGCCCACTCCATCTGCACGGCCTGGAGATCCTGCGCACCCCGACGGAGCTGCATCCGCACCACGCACAGGCCGTCCTGCACCTCAGCGTCCCCTCGGAACGGTTACTGGATGTGCTCCGGGCGCTGGGAGGCCGGGCGGGCGCCGGGCCCGATCCGATGGATGGCCCGCTCGCTCCCGACGTCCTTCTCGCAGGCGTTGCCTCGCCGATGGCCCTGGGTGCCGCCACGCACCCGTACACCGTTGCCTTTCTGACCCCGGGCCCCACCGAGACCGCTGCTCTGCGCTCGGGCGGTGCGCTTCCGGAGACGGCCGACCGCTGGCTCTGGGCGCTGGCCTCCCGCTCCAACGAGGCGGACTTTCCCACCGCCCCGGAGCAGTTGCCCGGCCAGACCGAGCGTGCCGTGCGGATCTCGGCCGACTGGAGTGCGCTCGTGTTGCGCCACGGTGCCGCGTTCCTCGGTCACCGGCCCGACGAGGGCGACGGAGACTTCTACGATTTCGCCGCCCTGCACGTCCGTTCCGTCTACCTGGACGCCCTCCTTCTCGGCATCGCGCAGCGCGACCACATCGACGAGCTGACCGACGGGCTCTCCGGGGTCTTCGACGGCCCCGGGCTGGCCCGCCGCGTCACTGAACTCGAACGGGACATCGCAGGGTTCCGGAGTACCTACTGGCGTCAACACCTCACCGCTCACGGCCCGGCCAACGAACTGTTGCTCGCCTATCACGAGCAGTACCGGCTGCCCGCCCGGTTCGAGGAGATCCTCGCCGAGGCCGCCGACTACTCCCGGCTCGTCCAGACGCAGGACGGGCAGCAGATCGCCGGTGCCCTCGGTGTGCTGACGATCCTCGGCCTGCCGCTCGGCACCGCACTGAGCATCCTGCAGGTGCTCGGCGACGAGGACCCCCGCCACCTCCTGCTTGCCCTGGCCGTTGCTTTCGTCGCCACGGCAGCCGCCTTCACCACTCGGTACGGCCGCCTCGTCCTCGCCTCGCTGCGCGGGAGCCGCACCTCCGACGATTGAGATCAACCGACTGCCCCCTCAGCCAAGTTGTTAGCATCAGGTACGAACTGCCGAACAGGACACGGTCGACGTGACGGTCAACGAGGGCGAGTCTCTCCGGCTCTACAAGAAGGCCCTGCGCTATGCCGAATCGGATCCCGAGGTGTTCCTCAGTACGGCACGGCGAGCGGCGGAGGCGATCCTCCTGGACCTTGCGATGAGGGAAGCCATCGGATCCAAGCCGACGCTCGAATCCCTGCTCACGGTCCTCACGGCCAAAGGGGTCGTACCGGCCAAGATGGTGCTCGCCATCCGCACGATCCAGAACTACGGCAACTTCGGCAGCCACGCCCACGACGGCTCGGGGGACGAGATCTCCGCCGAGGACGTGCAGCCCTGTCTCAACGCCCTGACCCAGCTGGCGGCCTGGTACGGACGGACCAGTTCGTCGTTCGCCGAGAGCGAAGGGCGTGAGGCACTGGCCGCCGTGCAGAACACGCCCGGCACGAGCCGCCTGGCCGATTCCACGCTGATCGTGGTGAAGGCGCTGATTCTGGGATGTGGCTTCGACGAGGTGCTGGCCCGACGCAACCACCGCCTGGTGTGTGTACAGCTTCCGTGGTCGGACCAATTGGTCAGTGAGGTCGCGGAGGGGCGACTGGACCTGGCGATCTACAACGAGCAACGGCTCCGGAGCATGATCGAGGAGGATGGGGAGCTGGCGCACCGGGTGGCCTCCGTGGGCCGCCTCGGCCACTCGATGGGGGGCCGGAACTTCTATCTTCTCGCCGCGCGAGGTGGACGCTGGGGCGGCGCGACGGCCGAGGAATTCCTTGCCGACCCGGCAGGCGCGGAAATCGCCGTACCCAGGTACAGCGACATGTTCGCCAACGTCCTCACCGCGTTCGCCACGGACGAGGCAGGGCTACGGGAGAGGGGAGTACGAATTCTCGACGTGCCGCATCACCTGGGTCTCGAACTCTTCCATCTGAACCGGGACGTCCTGGCCGTCGGCGGACAGAACCTCCGGATGCATGCGCGGGACGAGGACGACTACTTCGAGCTGCTGAACTCCGACATGCTTCCGGCCCCGGCCCAGGCACGGTTACGGTCGGCGGCTGCCAACGTTCTCATCGCGAACCGTGCCTGGCTGTCGTCGATCGGTTTCCGGCCGCACGACCTTTTCCGTGAACTGATGCGTCGTTTCCACGACATGGGTACCGACGTGGACCGCCTGGAGACCACCGTCGATGAGCTGATCGCACACGCCTCGTTTCCTCTCCAGAGCACCCGGGGCAGCCGGGAGCGGCTGGTGCGCCACGTCCTGTTCGAGAGCTACCGTCTGGGGGACCCGTGACCGTGACCGGCGAGAAACGCGTCCTGGTACTGGGCGGGACCAATTTCGACATCATCGTGCAGGCGGAGGACTTCCCTCAGGAGCACGAGAAGGTCCGGGGCGAGGCCTGTGAGGCGCGTCCCGGTGGCTCGGCGGCGAACACGGCCCTGGGGTTGGCCCGCCAGGGCTGCGAGGTCAGGCTCGTGTCAGCGGTGGGCGACGATGCGCTGGGCCGCCTGTGCCTGGACGATCTGCGGGACGGAGGAGTGGACACGGCGCTGATGCGCGTGGACACCTCCTTGCGGACAAGCATGGCCATCGTGATCTCGTCCGGCACCGGCAAACGGATGATGACGTTTGCCGGTGCCGACCGCGATCAGGCGTTCCGGGCAGTGACGGAGTCGGACGTGGTGGCCGTGGACCATGTCCACGTCGTCGGAGTCCCCACGCCCGAGCTCGGCCGTGTTGTGGGTCTCGCTCGCCGGACCGGCCGTACCGTCTCGGTCGAATGGAACGGCCGGGACATGAGCGAACTGGCGGAGGGGCCGGGGCTGAACCTGATGAACGCCGACGAGGCGGGCCGGCTTCCCCGCGCCCTGCCGGGGGACGCCGCCGGTACCGCCCTGCACTACGCGGAGCGGTTGTCGGGAGAGGTGATTCTGACGCAGGGTGCCGAGGGCGCCCTCTGGGCCGCACCGTCCGGTGCGCTGGTGCGCGAACCGACGACAGCCGTGGAGCCCGTGGACCGTACCGGGGGCGGTGACGCCTTCAACGCCGGGGTCATCGCCGGCTGGCTGTTCGGCGAGCCGCCGTCCGGATGCCTGCGCAGAGGGCTTGATGCCGCGTTGCACGTAATCACGAAGATAGGAGCTCATCCATGACCAGGTGGCTCGGCGTCGCCCTGCTTCCCCGCGCGGATCACACACGCGTTGCCATCCGGCTGCAAGAGAGTCTGGGCGGTGACCGCCCGCTGCAACCGCCACTGAGCGAGGACGGCAACCTGCCCCACCTGACCGTTTTCCAGGGACCTTTCGAGGACGATCTGGACCCCGAGCGGGAACTGGCGAGGATCGGAGCGTCCGTGAGCCTGCCCGGGCAACTGTCGCTCGCGTCCGTCGGCATCGTGTACCAACCGACCGGCTGGCTCTTCATGTCCGTCGAACGGCCCGCGCTGCTGGAGAAGGTCCAGGAAGTCGTCCTCGACGGCCTTGCCCCTCGCCTCGACCGGCAGGCGTTCGACACCTCGAAGGACACCTCCAGGTTCTCGGAGTCCGAGCGTGTCAGCTTCGCCCGGTACGGCTACCGCTATACCGGCGACGCCTACGCACCCCACATCACGCTCGGGCGCACCGACGAGGCCACCGCACTCGAACTCGTACGGACCGCACCCGAGCGCACCCGCGTACCCGACGAGTGGACCTTCGACCGGTTCAGCTTCTACGCGATGGGAGAGCACGGCGCCCACGCGGAGAAGTTGGCAGAGCGACCGGTCGCCGCCGTATGAGCCCCCGGCACACGCTGTATGACGCGGCCGCCCTGCACCGCTTCGCCCGGGATGCCGTGGACGCCGGGGTGGAGTGGCTGGCCGGGGAGGGGTCGGGCCGGCTCTGGACGCACAGGCGGTTCAAGCCTTCGGGGGAGGAAGTCACCGATGCCGACGTCGAGGTGGAGCGGCGGATGACCCGCGTTCTCGTGGATCGCACTCCGGATATCCCCGTCGTCGGGGAGGAATCGACAGGCCCGGGCCCGGTTCCCGATACATGCTGGCTGCTGGACCCCATCGACGGGACGATGAACTTCACCCGTGGAGCCCCCGGGTACGCCGTTTCGCTCGCCTGCGTGGTGGACGGGACGCCGGTGCTCGGTGTGGTGCATGCACCCGCTCTCGGCCGGCGCTGGACCACGGAAGCCGGGGGAGCGCAGGCTGCAGGCGTGCAGGGCAGCCGCAGTCTCTCCGGGGCGGTGGTCGGCCTGACGGGAACGGGCTCCGGCCGTACACGCTCCGCCCGGCTCATCAGCCGGCTGTACGACGTGGCCCACCGGATCAGACTGCAAGGTGCGATGAGCCTGGATCTGGTGGGGGTGGCGGAGGGCTGGCTGGACGCCTGCGTCTGCCTCGGCCCCGGCCCCTGGGACGTGGCGGCGGGCGCCGCCCTGGTACGGGAGAGCGGCGGCTCGGTGCTGGGAGCGGGCGGGGGCGCCTACACCTCGCACTCCCCGATCCTGGTTGCGGGCGCCGATCCGGTCGCCCGTGAGCTCGTTGCGCTCTGGGATTCGCTCGACAGCTGACGGCCCCTCCACGGGCTGTGGAACAGGTGAGGCGCGGCGTACCGACCCGGTCAAAAACGACCTGCGGGACGTCCGTCGACATACCCGTACGTACCCAGGTCGCCCCCTCTACGGCCCGTTCCCGTTCGATTACAGTGCTTGCGCGGTCGCCCGCAGAGGCCCGCGCGGGGCGAGTACGTGGTGACGGGGAGGGTGCGGGGTGAGCACAGGGACCACGGCGGTCTGGGGCCGGGCCGAACAGCAGGACTTCCGCAGCCGGGTCCGTGGGGCCCTGCTCGGCGGAGCTGTCGGGGACGCGCTCGGGGCCGGGGTCAGTGGGCTGGTGCTGGAGGAGATCCGCGCCGCCCACGGCGTCGAGGGGGTCGTCGACTACGTCCCGGCGCACGGCAGACGCGGCGCCGTCACCGCCCTCACCCAACTCACCCTCTTCACCGTCGACGGGCTGATCCGCGCCCAGGTCCGCCGCGACACCGGGGCCTGGCACCCGCCCACCGATGTGCACCGGGCCCATCTGCGCTGGGCCGCCACCCAGCACGACTGGGGGCCCGACGAGCGGCGCGAGGACAACGGCTGGCTGGCCGCCGAGGAGTGGCTCTACGCCCGCCGCGAGCCGGCCCGGGAATGCCTGGGCGGATTCGGCGACCCCGTCATGGGCACCCTCGACCGGCCGAAGAACCCCACCGCACGGGACGCGGGCGCGCTCACCCGGTCCGCGCCCTTCGGGCTCCTGGTGGGCTGGGAGCCGGGGCTCGTGCTCCAGCTGGCCGTCGAGTGCGCGGCCCAGTCCCACGGGCATCCCGCCGCCCAGCTGGCCGCCGGAGCCTTCGCCGTACTGGTGCACGGTCTCGCGCGCGGCGAGAGCCTGGACGGGGCCGTGCAGAACGTGTTGGCCCTTCTCACCGAGCGCCCCGGCCACGAGCCGGTGACCGAGGCCCTGCGGCAGGCCCTCGGCTCCGTGCGGCAGGGCATCCCGGGCCCGGCCCTGATCGAGGCGCTGGGCGCGAGCGACGCCGCCGAGGAGGTCCTCGCCGTCGCCGTGTACTGCGCGCTGGTCAGCGAGGACGTCCGGCACGGGCTGCGGCTCGCGGTGAACCACAGTGGCCCCTCCCGTGCCACCGGGTCGGTCTGCGGGGCGCTGCTCGGGGCGCTGCACGGCGAGACCGCGCTGCCGCCGGCCTGGCTCGCGGAGCTGGAGGGACGGGCCACACTCCTCGAACTGGCCGACGACTTCGCGATGGAGATGACCCAGGGCCCCGCCCTGCACAGCCCGGCCGCCGTCGCCCCGGGCTGGCTGGCCCGCTACCCGCGCGGCTGAGGGCGGGGCAGGCCGACCACCCGCGCGGCCGAGGGGCGGGGCAGGCCGACTACCCGTGGGGCCGAGGGGCGGGGGCCGGGCCTCCGTCCTGGGCGGGGATCACGGCGGTCGTCGCCGTGCCGTCCCCGTCGTCGTCCCCGTCCCCCTCGTTGATGCGGGTCAGCAGCGCGTCGCGCTCCGGGGTGTCCTCCGGCTTCACGTGGCCGATCAGGATGTAGAGCACGAGCGAGACGGCGAGCGGCACGGACACCTGGTACTGGAGCGGCACCCCGCCCTCGACGGCCCAGTGGATCGGGTAGTTGACCAGCCAGAAGGCGAACAGGCCCGAGGCCCAGCTGACCAGCGCCGCCGTCGGCCCGGACTTCCGGAACGGGCGCAGCAGACCCAGCATGAACGGGATCGCGATCGGGCCCATCAGCCCGGCGACCCACTTGATCACGACGGTGATGATGTCCTTGAACGCGGGGGAGTTGATCTGCGTCGCGATGGCCATCGACAGTGCGAGGAAGGCCACGGTGGTCCAGCGGGCCGCGATCAGCCCGGCACGCTCGTTCCAGCCGCGCGCCGCCTTCGAGAGCGTCGGGGCGATGTCCCGGGTGAAGACGGCCGCGATGGCGTTGGCGTCCGAGGAGCACATGGCCATCGTGTGGGAGAAGAAGCCGACGATGACCAGACCCAACAGGCCGTGGGGCAGGAGCTGTTCGGTCATCAGGGCGTAACTGTCGGAGGCGTCCGGCTTCTGCGCGTCGACCAGCAGCGGGGCGACCCACATCGGGAAGAACAGCACCAGCGGCCAGACGAACCACAGGATCGCCGACAGCCGGGCGGACCGGGTGGCGGAGGCGGCCGAGTCGGTCGCCATGTACCGCTGGGCCTGGTTCCACATGCCGCCGTTGTACTCGAACGTCTTGATGAACAGGAACGCCATCAGGAACGTCACCGTGTACGGGCCGGCGGTCGGGTCCGCGTGCCCTTCCGGGAGCTTGTCCCAGACCGTCCACAGGGTGGCGAAGCCGTCGAGCTTGCTCATCACGGCGAACAGCATCGCCAGCCCGGCGAACAGCTGGATGATGAACTGGCCCAGTTCGGTGAGGGCGTCCGCCCACAACCCGCCGACGGTGCAGTAGATCCCGGTGACGACCCCGGTGATCAGGATGCCCTGGGTGATGGAGAGCCCGGTGAAGACGGACAACAGGGTGGCGATGGCGGCCCACTTGGCGCCGACGTCCACGATCTTCAGCAGCAGCCCCGACCAGGCGAGCGCCTGCTGGGTCTGGATGTTGTAGCGGTTCTTGAGGTACTCCAGCGGCGAGGCGACGTGGAGCCGCGAGCGCAGCCGGTTCAGCCGGGGCGCGAAGAGCTTCGCGCCGATGAAGATGCCGATGGCGATGGGCAGTGACCAGGTCACGAAGGACGTGATCCCGTACTGGTACGCGATGCCGGCGTAGCCGGTGAACATCACCGCGCTGTAGCCGGACATGTGGTGCGAGATGCCCGACAGCCACCACGGCATCTTGCCGCCGGCCGTGAAGAAGTCGCTGACGTTGTCCACGCGCTTGTGCGACCAGAGTCCGATCGCGACCATCACGCCGAAGTAGCCGATGAGTACAGCCCAGTCGAGACTGTTCATGTCCCCCTCCAGGGGTCCGCCTTGTGAACGGGAACGCACTTCGTCGGTACGGCCGTTCAGCGGCGTCCCCTTGCGGGAGCGGGGACTTCGGGGATTGAACCCCCTGTGAGGGCACTCGGTCAAGGCTGCCTGCTGGTCATAGATGTGAACGCAGGTCAGCAAGGCGAACGATTTTACTCGTTCTTGACCTTGTGGGGCGTTGTCGCGAACGTGACCGCGGCCACACGATGGGCGGGCACTTCGTCAGGCTGTGCAGAGAAGGTCCGGGAGTACGCGGCAACGCGCGAAGGCCGCACGGGATGCGGGTCCCGTGCGGCCGAGAAGTCGAGAGGGAGGGCGCCTCGTGTACGAGTAGCGGTGCGAGGGAGTGAGGACGGGCGGCCCGGGGCGCCTGCGCGAGCTGGGCGCGAGCTGGGTGGCCCGTGCGTCAGCGCATCAGCTCGCCCGCGTTGACCAGCAGTGACTGGCCGGTGATCGCCCGGGCCCGGTCGGAGGCCAGAAAGGCGACCGCCTCCGCCACATCCCCGTCGGTGGCCAGCTCCGGCAGCGCCATCCGCTCGGTGAGCCGGGCCAGCACCTCGGACTCCGGTACGCCCTCGGAGCCCGCGGTGAACTGGACGTACGCCTGCACCGGCGGCCCCCACATCCAGCCCGGCAGCACCGTGTTGACCCGGATCCGGTCCGGGCCCAGCTCCCGGGCGAGCGAGTACATCGCCGAGGTGAGTGCCCCCTTGGACGCCGCGTACGCCGCCTGCCACACCTGGGAGGGCGCGGCCACCGCGGACTGGGTGCCGATCACCACCACCGAGCCGCCCCGCTCCCTGAGGGCGGGCAGGCAGGCCCGGGTCATCCGCAGCGTGCCCAGGAGGTTCACGTCGATGACCGACTGCCACGTGGTGAAGTCCGCGTCCTGGAGTCCGCCGAAGTAGCTGTCCCAGGCGGCGACATGGACCACCGCGTCGATCCCCCCGAACCGCTCCACCGCCAGGGCCGCCAGCGCCTCGCGCTGCGCCTCGTCCGTGATGTCGGTCGACCGGTGGGCCGTGTGCCGGCCCTCGGGGTCGATCTCCGCCGCCGACCTGGCCAGGTTCGCCGCCGTACGCGCCCCGAGCACCGCACGCCCGCCGTCCCGGACGACGCTCGAAGCGACCCGGTGCCCGAGCCCCGGTCCGACGCCCGACACGATGACGGTCTTCCCCGCGAGCAACATCGGCGCCTCCCGGCCCTGGAAGTTCATCTGACGAACCGTCAGAGTAGGGGGATGCGGGAGTCGATGGAAGAGGACGGAAGAAGAGGAAGGCGGGCAGGGGCGATGGCCGAAGGCGCCGGTACGGGGGGCAGCGGTACGGGGAGAAGCGGCACGGGGAGCAGTGGCACGGACAGCGGCGGCGGTGCGGGGAGCGAGCGGTACGCGGAGCTGGCGGGGGCGGGACCGTACGGGGTGCGCCCGGGGCACGCCCTGATCACCATGGTCGAACCGCATCCTGGCCATGAGTACGCGTACAACCGCTGGTACGAGGACGACCACTACTACGCGGGTGCGACGGCGATGCCGTGGATGTTCGCCGGGCGGCGCTGGGTGGCCACCAAGGACCTCCAGGAGCTGCGGTATCCGGAGGAGTCGGCGGTGGCCCGGCCGGTCGGAGCGGGGTGCTATCTGTCGACGTACTGGGTGACCGAGGGGCGCTACGACGACCACATGAAGTGGACCGTCGCCATCAACAAGCGGCTGAACCGGGACGGCCGGGTCTACCAGGACCGGACCCACGTGTTCACGGCCTTCCAGGACCACGAGGCCACCGTCTACCGCGACGGGGCCGCCGGCCCCCGGGACTTCCACGCGCTCGACCACCCGTACGCGGGTCTCGTCCTCCAGGTCGTCGACGCGGAGGGGCCCGAACAGCGGGCGGAGCTGCTGGAATGGCTGCGCTCGCGCCATCTTCCGAAGCGGCTGAAGGGGTCGCCCGCGGCCATGGTCACGGTGTTCCGGCCGACGCCCCTGCCCGGCGACCGGATGACGTACGTGAAGCAGGTCGAGGGGGTCGACACCCGGCTGACGCTGCTGTGGTTCCTCCAGGAGGATCCGCGGAGCTGCTGGGAGGAGCGCTTCACCGGCCTGGACGCGGCGGTCGCGGAGACGGGTCTCGGGCGGGTCGAGCTGGTCGCGCCGTTCGTGCCGACCGTTCCGGGGACGGACCGGTACGTCGACCGGCTGCGGTGACGCCGCGGAACGGCGCCGGATCGTGCCGAGCCCCCTCGGCCAGGACGGCGAACCGGTCGAGAGGGCTCCATCAGGTGGTGCGGTGGTGCGGTGGTGCGGGGTGGTGCGGTCGTGCGAGGTCAGGCGTTGACCGTGCCCGTGGCGACGTCGCGCACGAACGTGTTCCACGCACCGGGGACGAAGGTGAGCGAGGGGCCCTCGGGGGCCTTCGAGTCACGTACGGCGATGGACAGCGCGACCGGGGACTTGACCTCGACGCACGCGCCGTTGCCCCCGGAGTACGACGACTTCGTCCACTTGTCCGTAGCACCCTGAAGAATTGCCATGTTCACTCCGGTTCAGAGAGTTGGGTGGGTCGCACCAACCTGATTCCGATTGGCGTGATCGACGCTACTCGCCAAGCCCCGCCCATGAGATGGCCGTTCACTCGTCCGGATGGTCTTTCTCCGGTAAGCCTTCCATGGCGAGTGAGCGGCGGTGTACCATACCGCCGCCCACTCGCTTCTTCCGGAATGGCTCATATCCGACGCGCCGGCTCCGACGCGTCAACTCGTGTACGACTTCGCGATCTTGCTGATGAACTCCCGGGTCTGCTCCACGTTCAGCGCCTGCGCCCGCAGGTGTTCGTACATCACGCTGTAGCGCTGCACGTCGTTCGCCTTCTCCAGGTAGAGATCGCTCGTGACACCCTCGATGTAGACGACGCTGGAGTCCGCGGCGTCCGGGAACTCCAGGATCGCGTACTGGCCGTTGATGCCAGGGTGCGCGCCCATGTCGAACGGCAGGACCTGCACGGTGACGTGCGGCAGGTGGGACTGCTCGACGAGGTGTTCCAGCTGGTCGATCATCACCTGCTTGTCGCCGACCACCCGGCGCAGCGCCGACTCGTCGATCACGGCCCACAGCCGCAGCGGGTTCTCCGGCGCGTTGACCCGGTCCTGACGTCGCGACCGTACGTTGACCCGCTTCTCGATGTCCGACGGAGGGGCCTCGGGAAGCGCGCCGCTGATCAACGCCTCGGCGTACGCCCGGGTCTGGAGCAGGCCCGGGACCATCTGCGGCTCGTAGACCCGCAGCGACTCCGCGTCGGTCTCCAGGCCGATGTAGACGCTGTACGGGATGTCGCCGAAGGCGTGCCACCAGCCCTGCTGGCGGGAGTCCTTCGCCATCTGCATCAGCGAGTCGACGATGCGGTGGTCCTCGACCTCGTACACCCCGCAGAGGTCGCGTACATCGCGCTGGCTGATGGACCGGCGGCCGTTCTCCAGGCGGCTGATCTTCGACTGCGAGACCAGCAGCCGCTCCGCCACTTCCTCGGCCGTCATGCCTTTGAGTTCGCGCAGGCGACGCAATTCCTGACCCAGCCTGCGTCGCCTGACAGTGGGATTGACGTTGGACGGCACGGAAACGGCACCTCCGGCTATGTAGCTGTGCGTATCTACTGCTCAGCAGATTGCCACCCCTTGCCCCGGCCGCGCTGGGAAACGGCCACACGCGGGGCGCGGGGGCGTACGCACCGGTGTGCGGGAGGGCGCGCAAGCGCACGGGGCAGCCGGTGGTGGTGACTACCGGCTGCCCCGTGCGTGGTGCGGCTCCCGGACCGGGCCCTGTGACGACAGGCGACGGTACGGCGTTGTGCTGTTCTCAGGTCCGTGCGGTCAGCTCGCGGCGGTGTGCGCCATGCTGCCGCGACGGGCCTGTGCTTGCGGCTGCAACGGAACGCCCGCTGCCTGCTGCGTACGGCGTGGCTGGACGGCCACCCCGTTCTGGACGTCCATCACGGCGTGCGCCACGAGTCCGCCCATCGGGTCGTGCCTGATCAGGTCCCGGAGCCGGGAGCGCGATGAGCGCCCCTCGTTCCCGGGGTACAGATGCTTGCCGAGTCCGACCGCGTGGGCCAGTGCGGCGAGCGCCGCGGTCCGCGGGTCCGGCGGTACGCCGGTACGGATCGCGCTGTCCAGCCGGTTCCTGATGTCCCGGCTGATCGCCGTCTCCGTCGCTTGGTAGCGAGTCGTCGGCAGCACTCCGCACATCTGGCCCGCCACGGCATGAACCATGCCGCACCGCTCCAGATGAGCGAGATAGATCTGGCGCAGCCCCAGGCGGGGCCCGCCGATCCAGTGGACCGCCCGAACCGGGCTGCCACGACGGCGCAGCAGCTCCAGTGCGGAGTCCAGAGTCGGATCTCCTGTCGGCCGTGGCATCACCACGGCGATACGATCCCCGTCAGGGGCTATCCGTCCTGCCAGAGCCAGCTCCACTAGCTGTGCCCCGGCCAGGCCGAGGTCGAGCGACTGCGGCTGCGCTGTGGTACCCGTGGTCGGGTCCAGAGCGAGCAGCAAAAGCTCCTCCGGGATTGTTCTGCGGCTCCTGCCCATCCATGCCTCCCCGCGTGGATGTCTGACAGGGTGACCCCTCTCACATTGGTCTGTCGAGAGCGCCTGCCTGCTTTGTAAGGGAACCAGTAGGTATGTCGTTCTCGTCTAGCAGCTCGGCCAGGGGTTCACACAGGACACTGGTAGATGGTTCGGACAGCGCGGGGTGACCCCGCAGCGCATGAGGAGGCATCGGTGGCGGGCGAGTCCCCCGACAAAACGGAGCAGCAGAAGTCGTCGGGGACGGCTGCGGAGGAACGCGACCCGCGCTTCGCCGTGTTCCGTGACCCCGGCGCGGACACGGACGCGGGCGGGAACGAGGATGCGGGCGCGGCTTCGGGCGCCACGTCCGACACCGCGACCGCTGTCTTCCGTCCCCGACTTCCGGAGGACGCCGCCCGGCGCGAGCCCGAGGCGGAATCCCCTTCCGCGGCGCGTGAGCCGGAGATCGAGCCGGAGACCGCATCCGAGCCGGAGACCGCATCGGAGGCAGCGGCCGAGCCGGAGACCGCATCGGAGGCGGCGGCCGAGCCGGATGTCGATTCCGCGGCCGGTTCCGGGGCCGAGGCCGACGCGGAGACCGCCGCCGAGCCGGAGAGCGCGCCTGTGGCGGCCTCCACGGCCTCTGAGGAGGCCGGTACGCCTTCGGAGGGCACGGGAGCCGCCGAGGGCGGCACGAGCCCGGACACGGGCGCGGAGACGTCCAGCACGGCGACGCCCAGCACGGCGACGGTTGCCGAGCCCGATGGTGAGGCCGGGGACGGCCGGCTGCGTGCCGCGGTGGCCGCGTGGGTCGATGCCGAGGCCGAGGACAAGCCGGCGGCGGACACCGAGGCCGACGCGGACTCCGGTGCCGAGTCCGCGTCCGACGCCGAGGACGAGCCCTCCGCGACAGCGGAGGTGGACGCCGAGCGCAAGCCGGAGCCCGAGGCGGACGCGACGCCGAAGCCCGAGGCGGACGAGGACGCGGCGGACGCTGAGCCGGAGTCGAAGGGCGAGCCCGACGACAAGCCGAAGGCCGGCCCCACGCCCACCGCCACGCCCGAATCCAAGCCCGAACCGAAGACCGAGCCGAAGGGCGACGCGGAGCCGGACAGCGCGTCCGACGCCTCCGACCTGCGAGGAATCGATCAGCCCACCGCCATCTTCAAGGCGGTCAAGCCGGTCGGCGCGGCCGACCGGGTCGACCAGGCGACGACCGCGCTGAAGCTCCCCCCGAGCTTGGACCGGCCCGGGGACAAGAGCGAGAACAAGCCCGGGAACGAGCCCGAGAGCGAGGCGGAGCGCACGAGCACGTTCGTGCCGCTGCGCTCCGACGTACGGTCCGCCCCCGCGCCCCGCAAGCCGGAGCGCGGGGCCGGGACCGGGGCCGGGACCGGGACCGGACCCGAGGCAGGGCCCGAGGCGCCCGTCCGCACCCCGGAGACCGCCTCCCCGGCCTCCCCGCCGCCCGCCGCGCCGTCCTGGGCGGCGGCCGAGCGGACCCGGCAGCAGCCGCTGCCGCCGAGGCCGCCGCTCGACCTGCTCGCCGAGCTGACGAACACCCCGCCGCCCGCGGAGACCCCGGTCCGGACCGCCGTCCGGCGGGTCAAGATCTGGACCCCGCTGGTGCTCCTCCTGCTGATCGTCTTTGCGATCGTGCAGGTGATGCGCCCGCTGCCGGAGCCCTCGCTGGAGCTCACGGCGAAGCCGACGTACACCTTCGAGGGCGGCGCGACGAAGCTGTCCTGGCCGGGTCAGGGGCAGTCGGCCGTGATGGTCGACGGCGTCGGGTCGCTCGGGTCCGAGGGCGCGCAGAAGCCCGCCCCGATCGCCAGCGTCGCGAAGGTCATGACCGCCTACGTGATCCTCCAGGAGCACCCCCTCAAGGGTGACGAGGAGGGCGAGACGATCACCGTCGACCAGAAGGCCGAGGACGAGTCCAAGCGGCCCGACGAGTCGACGGCCCCGCTGACCAAGGGGCAGCAGCTCAGCCAGCGTCAGATGCTCCAGCTGCTGATGATCCCCTCGGGGAACAACGCGGCGCGGCTGCTCGCCCGCTGGGACGCGGGTTCCGAGGACGCGTTCATCGACAAGATGAACGACGCGGCCAAGGAGCTCGGCATGACCGGGTCGACGTACACGGACCCGAGCGGGCTGGAGAAGACCACGGTCTCCACCGCCACCGACCAGCTGAAGCTGGCGCAGGCGGTCATGCGCAACGAGGTCTTCAGGGGGATCGTGGACATGCCCGAGATCGAGATCGAGGGCATAGACGGCAAGATCTACAACAACAACAACCTCCTGCTGCAGCCGGGCGTGAGCGGCATCAAGACCGGGTCCTCCACCCCGGCGGGCGGCAATCTGCTCTGGTCCGCGAACACCAAGGTCGACGGCAAGGTGCTGTGGATCTACGGAGCGGTCATGGGCCAGCAGGCCGGTACCGGGCGGGTCTACGACAGCCTGGAGCTGTCCCTCCAGAACAGCCTGAAGCTGATCAAGGACGCGCAGGAGGCCGCGACTTCGGCGACGGTGGTGAAGAAGGGCGACGTCGTCGGGTACGTCGACAACGGGTTCGGCGGACAGACCCCGGTGGTCGCCACCAAGAACCTCAAGGCGGTCGGCTGGTCCGGCCTGGAGGTCGAGCTGAAGGTCACGGACAACGGCGAGGGCATCGACCACGCCGCGAAGGCCGGGAGCGAGGTCGGCATGGTGACCGTGGGCACCGGCACCGGAAAGGTCACGGCACCGGTGGTGCTGCAGAGCGATCTGACCGAGCCGGCCTTCGGCGACAAGCTGGCCAGGATCGGCTGAGACACCGGAGCGGGGAGGGGCGGGCGACGCCGTGGGCCGCCCCTCCCCGTTTATGACAGAGATACGTGCAGGGGGTACGTGTTAGCGTCCCCGGACAACTCAGGGACGCTGGGACGCGTCCTTGAAGAGGTACGGGGCCGGCGGAGGACGGGGAGAGCCGTAGTGACCACCGCGGAGCCGAAGCCCGGCCGCGAGGCGGACGAGACCACAGGGGCCGTGGGCGACGCCCTGCACGTACGCGTGCCGTCCCCCCGTGTCCCGGAGTCTCCGACTCCCCTTGATTCCTCTGGTTCCTCCGATCCCTCCACGGCCGCCGGGACTCCCGGGCCCGCGGGGCCCGCAGAGGGCCCCGCAGCCTCCGAGCCGTCGTCGGCCAGGGCCCGTCGCCTGCTGCGGCACCCCGTCACCATCGCGACGGCCGCCGCCGCCGTCGCCCACCTCCTCTGGTTCTTCTTCTTCGCCAACACGGGCGGCGACATCGCCGCACAGGACGCCTGGGCCGAGTTCGTGGGCCGGCACCCCGGCACGGCGTACAACCTGGCCTGGTACGGGGGCATGCACCCCGTCTCGTACAGCGTGGTCTCGCCCTACCTGATGTCGCTGCTCGGCGTCCGTACGACGATGATGATCGTCGGCACGGTCTCCTCCGCGCTGACCGCGCTGATCCTCGTGCGGGTCCCGGCCGTCCGCAATCCGCTGGCCTGCTCGCTCGCCGGGGTCTTCGCGTTCCTGTGCAACGCGCTGTCGGGCCGGGTGACCTTCGGGCTCGGCATGATGTTCGCCGTCGGCGCGGTGGCCGCGGTGTTCTGCTGGCCCTACCGCTGGCGGTACAAGCGGTGGGCCAAGGCCGGCGTCGCAGCCCCGCTCGCCGCGCTCGCCACCGCGTCCAGCCCCGTCGCCGGACTCTTCCTGGGCGTCGTCGCGGCGGCGCTGTTCCTCCACAAACGACGCCCCGGCGCGTACGCGATCGGGCTCGCCCCGGTCGCCGTGGTGGGGCTGTCCTCCTGGCTGTTCCCGTTCTCCGGTACGCAGCCGATGTCGCTCGGGACGCTGTCGCTGCCGTTCCTCTTCGCGGCCCTCGTGTACGTCCTCGTACCGCGCGACTGGAGCACGGTCCGCACCGCCGCCGCCGTCTACGGGGTCGGCACGCTGCTCACGTACGTCATCGACTCGCAGATCGGGTCGAACATCACGCGCATGGCGATGCTGTTCGCCGGGGTGGCGCTGCTCGCCGCCCTGCCGTACGCGGTGCCGCGCAGCCGCCGCTGGTACGCCCTGGTCCTGGCCTTCGTGGGCCTCAACTTCTGGATCGGGTTCAAGGGCGTCGACGACATCGTCCGGACCGCGCCCGCCGCGTCCTGGAACCGGGAACTGGCCCCGCTGATCAACCAGCTCCAGCAGGTGGAGGCGGAGCGCGGGCGGGTCGAGGTGGTGCCGGCGAGCAGTCACCGCGAGTCATCGGCGCTCGCCCCGTACGTCAACCTGGCGCGCGGCTGGAACCGCCAGGCGGACATGAAGCGCAACCCGCTCTTCTACGACGACACGCTCGACCCGGTGAACTACCGGGAGTGGCTGGACCGCTGGGCCGTGCACTACGTGGTGCTGCCCAAGGACCGGCCGGACAACGGGGCGATCCAGGAGGCGGAGCTGGTCGAGCAGGGGCAGCCGTACCTGCGCGAGATCTGGGGCGACGCGAACTGGAAGCTCTTCCGGGTCCTGGACCCGGTGCCGCTCGCCGACCCGCCCGCGACGGTGGAGCGGGCGGGCGCGGACGAGCTGACGATCACCGTGAAGTCGGCGGGCCGGGTGCTGATCCGCATCCCGTACACGCGCTGGCTCGCCCTCGTCGACGAGGAGGGCAAGAGCGTGGAACGCCCGCTGGAGACCGAGGAGTCGAAGGCGCGGTCGAAGGCGGACGAGACCGCGCCGAAGACCTATCTCAACACCAACGGCTGCCTGAACAAGGTCGAGGAGGGCCCGTACGGCGACGAGTGGACCGAACTGCTCGCGCCACGACCGGGCGTGTACCGGCTGGCGGCCCCGTACCAGCTCCAGCCGGGCACGCCCTGCCCCGAAGAACTGAGCTGACCCCCCTGGTGTTCCGTTCGGCGTCCCGCTCGGTGCTCCGCTCGCTCTCCTGCCCGCTCTCCCGTGTACGGGCCATCGGGTACGGGATCTCCCTCCGCGGGCAGCGCCCTGGCAAGGTGTCCTGCCATGACGTGCCAACACTGCGGCGGTGGGCGCCGAGGCGCGCTGCCCGGAATGGTCTGCCCCGACTGCGGTACGGGGGCGTCCCGGGCGCCCGGAGCGGACGGCTCCTGGGTCGTGCGCGAGACGCTGACGGGTCGCCTCTCCACCCTGCCCCGCCGACGTAAGGCGCTGCTCGCGGCGGGCGTCGTGGCGGTGGCCGGAGGCCTGGTCACCGTCGCCTCGCTGCTGGTCCAGGGCGGCGGAAGCGTGGGCGGCGGCAGCACCCGTACGGACGCGGCGGGCCGGGCGGGCGCGCTCCCCGACCGTGTCGGCGGCGCGGCCCCCACCAGGATCGGCCCGGGTCCGGACGCGGGCACGGATACGGAAACGGAGGCGCCCGGCGCGCCCCGCGGCACTCCGCCCGGCCCGTCCGTGTCCCCCGGTGGCGGCCGCGGCTTCAGCCAGTGGGCGGGCCCCGGCTGCGCGGCGGGCACCTACCGGGAGCGCGGCCGTTTCGAGAGCGGGAACGCGGGCTGGTACACGGTCGACTCCGGCGGTTTCGACGGCGGCGGGTGCGACGGCCGGTTCAGCGCGGTCCCGATGTCGGGCAGCCCGACCGAGGACCGGGGCTCCACGGCCACCTGGTCCTGGCGGCTGGGCCGGGGGTTCAGCGAGTGCGCGCTGACCGTTTTCGTCCCCGGGGGCGGAAGCCCGCGCGACGCCGCCGGGGACCCGACCGTCTACCGGGTGCTCTCCGACCCGGACGACGCGGACTCCGCGTACACCGGCTTCGCCGTGCGCCAGACGGAACACCGGGGGAGAGCGGTCCCGGTGCGCAGCTACCCGGTCAAGGGCGAGGTCTTCGCCGTCCAGCTCATCGACCGGGGCCGCGACTGGGGCGATGCGAAGCGCGTCGGCGCGCACCACGCGGCGGCCCAGATGAGAGCGTCCTGCCACTGAGTGGCTGAGTGGCTGAGTGGCTGAGTGCCTGAGTGCCTGAGTGGCTGTGTGACTGAGTGACCGAGTGCTTGAGTGCCTGAGTGAGCGAGTGCTTGAGTGACCGAGCGACACTGAGCGACCGATTGGCTCGGCGGCTGTGCGGCTGTGCGGATGTGCGGATGTGCGGCTGTGCAGCTGTGCGGCTGTGCAGCTGTGAAGCTGTGCGGCTGTGCGGATGTGCGCGCCCGCGAGGGCCGACCGGTCCTCCCGGCTACCGCACGAAGCCGCGGTCGTGCGGCGACAGGTCCGTGGCGGGTCCGGCGGAACGGAGGACCGTGTCCAGGGCCCGGCCCGGGTCGGCCGAGTAACACCCGCTCGCCCAGGCGGCGTTGGCTTCGATCACGGCCCATCGGCCCTCGTCGTCCCGGCCGACATCGACAACGATCGCGGACGGCAGGGTCTCCCCGGCGGCCGCGAGGACCTCCCGTCCGAAGGCGAGCGCGTCACCGTCCGCCGGCCCGAGCCGGAGCCGGCCGGACTCGGCGTACTGCCCGGCCGCGTGGACGGCCCCGTCGAGCAGATGGAGCCGGTACTCGACGGCGAACGTCATCACGTCGCTCACCAGCACCACGGTCGCCGGGTCCACGGCATCCGGTCCTGGCAGCCGGGACCCGTCCGCGTACACGAGCGCCGAAATGCTCTTGTCGTTGGGCGACTTGACGAAGGCGGGGCGTCGCAGCCGGTACGCCTCGTCGATCGGCATCGCCCGGATCTCCCGCCGGGTGAGCGCCCGGGGGAGCCGCGCGAGCCAGTCGGCGGGGGCCTCCAGGAGGGCGATCCCGAGCGTGGGGGCCACGACGTCGGCGAAGGAGGGCCCGGCGTGCAGATGCACGGCGTGCCCTTCGCCCCCGGTGCTCCCGGTGCTCCCGGTGCTGGCGGTGCTGGCGGTGCCAACGGTGGACGCGGCCGGCCCCGCACCCTCCGGCCACTCCGGCGACTCCGCCCACCCCGGACCACCCAGCCCCTCCGGTACGGCGGAGGCCGTCGCCTCCACGACGCGCAGCCCGCGCCGCAGCGCGGTGGCACGCAGCGTCCGGGCGGAGGCGGTGAGCCGGGGCGGGAGGACGAGGGTGCGCGGCGGGCGGGTCATGGCCGCAGATCCTCCCGTACGGGGACGCCGCGCCGCACCGGCTTTTCTCCGGCGGGGCGGGGACCCGTTGTGCGGGCCCGGGGCCACCTGGTTCGATCGGCGCATGATCATCGAACCGTCGCTCGTACGCGGCCTGATCGCCGCCCAGTTCCCGCACTGGGCGGACCTGCGCGTGGAGGCGGCCGGCGCGACCGGGACCGCGAACGCGATCTACCGCCTGGGCGTCGACAAGGCCGTACGGCTGCCCCGTACCGAGGGCAGTGCGGCGGATGTGGCGACGGAGCATCGCTGGCTGCCCCTGCTGGCATCGCGGCTGCCCTTCCCCGTACCCCTCCCGCTGGCCCAGGGGGTTCCGGACGAGGCATTTCCCCGGCCCTGGTCGGTCTGCACCTGGCTGGACGGGACGAACCCGGGGCCCGGCGACGGCTCTTCGGGCTCCGACCTGCTCGCGGCCGATCTGGCGGAGTTCGTGCTGGCGCTGCGCCGGGTCGACCCGGCGGACGCCCCGCCCGCCTACCGGAGCGAACCTCTGGCCTCCCGCGACCCGGCGACCCGTGAGGCGCTCGCGACCCTGGACGGGGTCCTGGACCGGGCGAGCACCACCGCCGCCTGGAACGAGGCCCTGACCGCGGAGCCCTTCACGGGCCGGCCCGTCTGGGTGCACGGGGACCTCCAGCCGGGCAACGTCCTGGTCGCGGAGGGCCGCCTCACCGCGGTCATCGACTTCGGCTGCACCGGTCTCGCCGACCCCGCCGTCGACCTGATCGCGGCCTGGTACCTGCTGACGGCCGGGGCCAGGGAGACGTTCCGTACGGCGGTCGCGGCCGACGACGCCACCTGGACGCGAGGGCGGGGCTGGGCGCTGTCCATCGCCCTGATGGAGCTCGCGCACTACCGGGAAACGAACCCGGTGATGGCGAGGATCGCGGCGCACGTGATCGCCGAGATCCTCACCGACCACTCCCGTGCGCGGGTCAGACCCCCGTCGAGTCCTTGACGCGCGGCGCGTTCACGGCGGGTGCCGGAACCACCCCGGGCGCGCTCTCACTGAGCCCGAACCGGTCGTGGAACCTCCGCAGGGGGCCGGGCGCGTACCAGGCCGATCGGCCGAGCAGACGCATCGCGGCGGGGACGAGCACACCGCGTACGGCTATGGCATCGATGAGGATGGCCAGCCCGCTGCCCAGACCGAACATCTGCATGAAGCTGATCTCGGCCGTGCCGAAGGCGAAGAAGCTCACCGCGAGCAGGAGCGCCGCCGCACTGACGATGCGCCCGGTGCGGCCGAGGCCGTGGGTCACGGCGGACTCGTTGTCCTCGCCGAGATCGTGGAGTTCCTTGATCCGGCTGGTGACGAACACCTCGTAGTCCATGGAAAGACCGAAGGCGATGCAGAACATCAGGACCGTCATCGACATCTCCATCGGCTGCGCCGTGAAGCCGAGCAGTGAGGAGAGGGCGCCGTCCTGGAAGATCCAGGTCATCACGCCGAGGGTCGCCGCCAGACTGACGATGTTGAGGACCAGCGCCCGCAGGGGCTGCACGACGCTGCCGGTGAAGAGGAAGAGCAGGACGAAGGTGGTGACGACGATCAGGGCCACGGCGATGGGCAGCCGGTCGCCGATGGAGGTCTTGGAGTCGACCAGTTGGGCGTCGGGACCGCCCACCAGCGGGCTCGCCCCGGCGGGCGGATCGGTCGCACGCACCTCCTCCACCAGGCTCTGGGCCGCGTCCGACTTCGGTTCCAGAGCGCTCACCACGGTGATCCGCTGCGCGTCGGGCCGGCCGAGGGCGGGGTTCCCGGGGCCGTCGGCGGCGGACTCTCCCCCGACGTAGCTTCCCGAGCCGGTCTCGACGCGTACGACGCCGTCGAGCCCGGACAGTCCGGCCGCGTACGACGCCAACGGGGCCTCGGCCACCGGCTGGTCGATGACGACGTGGAGGGCCGATTCCTCGCTGCCGTCGAAGTCCTCCCGCAGCGCCGTGGCGACCTGGCGGCTCTCGGCGCCCTCGGGCAGCACGCGCTCGTCCGGGGTGCCGAAGGTGATGCCGAGCAGCGGGCTCGCCGCCAGCAGCAGCACGGCGAGCGCGGGCAGGGCGGTGATCGCGGGCCGTCGCATGACGGCGCGGGCCAGCCGCCCCCACAGGGGTGTGCGGTCATCGACGCGCCCCCGCTTCACCCAGGGCAGCCGGCCGCTGTTGACGCGGTGCCCCAGGACGACGAACAGGGCCGGCATGACGAACAGCGTGGCTACGGCGGCGACGGCGACGACACCGACTCCCGCGAAGCCGAACGAGCGGAGGAAGTACTGGGGGAACACCAGGAGTGACCCGAGGGCCGCCGCCACGGTCGCGGCGGAGAACGCGACGGTGCGGCCCGCGGTGCTCACCGTGGACCGGACGGCGTCGTCCACGCTCGCACCGGCCGACAGCTGCTCCCGGAAGCGGCTGACCATCAACAGGGCGTAGTCGATGCCGAGTCCGAGGCCCAGGGCGGTGGTGAGGTTGGTCGCGGTGTTGGCGACATCGGTGACGCTGCCGAGGAGGGAGAGCTGGGCGAACGAGCCGAGGATGGCGATGACGGCGATGACCAGCGGCAGCAGGGCCGCGACCACGCTGCCGAAGACGAACAGGAGCAGGACGAGGGTGAGGGGTATGGCGATGGCCTCGGCCAGGATCAGATCGTCGACCACCTGACTCGACAGATCGCTGCCCACGGCCGCGCCGCCTCCGGCCCGGACCGTGAGGCCACCGTCCTGTGCGCCGGTGTAGGCGTCGATGACCTGCTGGGCGTTCTCCTGCTGCCGCGTCTCGTCGCCCGTCACATGGGCGAGCACCATGGCTTCCCGGCCGTCCCCGGAACGGAGGTCCGGGCTGCCGGTGTCCCAGTACGAGACGACATTGGTCAGCCCCTTCTCCTCCTTGAGGTCGGCCACCAGGCTCTGCCCGCTCCGCCGTACGGCGGGGGAGTCGACGGAGCCGTCGGCGGCACCGACCAGCAGCACCAGGTTCGTCTCTCCCCCGAACTTCTCGTCGATGACCACCGCGGCCCGGGAGGACGCGGACGACGGGTCGTCGAAGCCCCCGCCGAGCAACTTGCCGAACGCGCCCGCGCCGACCGCGCCCATGAGCACCAAGGCCACAGCGGCCACGACGAGTACCGACCGGGAACGGCGAATCGCCAGTTCGGCCAAGCGTTCAAACACGCCACATCTCCTTTGCCTCCAATGGTGAGAACGACGTGTGTCTGCCCGGTGCACAGGGGAGCCGGCGCAGTGCCGCGCGGAGCCCTTCTCCACCAGGGAGGGGCGCGGTGTCGCACGCTTCGTCGCCGTGAACGACGTTAGTGAGAGGACGAGTTGTTGAGCAGTGCGAGATTTACCTGACACTGTCAGATTTTTCGACCAGGCGGCAGGATTCTCGGGCGGGCGGTCGCCAAGGCCTCCCGGTACGGCCGGGTCCGCCGTAGGGTCGCCCGCATGCGCGCAGACGAACATCCGTCGGCTCCACCCTCCCTGCGACAGCGACGCCGGGCCGTCGCCACCCAGGAGATCGTGAAAGCCGCCGAGCTCCACATCACCGAACACGGCTCCGCCGCCCTGTCCCTGCGCGCGGTGGCCCGGAGCCTCGGCATGAGCGTGCAGGCGCTCTACCACTACTTCCCCGACCGGAACGCCCTGGTCACGGTGCTCATAGCCAAGGCGTACGAGGACCTGGCCGCCGCCGTACAGACCGCCGCCGACACCACCCCGCCCGACCCGTCCGTACCGCGCTTCGTGATCGCGGCCGAGGGCTACCGCCAGTGGGCCGTCTCCCACCCCGAGCGGTTCCAACTCCTGTACGGGACACCCCTGCGGAGCTATGCGGCACCCGTCGGCGGCCCGACCACCCGGGCGATGCAGCAGATGAGCGCGATCTTTCAGCGCGTCCTGTTCGGCGACTTCACCGCGGAGCAACTGGCCGCGGCGGACACGCTCACGCTGTCGCCCCCGTTCCGCGCCCATCTGGAACAGCTGTCACCGGACGGCCTGGCGGCCCTGCCACCGCAGGCGACCGCACTCCTCCTCAGCGGATGGGGCCACATGCACGGCCTCGTCGTCCTGGAGGTGTTCGGACACACCTCGTTCCTGGGCGACCACCAGGCCGAGATCTTCCACCTGGCGATGCTCGACCTGCTGACGGACATCCACCGCCGCATCCCGGCCGGGCACGGGAACGGCCCCGGATGAGAAAGCCGGGGCGAGAGCCACTCCCGGTGGTGATCGGTGTCGCGTCGCGGGTTGTGGTGTGCGCCACGCGTCCCGGCACCGTAGCCCACCACAACCGTCCGCTCACGGAGCATGCCGAGCAGCGGCCGCAGGTCGTCCAGTGGCTCCGATGCGTCCACGGTGGTCAGCGGATACGCCGTCTCCTTGATCCAGTTCCGAACCGCGGCACGCTGTTCCGGTGAGGTCGTCATGGCGTCACCCTCGGACATCGACCACGGTTGAGATCAACCCCGATCGAGCGGGCCGACGTGGGTGCCGACGTCCCATCCGCTCCCGCAGTCGGCCCCGGACGAGAGGCCCGGGGCCGGGCTCCTACCTGCGAAAGGAACCCGGGTAGGAGAGGAAACGCGTTGTGCCCCCGGCAGGATTCGAACCTGCGACACCCGCTTTAGGAGAAAACGTAAACCGAAAGCGAGCGTTTCCGAGACCTTCCGAGACCTTCCGAGAGATCCAAGCGGGGGCGCCGACCTGCCATTACCGGATTACCCGAGACCTTCCGAGAACCCCCGAGTGGGGTTTGTGGATTCGATGTGGAATCACGCCGACTGCACCACCGAAAGCGTTCGAACAGGCTCCGCCCGCGGCGCCATAACCGCCAGCACCTCGGCTGCTACCTCCTCGCCGGAATGCTGATACAACCACGTCACCTTCGACCCACGCTCGTGGCCCATCACCGTCTGAACGTCCTTCTCCGGCACACCCAGATCCTTCAGCCGCGTCGCGAACACGTGCCGCAGATCGTGCACCCGCGGCCACCACTCCGTCCTCCCCGTCTCCTTGCTCACGACCTCCCGCGCCAGGCCGGCGGCCTGGATGGCGGGGATCCAACTGCGCCGGAAGTTGTGCCGCGTGAGGACACCGCCCTGGGGCCGCGGAAGATGAGCTCTTCGGGGTGCAGGTCGCGACCGTCGCCGATGGGGGAGACGCGCGCTGTGGGGCGCCACGTGTCCACCATCTTCTGCACGGCGGCCACGGCCTCCGGCGTCAGCGGCACGGTACGGAATCCGTGCTCTGTCTTCGGAGCGTCCTGCCGGAACAGGGTCCCCCTGTCCGCACTGAGCACTTCCTTCACCTTCGCGTGCTCACCCTCCAGGTCCACATGCCCCCACCGCAGACCCGTCGCCTCACCCCACCGCATGCCCGTCTCCTCAAGGAAGACGAGCAGCGGCTGGTAAGCCATCGCGCAGTGCTCGCGGATCAGCGCGCACTGAGCGCGGGTCGGCGGACGCAGATCGTCGGCGTGCTTCTTCGGCGGCTCGCCGATCTCCACCTCGGCGGCCGGGTTGTGGGGGATCCGCCGACCGTCGCGGACGGCGGCGCGGAGCATGGCGCGCAGGAGCTCCAGCACTTTCTTCCGGGTGTGGTAGCCCTTCACGTCCCTGGTGATCCACGTCTGGAGTTCCTGGTACTCCAGGTCGCACAGCCGCCACTCGCCCCACCGGGGCTGGATGTGGGCGTTCCAGTTCGACAGCTTGCGGTTGGTCGTCGTGGTGCGCCGCTCCGGCTGTCCCTCCCACCACAGATCCCACCACTCCTGGAGGGTGATCTGCCCGCGCTTCGGGTCGGTGTAGTCACCGGACCGGACCCTGGTCCGCACGCGGTCGAGGAAGGCGTCCGCGTCGCCCTTCTTCTCGAAGTTCTTCGCTTTCTGCTTCCCGGCGGGGTCCCGGTAGCGGGCCTGCCAGCTGCCGAGGCAGTCGCGTCGCCGCTTCCGGGCACCGTGCTCGTCCGGCGGGTACTGCTCTACGCACTGGGCGCAGCCGCACGTCTTGCTCCGCAGCTGCCGGGGGTTGTTGGTCGCTCTACGCGCCATGGGGCACCGCCTGCGCCTGCAGGAAGAGAGCGGCGTCTGCGCGCGAGCGGAGTGTCTTCTGCCGCTGCACCCCCTCCGGCGTCCTGTACCTGGCTCGCCACGGGCCCGCGCACCCGTCCCGGTCTGATCGGTATCCGTATTGCTCGGGCGGGTAGTCCTTGATGCAGTCGACGCATCCGCACGTACGGCTGCCGACTTGGTAGAGATCACCTCTACGCATGCTTCATCACCTGCTCGTCACTCCTCCGCTGTGGGGGAACGCGGGGGCTCAGGTCGAGCGGCTCCCCGCAGAAACAGCGTGCACCGAACCGGGCCTGTGGCACTGCGAGTTCGGAGAGAATCGCCCGAGCGGCGGTGACCGTGTGTTCGCGGTCAAGGCCGGTTGGCAGGGCGATGGTCTGAGTGGTCGCGTCGAACGGCGGAGCCGTACCGATCGGCGCGTAGTGGACGCGAATGCACATGCGGACCCCCGTGTACGCAGGCGGATTGGGAACCTGCGGTCGATGAGGGGAGGGCATCGGCCGTGCGAACGACCGTACCCCTGCGCCGTTGAAAATGCGACCACTGTTACGAGAGGTGACGAACCGTCATGCGCAGGGAGTGACGGGCTCCATTTAGAGGAGACTCACGACAGGGTGGAACGGTTGCGCTCGGCCAGAGCGCGGATCTCCACCTCTTTGTCCGCCTGCTGCTCAGCGGTCAGTTCGTGGAGCAGCGCAAGGATGCGCTCCGCGGCGTCCGGGCTAAGTGGGCCGGGAGTTTTCCGGCCGGCGGCGGCGAAGATCTGGTCTTCGGTGAACTTGGGGTAGGCCGCGGCGAGTGCGCGCAGGGCGTCCGGACGGGGCTGCCGCTTGCGGTGGACCCACGTGTTGACGGTGGAGACGGACACACCGATCGCCCCTGCGATCTGGCTGTCGTTCACGCCGTACTCGTCCTTCAGCCGTGCGAGCAGCTGGGCGAGGTCTTCGGTGGGGGTCGCGTCGTCTGTGGCCACGACCCTAAGGGTGCCCTTTGATCTCTACTTTTCGCAAGTAAAAGTAGAAGCATGGCGGGGTTGCGCACCGGGCGTGACCTCCCCGTCACGCGCCCGTGCGCTGGCATATGACACCACCATAGAACACGCATTCGAATCACGCGACACGTCTCGGAAGTTCTCGGAAGTTCCCGTTGACACGACTGCGACTGTAAAACTGTCACAGCACCTCAGGACGAGGAGCTCACCCGCATCGAACAGTCCGAGGTGCTCATGCCGAAGGTGGTCCGCAACGACGCCGGCCAACCGCTCCGCGAAGCCCTGAAGCGCGAGCACCTCACCCTCGACCAGCTCTCCGAGAAGACCAAGCAGGTCGACCCGGAGGGGCGGGGCGTCAGCCCGGCCACGATCGCCCGACTCACCGGGCGAGGCACCACCGCCCGGGAGCGCACCGAACTCCGCACGGCATGGCTGATCACCGAGGCCCTCGATGACCGCATGCACGCACTGTTCAGCCGCATGCCCACACATTCGACCGCGACAGTAGAAAGGTCAAGCTCCGATGCCGAAGAAGAGTGAGCGCCTCACCGCCCTCCCGGCCGGACTCGTGCCCCTCCTGACCATGCGCGAGATGGAGACGTACTACGGCGTCTCCGACTGGCAGATCCTCCAGTGGATCAAGGCCGGGATGCCCGTCGCCCCGTTCGCCGGCCGCCAGCGCCGGTTCGACCTCGCCGAGGTCCAGGCGTGGATGGCGGAGCAGGACGCGGACTCGTCGCCGCAGCTCGTCGCCGCGTCCGCCTGACCCCGGAAACACCAAGGGACGCCGAGCCATGCCGGGCCCGACGCCCCAACGGCAGTACCTCAACCACTTCAGAAATCGAGGACACCGTGTCTGTACAGACTATCTGCCCCACTGATCTTCCCGCCGGTCACCGGCGCACGGTCCACGTGGACGTGACGATTCCCCGTCCCACGACCGTGCCGAGCGTGTTCCGGACGGCGGCCCGGCTGCTCGCGGCGAACGGCCACCACCAGGGCGACTTCGTCCCGGACCCGCGCGACCAGAAGAGCACCATCCCCCACTCCCTGCGCCCCATGTCGATCGTCGCGGCGATCCGCTGCGTGGTGTCGGGCAACCCGCACTGGTACTCCCCGCTGGCCGAGGACGCCATCAAGGTTCTCGCCGGTCGGCTGGAGGTGGACGGCGAGCCCGCGTGGAACAACGAGTCGTTCTGGCTGGAGATCCACGTCGCGAACTGGGGCGACGTCGAGGGCCGCACCACGGAGTGCGCGGTCGCGGTGCTGTACGCGGCGGCTGACGCCACGGCGGTGTCCCTGTGAACGAAAACGACACGTTCCGGCAGTGGTTCCGCGACACCCGTATCTCCGCTGGCTTGTCACAGCAGAAGGTCGCGGACGCGTTGAAGGTTGAAGGCTTCAACCTGATTCAGTCCCAGATCGCCAAAATTGAGCGCGGCGAGCGCCCTCTTCGCCTCGACGAGGCTGCGGCCATCACGCGTCTCTTCGGCACCACACTCGACATCGCGCTTGGCCTCAAGGAAGGCGACCCGAACAGCCTGGCTGCTCAGCAGCTTGCGGGCCGCACTTCAACCCTCCAGCGGATCCGGTCGGTTATCGACGCCGAGCTGGGCGGTGCAGCATGAGCGCCGGTTCGGGCCCGCTGCGGGTCGAGACGTCGGATGGTGCGGTGTGGGTTCAGGCGGCGGTGACGCGCGCCGGGCTCGGGCTGTACTGCCCGGAGGGCGTGGTGAGTTGCCCGCGGTTCGTGGTGGCGACGTTGGCGGAGCTGGCTGAGCACGGGGTGAAGGCGGCCCCGCCGGTGACCGACGTGGCGGACGCGGTGGCGCTGCTGGGTGCGCTCCCGATGCCGGTTGGCGAGCCGATGCCCGTGGAACTGAGCGAGCAGCAGCTGGACGCGTTGAGCGCTGCGGGGAACCGCGCGCTAAACGATCACTACCACGAGGACCTCTGCTTCTGCCGGGAGTGGCCGACCAGTTGCGTGAGCAGCGGCAACTACTTCATGGGCACGTGGGACACGTCGGCATTCGACATCGGTCTGCCTGCGGTGCTCGGCGTGTGGGAGTCCCTGCGGAACGGCCGGCACGCGGCGAAGATCGCGGAGCTGCGGGCGGACAACGAGCGGCTGCGGGCCCGGGTGGCCGAGCTGGAGGCTGCGACGTACGTGGCCCCGTCGCCGAGCTGCACGCGCTGCTACGGAGCTGACGCCGTGCGGTTCGTGGCCAAGGGGGGCGCGACTGCACCGTGCCGTGCTTGTGCGCCGTCGGAGCTGGAGGAGCTGCGGGCCCGGGTCGCCGAGCTGGAGGCGCTGAAACCCGCCCGGTTCCAGACCTGCCGGGCCTGCGGTGCGGGCTACGAGTACGGACAGAAGTGCTCGGGCTGCGAGTTCAAGAAGCAGATGGCCGCTGCGTCGGTCGAGGACCCGCACGACAGCCCGTTGCACCAGTCGTACGCGCTGGGCCACGACCTCCCCGAGATGACGCCGCCCGCGGCCCCGGCTGACCCGCGCCGCGCCGAGTCCGTCTCGAAGCTGCGGGCGCTCCTCTCCCGCCAGACGGGCGGTCCCCAGTGATGGAGCACCCGCTGCCCGCGATCGCCTGCCTCTCCGTGTCCGCCTTCGCCGCCGGGTCCATCCCCGTGCTGCTCCTCGCCGAGGCCGACCACCTCACCCCCGGATGGGTTCGCGCTCTGCCGGCCGCCACCTCCCACGCCCTTCACGCCGCGCCGCTCACGGCCGCCGCGCTCCTCATGCTCCTCGGAGGCACCCGATGAAGCTCTTCCGTGCGATGCGGTTCTTCCGCTTCCTCGACACCACCCGCCCGAAGCTGATCGGCGGTGCGTACTCCGGGCCGACCCGCGTCAACGTCTCGTCGATCGCTGGCGGGGCCGTCCTCCACCTCGACCACCGCCTCCTGCACCTAGTGCTGGAGCTGGCCGAGCAGTTCGTCGAGGACCCCAAGGGAATTGGCGAGCAGCTCCGTGAGATCGACGCGCTGTCGAACCCGGGCAGGGACTCGCACGCCCGTCACGAGCGGGACGAGCTGGTCGACGACCTGCTGGCGCAGCTCGGCGGGGCTGAGCTGCGGCTAATGGGCGAGCAGGTGCACCGGGTGGCGGAGTTGCTGCTCTCGTCGAACGGTGCGGGCACGGTCGTGGCGCTGCCGTCGCAGCGTCGAGGTGCCGCATGAGTGCCACGCAGCCTGCCCTCTTCGCCCAGACCAGCCCGTTGCCGACGCTGTCCGGCTTCGACGTGATCCTTGTCGCCAGCTCAGCAGGCAAGGACTCCCAGGCGATGCTGGACTACGTCGCCCAGCTGGCCCGCGAGGCTGGTGTCAGCGAACGCATCGTTGTTCTCCACAACGACCTCGGCGAAGTTGAGTGGCCGGGCACCTCGGAGCTGGCGCGCGAACAGGCTGAGCACTACGGCTTTCGCTTCGAGATGCGGCACCGCGAACAGGGGTTGCTCCTCGATCAGGTCCGAGCGCGCGGCATGTGGCCGTCCGCGAAGGCGCGTTACTGCACCAGCGACCAGAAGCGGGGCCCGGCGCGCAAGCTCATCACCCAGCTTGTCCGCGAGCAGGGTCTCGACCGCCAGGCTCGTGTTCTGTACTGCCTCGGTCTTCGAGCTCAGGAGTCTTCCGGTCGAGCGAAGAAGCCCGTCCTGGCGCTGGACCAGTCGGCCTCCAGCGGTGTTCGTCAGGTCACCACCTGGCACCCCATCCTCGACTGGACCGAGGACGAGGTGTGGGCCCGAATTCACTCCTCGGGCGTGCGTTACCACTGGGCCTACGACAAGGGCATGAAACGCCTGTCCTGCTCCTTCTGTGTGCTGGCAAGCCGTGAGGACCTGGAGTGCGCGGCTCGGCTGCGCCCGGACATGGCGGCCACCTACGTCGCTCTGGAAGCCGAGATCGGCCACCGGTTCAAGGCCGACCTGTCCATGGCCGACATCGTCGCCGCCGCTGGTGGTGCCGCATGAGCCGTCGCGCCTGGGCCTGGTCCCTCACCTTCTCCGCCGCCATCTGGGGCGTCGCCGCCGTCGCCTTCCTCACGATCCTCGGAGCCGTCACGTGAGCACCCCCATCACCCGGCGGGCCTGGCTCGCCACCGCCGTCCAGCAGGAGCCCACCCCGGTCACCACCCACCGGGCCGCTGCGCTCCTTGCCGTCTCCCCCTGGCCGACGTCCGGCCGGAACACGGCACGGAAGGACCTGCGGGCGCTGGCCGCTCGCGGAGTTCTCGCCGCCGTCGACACCGCCGGGCGTCGCACCTACACCACGACCACCCGGGAACGGAGCGCCGCCTGATGAACGGACCCGAGCACTACCGCGAGGCCGAGCGCCTGTTGGCCGAGGCCGACACCATCCTCCGGCCGTACGACGAGGGGCCCTGCGAGGCGGACCGCGTGCTGGCTGCCGCACAGGTGCACGCCTCCCTCGCCCTTACCGCCGTGACGGTCGAGCAGGCGGCCAACACCGCCAGCGCCGCCGACATCAACAGCCTGACCCTCGACGCCTGGTACCCGCTGACGCACACCCCGACGAAGCAGGGCATCCCGCAGCTGGAGTCCGCTCCCCCCGTCGCGTACGCCTACCGCGCCGAGTGGGGCATGACCCCGCTCGGCACCTACACCAACCAGGCCGCCGCCCGGCGCCACTGCGAGGCCGACGCCACCAACCACGCGGACAACCACACCAGCCTCGCCTTCGCCTGGATCGGCGACGAGTCCGAGCCCGACGACCCGTACGAGCTGGTCATCGCGAGGGGCGGACCCGCTGACGAGCCGACGGACTACACCGTCACCCGCATCGAGATCGCCGCCGAGTACGACCCGGAGGCGGACGCCTGATGACGAACACCGCGCTGGCCGGGGCTCAGGCCCCGGCCGCCGGCCGCCGCCGCAAGGCGACCCCGGCCCCCACCGGAACCGACCGCATCCCCAAGCCCTCCCAGGGCTGGTACCGCGACAAGGTCACCGGCGAGAAGTACCGCCGCGTCACCACCATCCTGTCGCAGGGCTCCACGAAGGGCGACGTCCTCGCCATGTGGGCCGCGAACCTTGTCGCCGAGACCGCGTTCGCCCACCTCCCCCAGCTCGTCGCCGCGTCCCGCCGGCCCGAGACCCGGACCGAGACGTACGACTGGCTGCGCCGCGCACCGCTCCGCAAGAAGGACGAGCGCGCCGACATCGGGTCGGCCGTCCACTCCATCATCGAGGCGCACGTCCTCGGTGAGCCGATGCCCGTCGGCCTGGTCGACGACCCGGAGATGGCCCCGTACCTGGACAACTTCCTGCGGTTCGTCGAGGAGTGGCAGGTCACCTTCGAGGCGTCCGAGATGGTCGTCGGCAACCGCACCGCCGGGTACGCCGGGACCCTCGACTACCTGCTGCGGTCCCCGCTGATCGCCGCCGAGTTCAACGTCCCCGCCAGCACGGTGCTGATGGGCGACACGAAGACCGGCGGGGAACTCGACGTCAAGGGCGTCTACCCCGAGGCCGCGTTGCAGATGTCCGCGTACCGCAAGGCCGAGATCGCGTGGCTCCGCGACGGGTCGACCGTGCCGATGCCCGCCACCTACTCCACCGGGGTGGTGCTCCACCTCCGGCCGGAGGGCTACCGGCTCATCCCCGTCGCGTGCGGCGACGACGTGTTCGCCGCGTTCCGCATCGTCCAGCAGGCCGCCGACTGGGTGTCCGGCCTGTCCAAGACCGTCGTTGGCCAGGCCCTCGCCCTGCCCAACACCGAAGAGAAGGCGGCTGCCTGATGCCCATCATCGACCTCCAGATGCGGATGCGTCAGCTCGGCGAGATCCGCATCGGGCACGTCGTCGCCACCGGCAAGACCCGCCGCGACGGCAAGCCCGGCACCCGCCCGGCCAAGCTCAACCACTTCCGCTTCACCAGCCCGTCCCGCGAGATCCTCGCCTCCGTCGCCGAGCTGTACGGCGGCGAAGTGAAGCCCTGGACCCCGGCCAACGGCGGCCCCGCCGAGTTCGAGGTGTACTCCACGACCAACCGGTTGCCCGTCCTCATCCCGCCGCGCGACGCCGTGTCCCAGTGGTACGAGCTGTACGCCGGATCGAAGTGCCAGCGCCGCTGCGACGGCGTCACCGAGCACAAGCGCGACCGGCCGTGCCTGTGCGACCCGGAGAACCGCGAGTGCAAGATCACGACCCGGGTCAACGTCATGCTCCGCGACGTGCCCGCCCTCGGTCAGTGGCTCCTCGTCTCGAAGGGCTACTACGCCGGGACCGAACTGCCCCCGGCGGCCGAGCTGCTAGCGAAGGCCGGCGGGTACGTCGCCGGGTGGCTCGGCATGGAGGAGAAGCTGGTCCAGCGGGACGAGGGCCCGGCCCGGTTCATGGTCCCGACGCTGGACGTGGAGATCACCCCAACCGCGCTGATGGCCGGGCAGATCACCGGCGGTGCTCCGGCGGTGGCGTCCGGCCCGGAGCGGGTCGCGATCACCGGCGGGCGCCCGGACTACGCGGCGCTCGCCGCAGTGGCCACGGCGTCCGACGAGGTCGCCACCCTCTACCGGCAGGCGGTCGCCGCCGGGCACATGGACAAGGCGCTCGCCGCAACGCTCACCGCCCGCGGCGAGGCGCTCAAGCCGAAGGCCGCACCGACCGGCGCCACTCTGCCCCCGGCCGCCGAGCCGGTGCCCGACGAGGACGGGGCGGTCGACGCCGAGGTCGTCGACGACGACGACGTCGAAGACCTCTGGTTCCGCATCATCGCCGCCGCCGGGGCCCACGGCATGACGACCGACGAGGTCGAGACCGAGTTCGCCAGGGCCAACGGCGGGCAGCTGCCCGCGACCGCGTCGGCCGGCGCACTCCGCACCTTCCTCTCCACCCTGAAGGGCGGCCGGGCATGAGCTGGCACCTCGGCCGCATGTGCGGCTTCGATATCGAGTCGACGGGCAAGGACCCGCTGACCGCCCGCATCGTCACCGCCTGCGTCGTCCAGGTCGGCGGCAAGCAGCCCGCCCAGACCGCGAACTGGCTCACCGACGTCGACGGGCAGGAAATCCCCGACGAGGCCGCGAACATCCACGGCGTCACCACCGCCCGCGCGCACGCCGAAGGCGTCGACCTCCGCCAGGCCGTCGAGGAAATCCTCGGCGCCCTCGCACAGGTCGTCCTCTCCGGCGTCCCGATCGTCGCGATGAACGCCCGCTACGACCTCACCCTCCTGGACCGCGAGGCCGAACGGTACGGACTCGACCCGCTGCCGGCCCCACTGGTGATCGACCCGTTCGTCATCGACAAGCACGTCGACAAGTACCGCAAGGGCAGCCGCAAGCTGACCGCCCTGTGCGAGCACTACAAGGTCCCGATCGGTGACGCGCACACCGCCGACGCCGACGCGATCGCCGCGTGCCGCGTCGCCTGGCGGCAGGGCACCATGCACCAGGCGCTCGCCGCGATGGGCCTGGAGCAGCTGCACCGGGCGCAGGTCGAGTGGGCCGCCGAGCAGGCGGCGTCGCTTCAGGAGTACTTCCGGAAGAAGGACCCGGCTGCGGTCGTCGAGGGTGCTTGGCCGCTCATTCCCCGCCAGCGGGGTGAGGCGTGATGTTCGGTACCCGCCAGCGGCAGCGCATCGCCGACCTCCAGACCCAGGTTGAGCGTCTCGTCGACGAGCGCGACACCGCGCTCAAGGACGCCACCGACTTCCTCGGCGCGGCCAAGCGCACCGCCGCCCGCAACGTCCACCTCTTCGAGCAGCTCGAAGCCGCACGGCCTCCGGCCCCCCTCCGAGACGCGCTCACCTACACCGGGCGCATCGCCCGCCTTGCTCGCACGGTGGCTCGGCTGCGGCAGGCGCTCGCCGCCGAGACCCGCCGTGCCGACCGGCTCCAGGCCCGCCTCGACGACGCCTGCGGCATCACGCAGCCCGCCGTCGACGCCGGGTCCATGTGGCAGCACCGCCGCTCAGACCGTCCGAAGGAGGACATGCGGTGACCACCCAGACCCTGTTCGACCAGACTCCCGCGGCCGGGCTGACCCCCCGCCCGGCCGCGGTGACCCACCGCCCCGTCGTCATCGGCCTCGACGTCGCCATCGGCACCACCGGCGTCGCCGGCGAAGGGTGGACCGACCACGTCCACACCACCGCCGCCACCCTTCACGGCCGGTTCCAGCAGCAGCTCGACGGCATCGTCAGCTTCATCCGCAACGCCGACAAGGTCGTCATCGAGGGTGCTGCATTCTCCAAGGCCCGCCTCCAAGGCATGGACCAGCTCGCCGCGATGCGGTGGATGGTCCGCCACGAACTGTGGCGCCGGGGCATCCCGTACGCCATCGTCCCGCCGGACAACAGGACGATCTACGCCACCGGCAAGGCCCGGTGGAAGGACGAGGAGACCGGCACCAAGCTCACCACCACGCAGGTGAAGGGCATGGTCCGCGACGCGGTCAGCGGCCGGTACGGCGTCGACTGCACGGGTCGGTGGCGGTACGACGAGGCCGACGCGTACGTCCTCCTCGCGATGGCGTACGACCACCTCGGAATGCCACTCGCCGAGGTGCCGCCGACGCACTCTCGGGCGGTCGCGGGCTGCGACTGGTCCGAGTTCACCCCGGCGGTGGCCCGATGAAGCTCCGCACCGACATCGTCGACATGCTCCGCAACGGCCACTCCCACGCAGAGATCATGCGCACCCTCCACGTCGGCGAAGCACGCGTCACCGCCCACCGGAAGGCGCTGCGCATGCCCGCTCCCAGGCGCGGCGGGCACCCGTTGCGGCCCATCGCCGTGGTCTTCGCCGAGCGCACGGAACCCGCCGACGGCGGCCACCTCCGCTGGACCGGCCAGATGAGCGGCCTCACCCCCGTCCTCGGCCGCAACGGCACCAGCGCCTACCGGATCGCGTTCCGGCTCCACTACCGGCGCGAGCCCGTCGGCTACGCGAAGCCCGGCTGCGGCCACGACGGGTGCGTGCAGGGCTCGCACCTCGAAGACCAGCCCATGCGCGTCCAGCTCCGCACCCAACTCGCCTCGATTTTCGGAGGGACGTCATGACCGACACCACCAGCTGGATGAAGCACGGCACCTGCCGGAATCCCTCTCTTGACCCCGAGACCTTCTTCCCCCTCGGCACCACCGGCCCGGCCCTCGCCCAGGCCGAGGAGGCCAAGTACATCTGCCGCCGCTGCCCCGTCATGCAGCAGTGCCAGAAATGGGCCCTGGACAACCGCGTGGACGAGGGGATCTGGGGCGGCCTCGACGAGAACCAACGGCGATCCATCCTGCGCCACCGGACCCGCGGAACCGCCCCGTCCTACCCCCGGAAGCCGCTCCCCTCGTTCGACACCTACCGGGAGGCGTACGACTTCATGACCCTCGCCGTCGACGGCCACATCGAGTGGACCGGCAGCACCGACGTCCGGGTCGGCGGCGAACGCATCCGCCGCAACCAGGTCGCCTGGCATGTCATCCACGGCAGGCCTCCGGCCGGACGGGTCTACCCCGCCTGCGACCACAACGGATGCGTGCAGCACCTCACCGACCAGGCGACCCGCAACGCGCGAGCCCGGGGCCGCACCACCGACATGCCCGTCGCGGCATGAGCAGCTACCCGCTCCCCGGCGGCCGGCAGATCACCGGCGTGCTCACCGTCGTCCTCGGCCGCCAGCTCAAGGGCGGCACGTGGGCCGAGCCCCCCAAGGCCAAGTACGAGTGCCTGGCCTGCCGCACCACCGAGGGCCCCGTCGTCGGCGCCGCCGCGGTCACCGCGTTCACCCAGACCATCCGCATCACCCACCCGGCCAACTGCCACCCCACCGCCCAGCCCCACCACGAAGGAGCACACGCCGCATGACCGAGCGCACCAACCCCGAGACCGGCGAGATCACCGAGACCGCGCCCGTCGCCGCGTTCCTCGCCTCCCACCTCAACGGCCGCACCGAAGAGGAGCTGTCCGCCGAGTTCCACACCCTCCTCGAAGCGGTCCGCGCCCACGGCAAGAAGGGCTCGTTCACGATCACGATCGTCGTCGACCCGCCCGCCAACGGCGTCGAGTCCGCGCCCCTCCCCATCGGCGTGGAGTCCACCGTCAAGGCCCCCAAGTCCACCCCGGTCAAGTCCCTGTACTTCCTCGACGACGACGGGCTGCCCGTCCGCGAGGACCCCCGACAGATGGCCATGGACTTCCGCACGGCCCCCGCCACCAACACCTTCAAGGACGCCTGACCATGACCTACACCGAACTCGCCTCCACCAACGGCGAAGCGCAGACCATCGTCGAGACCGCACTCCGCTCCGCCCCGCCGGCCGAGCTGGAGCCCGGGAAGTACTACGCCTTCCACACCCCGACCGGGATCAAGGAAGTCGACCTCACCGGCCCCGCCACCGCCCCCGACCGGAAGCTCGGCGTCACCACCGTGCGCGACGCCGTCAGCTTCCACGCGTACTTCGAGAAGCACGCCGACATTGACTCCGAGGTCTACGCCGACTCCGACCGGCTCACCATCACCGCTGTCCTCGACGCCCACCAGGCCAACGCCCCCCGCTTCAACCAGCACGTCCTCAAGCTCGCCCTCCGCGAGACCGAAGCGTGGAAGCAGTGGGCCGCCCGCGACGGAAAGCTCGTCGACCAGGAACAGTTCGCCGAGTTCCTCGAGGACCACCTGCCGGAGCTGCTGGAGCCGTCGGCCGCCGACATGCTGGAGATCGCCCAGTCGTTCCAGGCCACCTCCAAGGTCGACTTCCAGTCCGCAAGCCGGCTCTCTTCCGGGCAGCGGCAGTTCCAGTACGTCGAGACCGGCACCGCGAAGGCCGGGCAGAAGGGGCAGCTGTCCGTCCCGGAGACGTTCACGATCGGCCTGGTCCCGTTCGAGGGGTCCGAGGGCTACCGGCTCACCGCCCGCCTCCGCTACCGCATCGGGCAGAACGGGCTCCTCCTCGGTTACAAGCTGGAGCGCCCCGACGAGGTCCGTCGCACGGCGTTCGCCGATGTCGTCACCGCGATCGGCGAGCACATCGACCAGCCGGTCATGAACGGCACCCCCGCCTGATGGCCCGCGCGAGCAGGAAGGGCAGCACCAGCACCCGCCGCTGCCCCTCCTGCTCCGCACCCACCCTCACCCAATGGGTCGGCAACACCGCCGCCATCAAGGTCACCGCGGACCTCACCCCCCTCACCCCCGCCCAACAGGCCGAGGTCCGCACTCCGAACCGGCTCATCTGGTGCCTGCTCACCGGCGACCACCGGCCCACCCGGCTCCGCTGGATCCACCGATGGCACCCCACCGACTGCCCCCACCCCCACGTCACCGACCACCAGTGCACAGCGCAGCCGACGACCCTCTTCTGATCGGAGCCCGTCCCCGTGGATGTTGTCCGCCACATGAACCCGCGCGACCAGGCGGACCACGACGGCCTCAACCTGAACACCCCCCACGACGACGAGGCCGAAGACCTGGTCATCGGTGCAGTCATGCACAGCAAGCAGGCGTACACCGACGCCAGCAGCCTCATCACCCGGGACGACATCTACCAGCCGTCCCGACGCCTCATCTGGGACACCGTCGCCGGGCTCATCGCCTCCGGCACCGCCGAACCCCACCCCGTCCTCATCCGCGCCGAGATCGAGAAGCAGGGGCGGCTCCGCGAGGTCGACAACGGCAACCTGATCATCAAGCTCGGCACCGACTACCTCAACCCGGCGCTGCTTCCCGAATTCACCGAGCGGATCTACGAGTCCGCCCGGCAACGCCGCTACGACGCCCACTCCAACGACCTCAAGCAGGCCGTCCGCAACGGGGCCGCTGGAGACGAACTCGACGCACTCGTCCAGGCGTTCCACCAAGGCGAACAGCTCCGCGAGAACACCGGCCGCGGACCCGCCCACCTCGTCGCCGCCCTCCTCGACTGGAACAGCTTCTTCGCCACCGACTTCGGAGCCATCCAGCTCCTCCCCGGAAAGCTCATGGGCCCCGGCCAGCAGATCACCCTCGTCGGCGACGGCAAGGCCGGCAAGAGCTTGTTCTGCCAGGAGTGGATGTGGCGTATGGCCACCGGCCAGTCGTTCCTCGACGACACGCCCCAGGACCCCGTCCGCATCCTCTACCTCGACGCCGAGAACGGGCAGGAGCAGGTCCAGGAACGGTTCCTGTCCTTCGGCGCCGGACCCCGCCACATGGGCCACCTCCGCTACGCGTCCTTCCCCCCAGTACGGCCCCTCGACACCGCCGGCGGCGGCGCGGACCTCATCGCCCTCGTCAACGCCACCGGCGCCGAACTCGTCGTCATCGACACCGTGTCCCGATTCATCAGCGGGCCCGAGAACGACGCCGACACCTGGCTGTCCCTCTACCGGCACACCCTGCTGCCCCTCAAGCGCGACCGCATTAGCTCCGTACGCCTCGACCACTTCGGGAAGGACAAGGACCGCGGCGGGCGCGGCTCGTCCGCCAAGACCCAGGACGTCGACCACGTGTGGGAGCTCTCCGCGCAAGGCGGCGGCACCCTGTCCCTCAAGCGCACCCACACCCGCACCGGCATCGGCCCCGACGAGTTCTCCATCGTCCGCCAGGCCCGCCGGGACGGCGACAACTGGGCCCACGGCGGCACCCGCCACATCGTCATGACCTACGAAGCCGACAGCGGCATGGCCGCCGTCCCCGGCACCGTCGAGCACATCGTCGCCGCCCTCGACCGCGCCGGCGTCCCCAACGACGCAGGCAACCGGCAGGTCCGCCAGAAGCTCGCCGACCTCCAGATCTCAGCCCGCAACGAGAAGATCGCCGACGCCGTCAAGTACCGCAAGACCAGGACCGAAAAGCCCGATTTCGACGTTTCCCCAGAAGCGTTCCCCGACCCCCTCCCCCAGACGTTTCCGGGAACGCGTTCCCGGAACACCCCGGGAACAGACAAAACCCCAGGTCAAACGTTTCCGGGAACACCCGGGGAAACACCGGGAACGCCCCCCGTTCCCCACGTTCCCCCCTCGGAGAGGGGGAACGGGGAGGGAACGGCGGGAACAGGCGAGAGCACCAAGCCCCTCTGCACCATCTGCGACACCCCCCTCAACCCCGACTGGGCCACCCGCGGATACGACACCCACCTCGGCTGCGACCCCACCACCGGCAGCCACCCCGCCGCATAAGCCCCGGACCAACCAGCCCCCAGCCCAACCACCAGGAGCAGCCTCATGATGAAGAATCCGCAGACCGCCACCCACCGGCCGCCCACCAGACGGCGCCGCTTCCGCCACGACGAGTACATCGCCGTCGACCTCTTCTCCGGCTTCGGCGGACTCACCGAAGGAATCCGGCGCGCTGGATTCACGACGATCATGGCCGCGAACCACAACCCCTACAAGGTCGAGGTCCACGAGGCGAACCACCCTGACGCCGAACACTGGATCGCCGACCTAGTCGACCCCGATGCAGCCGATTACCACTCCGCGCGAGACCTCCCGCCGGCCGACCTCCTCGTCGCCGGGGTGTCCTGCGTCAACCACTCGCAGGCCAACACGGTCCGCGCGTACGAGCAAGGCCTGACGCTCTTCGAGCTGGAAGACCCGGACTTCGAGGCGCGCGTCACCAAGTCGGAGCGGGACCGGGCCACCGCGAACTGCGTCCTGCACTACGCCGCCCAGCACCGCCCGCGGCTGATCCTGATCGAGTGCACCACCGAACTCACCTCGTGGGGCGCTGCGGTGCCCGGCCGCGCCAAAGTCGGAGACGGGTCGACGTATAGGTGGTGGCTCAAGCAGTTCGACCTGCTGAACTACCGGCACAAGGTGCTCTACCTCAACTCCCAGTTCTTTGGCGTGCCGCAGTCCCGCGACCGGCTGTACATCGCGTTCTGGGACAAGGCGTTGTCCGCGCCCGACCTGGAGCACCGCCCCGTGTCCCGCTGCCAGCCTTGTGACAGGGACGTCGAAGCTGTGTGGACGTGGAAGACCGGAGTCCCGCCCACCGGGTCAGTGCGCTACGGCAAGCAGTACGAGTACCGGTGCCCGTCCTGCCGCCGCCCGGTTGTCCCGCCGATGACACCCTCGCTGGCCGCCCTGGACCTAACCGACCTCGGCGTCCGGATCGGCGACAAGCCGGTCAAGACATTCAAGGACGGTTTCGTCGGACCGCTCGCCAGGTCGACGATGGCCCGCGCCGAGCGCTGCCGACAGAAGTTCGCCGACTTCCCCGCGGTCCTCATGCCGGCGAAAGCCGTGCACGGATCGGAGCAGCACCCGTGGCAGCCCCTGTCCACGCAGACCAGCCAGCAGGAGACGTCGGTCCTGTCGACCGGCGCCCTCATCGCTGCGGCCGGGAACACCTACGAGCGCCCCGGGTCCACCTGCCGATCCCGTGGCCTCCACCAGCCCCTGTGGGCGCAGACCGCCACCAACACCACCGGTCTCATCGCACCGCCCATCGCTCTCGCGGTCGACAACTTCCAGGGCGCACCGCGGGGCGCAGGTGTCCCGCTGCCTACCCAGGTCGGATCGGAGACCCTCGCGGTTGTGTCCTCCGGGGTGATTCCCTTCCGGCAGAACACCCTGCCGACCGTGCACACCGAGGCGATGCCCACGGTCACGTCGGACCAGATCCCCGGGCTGCTCACGGCGGCCGGCTGGTACAAGCAGAACGGGAGCACGGGGAACGAGACCGCGCCGCATCCTCTGTCCGACCCGCTCGGCACCCTCACCGTCCACGACACCACCGCGCTGCTCATGGCCCAGTGGCGGGCCTCGCTTGCTGAGATGCCGCTGGAGGACTGCTACTTCCGCATGATGCGGGCCTACGAGGTCGGGCGCGGCTGCGGCTTCGACGTCGACTTCAACGACTACCGCGGCGAGTTCATCGTCTGGGGCCCGGCCCGGGACCAGGTCGATGGGTTCGGGAACGCGGTCTCTCCCCAGGTCGGCGAGTGGATCGGGGAACGGTTGCGGGCGGTCATTCACACCCCGCAGGACCGCGAGTCCACCACCGCGTACCGCGCCGCCGCATGACCACGCAGTGCGCCCGCCGGGTCGTAGCCGGCGGGCGCCCCACCACCGTACCGATCACCTGGAGCCCCTGATGCCCGACACCACCACCCCCGCCGAGACCCTGCGCGCCGCCGCCGGCCGGACCGCCGACCCGGCCATGGCTGCCCTGCTGGACCGCATGGCCGCTGCGTCCGAGCATCACGCCACTGGGGAGTACGGGGTCGTCGCGACGCTCGTGCATGCCGCCCTGGCGGTGGCCCGGCAGCTCCTCGGCACCACGACGTGCGGCTGCCCGCACCCGGCCGACGAGCACAGCGCATACGGGTGCGCCAACGGCTGCGCCTGCGAGTGGATGCCGCCGAAGACCCCCGCCGCCACCGCCGAGGAGGCCCGCGAGATGGCTGATGAGCTCAACACCGAGCTGTACCAAGCCCGCGACGCGCTCGCGTTCGTCGGGGAGTGCTGCAACATCGCCGACCGCGCCCAGCGCCCGATCACGACCGGGGACGTCCGGGAGTGGCTGAAAGGGGCCCGCTGCGGACGGCAGCTCCTCGGCACCACGAGCGAGGCGGACGACCTCGGCCCGGCCGACGGGCAGCAGAAGACCCGACTTCTGGCCCGACTGCACGCGAGCCTCACGCCGATCCCCGAGGAGACCGACGAGGAGCGGGAGCAGCGCGAAGACCGCGAGGAGACTGACCGCGAGCACGCCGTTGGCATCCACACGCACTGCGGCCTCACCTGTGAGGTGGACCTGCCCACAGAGCACCTGCGGAACTTCGTCATCGCGAAGGGCTACCCGGGTACGGCCGGTGCGCTCGACGAGCTGCTGCGCCGAGCCGCCGCCCCGCCCGCGCCTGCCGACCGGGCCACCGTGCCTGCCACCGTCTACGCCGCAATCCGCCGCCTTGCCGCACACGCCGTCGGTTTCCAGGACGTGCTCGACGAGGGCGACCAGGGCGCGTGGGGTAAGACGATCGGCGCCGACATCGCCGAGCTGAGCCGTCTGGCCGGTGAGGTTGCCGCCGGGGCACACCACCCCGAGGAGGCGGGCACCGACCAGACCGAGGGCCCCGAGGCCGCCGCCCGCCGGTTCGCGCGCCGCATCCACGCCGTCGAGCGCCTGTGCTCGGGCCGCCCCGGCTACCACACCATCACCGTCAAGGCGCTGCTGACCGCGATGAGCGAGGCCGACGACGAGACCCCCGCTGTCCCTGCCGCGCCCGAGGAGACCCGGTGACCGTGCAGCTCGCCCTCGACGTCGCCGGGACCGCGCCCGCACCCGAGAAGTGGGGCGTCGTCATCGACGAGGCCCGCCTCTACAGCATCGGCGGCAGCCCCACCGAGTGGTGGACCCAGTCCGCCGCCCAGTTCCGCCGCAACGGCCGCCTCCGACACCTCAGCACGCTGATCATCGGCGGCAGCGTCGAACTTGGCCCCTTCGACCGCGAGGACGCCGACTTCGCCCAGGAGCACCTGATCGCCAACGGGGTGCGCCCGGAGCTGACGACCGTCCGCCGCTGGACCGAGCAGCCGCACCTGCTCGGCTGCCGCAAGGCGAACCCGTGCCGCCTCTGCACGGACGTAGCCACCACCCCCGCCCCTGCTGCCGGGTGATCCCGGCCCACCCACGGAGACACCACATGCTCAGCGCGATCCTGCACCGCCTCCGACACCACCACCGCACCGACCGGGCCCGCCGGCGGCGCCCCGTCTGCCGCTGCGGACGGGCCCACCCCGGACCCCGCCACCTCTGCTGCACCCACTGACCCGCTGCTGTGTGGCCGCCCCACCCCAGGGCGGCCACCCCTGAACCGGAAGGACCACACCGTGATCGCCTCCCTCACCTGGCAGCCCGACGACACCGACCAGCCCGAGAACGTCACCGTTGACATGCCCGCCGACTGGATCGCCGAACTCCAGCGCCTCATCGACGCTCGGCACAACTTCGGGGACGCCGTGGCATGGATCCCCGTCCGCGACGACACCGGGACGTACACCCCGCGCCTTTTCCGCCTGGCGCGCATCACCACCACCGAGGGGGCCCAGTGACCACCCAGCCCGAGCGCCTCCACCACCTCCTCGACCGGGCACGGCGCGGCGTCATCCTCCCCGCCGAAGGCGAGCAGCTGGCCCAGCTCGTCGGGGAGCTGGAGCAGCGACTCGCCGACTGGAAGCAGGCAGCCGGAGCAGGCATGACCCTCGTCGACAACCTCCGCGCCGAGATTCACGCCCTCGCCCTCGGCGCTCCGCTCATCTGTTCCGACGACCGGCACAAGACCCAGGTGCTGTCGCAGGCCATCCGCATCCGCGAGCTGGAGGCCGACAACGCCCGCCTGACCGCCGGGCAGTGCATCGACCAGCGGGCCATGTGCGAACAGCACCACCGGCCCCCGGTCGACGGCTGCCCGTACCCCCGATGCCGGGCCGCACGCGACCGCGACCAACGCGCTGCCACCGCCTGACCCACCCACCCGAAGGAGCACGTCATGCCCCGTCGCGAACCCACTATCCGCAAGCCCGAGCTGGTCGTCGCCTGCTCCGACTGCGGCAGCGTCCCCGGCGCCTGGTGCTACGGCAAAGCCGGACAGCGCATGAAGGGCGTGCACAAGGTCCGCGCCGAGCTCTACCAGGACGGGAAGGCGACCCGATGACCGAGTACCCCCGCCACTTCCAACTCTGCCGCGACACAGACGTCTCCGGCGTGTCCGGCACCGGGCACGTCGCCGACGGCGTCGTGTTCAGCGACGGCCACGCCGCCGTCCACTGGCTCGGCCGCTGGCCCACCACCACCCCGCACCCCGAAGGGCTTGCCTCCGTCGAAGGCGTCCACGGGCACGGCGGGGCGACCCGCATCGTGTTCCTCGACGAGCAGCCCGCTGCTGCTCCGGCGCAGGCCGGCCTCCAGAACCCGTCCTACGAAGCCGTGTTCGCCTACATCCGCAACGAGCCCCACGACTTCTTGCCCCGCACGATCGTCGAGCGGAACGCAATGATCTGGGGCGCGGTGCACGCTGCTCTCGACGCGGCCCGGCCCGGCCCGGCCGAGCACTGCGGCGACCAGCCGTCGGAAGCCTTCACCTGGATCCACCCAGGCCAGTACAGCGAGTGCGTGCTGCGCCCCGGGCACCAGGGCAGCCACGCCGACCAGCACGGCATGCGGTGGTGGCTGACCACCGGCCCGGTCACGACCCACCCCTACCAGGGCGACGGCCACCTCCACCCCTGCACCCAGCCCGGCCCCGGCATCTGCGGACGCCCGGAGTACGACCACGAACCCATCACCACGGAGGGCTGACTCGTGCACCCCAACGATCGGTCCCGCACTGTCTGGTTCCACGGCCGCCCGTACTGGTGGACCACCGAGGAGCAGCGCCTCACCCTCCGGCCGGCGCACTGGCTCCTCACCGTCCCTGCCGACCCGCCCCCGGCGCCGGTGCTCGCCGACCTTGTGCAGTGGCTGGCCGCCCAGCGGACCACGGACTGAGCCCGCACCTTGAACCCAGAACTGCCCCCCACCGCCCGCGCCCATCGCTATCGTCGAAGCCACCGCCAACGGAGGCACCATGCCGATTACCACCGAGCGACCCGTCCTCACTTCAGCCGAAGCCCGCACGCTCCTTGTACACGTGGAGAGCCCACTCCTCTCCGCCGCAGCGCACCTCTACCTCCTCGCTGGCCTGCGCCGCGACGAAGCCCTCCGCCTCACCGTCGCCGACTACACACCAGGTCCAGCGCCCACGGTCCGCGTCGCACCAGTGCGCACCCAGGAACGCCGGATCCGGATCGCTCTCACTGCGGCCGCTGCCGTCGACGCCTATCTGGCGACCGAGGCGGAGACCAGCGCGGACGAGCCGTTGCTCCTCGGCCTTCGCTCAGACCAAGTCAGAGCAGGCATCCAGCGCGCAGCTCGGCACGCCAGTCTGGCTGCTGGAGTGCACGACTTGCGGAGGGCGTCCATGGCCGTTGTGATCGGCGAAGGGCATCCGGGCCGGGAGATCGAGGCGTACTTCGGTCTGTCGAGGGTCTCCGGCCGGAGGGACCTTACGGTGTTGACGGGAGACTGGGACGCGCCGATCGCCGGTGCGCTGGAGCGCGCCTTCACCGAGTGAGTCAGGCCGCGCCCCAGCCGTGGGCGCGGCCACCCCGCCAATCCACCCACGCCGGATCATCGAGCAGCAGATCCGGATCCAGCAGCCCCGCGTCTGCGAGGAACACCACCAGGTCGTGATCCGAGTAGGCCAGCCCCAGGATCCGGCCGCGCACGGTGACGTGCCGGCCGCCCGTGGGCGACGGCCGGCGCACGACGATCGGCGCCTGCTCCATACACCCAGAGTGCCGCGCCTTCTCGGTCGCAGCAGCCCGAGCAGCACGAAGCCCCCGACCGTTACGGCCGGGGGCTCTGCTGCGCCAGCTACTCCGCGCGCGGCTTCACCCGGGGGCGGTCCCGGCCTGATCCGGTGTAACCGCGCTCGATGTCCTGCACCGTAGCCAGCGAGACCTTGAGCGCGGCAGCGATCTTCCGGTACGAGACGGGCGGCTCCTCCGCGCGCATGTCGAGCACCACCTGCCGTCGCAGCTCGCGCCACCGCTTCCCCCGCTCCGCCTGGTCAGCCATCACCTCGCCGATTGCCCGCGCCCGTTCCTGCGGGTCGGGCATCGCCTCCACGGCATTCATGGCGTCGATCACGCGCTGCGCCTCCTCGGTCACACCCAGCCTCATTCCGTTGGGCGGGCCACTTGCCCGAGTGTACGGGGCCCCGTACAGTCTGGGGAAGTAGCCCAGCTACTAACGCACAACGGCCCCGGCCGGCGCGGGAACGCCACATGGCCGGGGCCAGCCATCCCACCTGACTCAACCAGGAGGAATGACCATGCCCGACCCTACCGACCGCGCCCAGGCTGAAGAAGCCCTGCGCCGCGCGGCCACCGCCGACCAGACGGCCACCGCGCCCCGCTTACTCCTCGACATCGCTGACCGGCTCACCACCATCCGGCCGGCCAGCCCGATCCTCCCCCCGCGCCGCCAGGCGCTCGCCCTCCGGTACGCGACGGACGCCGCCGGGTACGACACCCCGGCCAGCCACACCCTGGAGCGGGCGCTGCTCCGGCTGATGCCGACGATCGACCGGCCCATCACCCGCGGCGAGTACGCGCTGCTCCTCCGCAAGGCCGGGCGCGTGGCCGAGCTGCACCGGCAGGCCGCCGCCGACTACGGGCGTGGTCCCCGGACCGCTGACGCCCGCAACGCGCTAGCCCACGCCCGTGCGTCGGGCAACGCGTCCGCGCCCATCCGCTGAACCGCCCGGCCGGGCGCACCCGCTGCGCCCGGCCGACCCACGCCCCGGAGTACCCCATGCGCTTCCTGTACCTGCTCGTCTTCGTCTGGGCGGTCGCCTTCCCGACCTTCCTGATCGTGAGGGCCCTCGGATGAGCCGTACCCGCACCGTCGAGCGCAGCCGCCTCGTCCCGCACACCATCGACGGCACCACCCACCTCGTCCTCGACCGCTACAAGGTCGACGTCCCGCAGCCCCCGCGTGACTGGGACCGCGTCGTGCTGACCGGGGTCACCGCGGCCGCCGCCGTGATCGGCGTCGCTTCGGTCGTCTGGTCGACCGCGAGCATCGGCAGCCTCCTCGACATCGTCGTCCCCCTCACCGCCGCCGCGTACGCCGCCGCCCTGGTCTTCGACCTCGTGTGGCTGTCCTGCATGGCCCTGGAGTGGCTCGCCCGCTACGACCAGGAGCGCGCCGCCCTCCCGCGCCGCGCCGGGTACGTGGCCCTCGGCATCGCCATGGGCGCGGTCGGCGCCCACGGATGGATCTCCGGCGAGTTCGCGATCGGCTGCGTCGCCGCGACCGTGTCCGGGCTCGCCAAGGTCATGTGGACCGTCGTGCTGCGCCACCACGCCAAGCCCCTCGACAGCCACACCCAGCAGTGGGTCGACGCCGAGCGTGCGAAGGCCGGCGGCCGCCTCGCAATGGTCTCCGTCCGCCGCGAGCTCACCCGCGCCGAACAGGCCGTCGCCGCCGAGCGCGCCGCGATCTCCGG
>NZ_JBIVUV010000026.1:0-82449 GCF_044768525.1 Streptomyces sp. NPDC091287
TCGCGGTGGGGGGGCGGGCTCCCGGGGGGGGGGGCCGCGGCTTCGGCGGCCCCCCCGGGGGGGGGGGGGGGGGGGGGGGCGGGGGCGCCGCCCGCGGCGCGGGGGGGGGGGGGGCGGGCCCCCCCGCGGGGTCCTGCGGCGCCGCCCGCCGGGTGGCGGGCGGCGCGCGCCTCACAGGTAGTCGTCGCTCCCACCGGTCGTGGCCACCGGGTCGGGCCGCCCGGGGGCGGTGGTGCGTACGGAGTCCTCGCCGAGGGAGAGGCTCAGCCGGTCGGTGAGATCGACCCGCCCGGTCGCCGTGAGCCGCTCCCGGGTGCGGCCGCCGTTCCTGCGCAGCACCGCGCCCCCCTCGGGGCTGCGCTGCACGGCGTACCGGCCGTTGGTGCGCCGTTCGATGCGCGGGTTGCTGTGCGCCTCGGCGATGTCGAACGCGTACCACTGCTTCTGGCCGTGTCCGGCGGTGTGGACGCCGAGCACGTCGCCGTCCTCGGAGAGTAGATGGAGCGTCAGCCCGTGCGGGTCGCGGCGGCCCCGCCGCTGCCGGAGCCAGGCCAGCGCCACCAGGACGCCGACGACGATCAGCGCGACGGCGCCGACCAGCACCCACCAGTACCGGTCCAGCAGGCTGGGTTCGGGGGTGACCTGGACGGACAGCGGGGTGCGCACGAGGGTGCGGTCGCCGTCGGTGGCGTCCTGGACGGTGACGGTGCCCCCGATGCCCAGGGGGCCGTCGTCGAGCCGCCCGTCGAAGGACTTCTCCGGCCCGATCCGGAGCCTGATCTCATGGGTGGAGGACGCGCCGGGCTTCACCACGATCTCGGCGGGGCTCACGGTGAGCAGCCCGGCCCGGACGTCCGCGAGGGACAGCTTCAGGGTGTGCGGGGCGTCGGTGGTGTTGGTGACGGAGAGGTTCGCGGTGACCGTGTCCCCGGGGTGGCCGTCGCCGCGGACCGGGCCGAGGGCGGTGGTGACGGGCAGGGCCCCGGGGGCGACCTGGCCGCCCTCGCTCCGGGTGTCGGCGCTGAGCCCGGAGGCGGTGAGGGTGCCGCTGACCTTCAGGGCCCCGTCGGCGCTCTTCGGGACGGTGACCGTACCGCTGAAGGAGCCGTCGCTCCTGGTGGGGTCGGGCCCCTTGCCGTCGTCGGTGAGCCGCAGGGGCAGCGGGGCGAAGCCGTCGCCGGTGAGGCTGCTGCTGACCTTCAGTCCGGCGTAGTCGGCCGGGTCCTTGATCTCGTAGCCCTCACGGGTCTGGAGCCGCATGGTGACGGTCGCCTTCTCCCCGGCCTGCGGGGAGGGCGGGTCCATCGTGATGGAGCCGCGCAGCTCCCCCTGCCACAGGACGCTGACGCCGACGGGCAGCGAGCGGTGGCCCTCGGGGGCCTTCACGTCGACCTTCCACCGGCCGGGCACCGGGTCGACGATCTTCAGCGCCTCCACGGTGCCGCCGCCGCCCGCGAGTTCGAAGGTGGAGTCCTCGAACTTCCCGGCGGTGGGCACCTTGTTGCCGAGCGGGTCGGTGTAGGTGACGGTCACCTCGGGGGTGCCCTTGTCGACGACGATGCTGCCCACGGTCGCCAGCGGCGAGATGGTGATGGGCAGGGTGGCGGGCGGGCGCTTGCTCGGACCCGCCTCGTAGCGCAGGCAGTGCGCGGCGGCGAAGATCTTCTCCAGCGCCCGCCCGACGTCCTTGGCCCCGGAGACCTTGCGGGCGGTGGGGCGGGCGGACGGCAGCTCGACGCAGCCCTTCTGGAAGCCGCCGGCGGCGATCTTGTCGAGCTGCTCCTTGTCCGGGTCGGGACCGAAGCCCAGCGGCCAGATCTGTACGTTCTTGGCGGCGGCGTTCTTCAGCTCCAGCTCCAACTGCCGCTTCCCCTCGGCCTCGCGGTGCGCCGGGTCGCCGTACTGGGGGCTGCCGGTGACGTCCATCTCCCCGTCGGTGAGCAGGAACAGCACCCGGGGGACCGACGGGTCGGTGCCCGAGCTCAGTTCGTGCACGCCTTGGCGGATCGCGCTCGGGAAGTCCGTCCCCGTGCCCTCGCTCTTCTTGCGGCCGCGCAGTTTCTCCACGCAGCCCCCGACCGACTCCCGTCCTGCCGCGTCCAGTCGGGTACGGGGGCACACGGGGTCCACCGCCCGCTGGTCGGCGGATTCGGCGGCGGCGAAGCCGAACACGCTGATGTGGGAGGTCGCCGAGACGTCGCCGAGCGCGATCCGGGCGGCGGCGGCCTTCTCCGCCTTGATGTCCGCGGGCGCGAGGCTCGCGGACTGGTCGACGGCCACCGCGTAGTTGACGGAGGCGAAGGCGGGCGCGGCGGCCGCGGCGGGCTCCGGATCGGCGGCGGCCGGTGCCGTCAGGGAGGTGAGCAGGGCCGCACCGGCCAGGACGGCGAGCGCCGCCCGCCCGGCCCGGCCGGTGCCGGTCGGGCCTCTTCTTCGGTCATTTCGCACGACCGTCCCCTTTTACTGTCGTTGCCGTGTCTGCGTGTCTGCGTGTCTGCGTGTCTGCGTGTCTGCGTGGCGTGTCTGCGTGCCTGGTGGTGTCGCCAGGTGCTTGCATGATCACTCTGTGTAGTCGTCGGTGGTGTGCCCCTGGACGCGGCACACCCGTGCGGGGCGGTCAGCGCCCGGCCAGGCTCCAGGCGAGAGCCAGCGCGGCCGCCGGGGCGAGCGTGGCGACCGCCCAGCGGATCGCCCGGTACTTGGCGGACAGGATGGCGCTGACGTCCACGGCCTGGACGAGCAGCCAGCCGACCGGGTCGCGGCCGGCCTCGGTGACGCGTGCGGTCAGCACGTCGTAGTCGAACGGGGCCAGCAGGTCCCCGAAGTAGGTCACCCCTTCCCGGTCGCGGACCGTGCCCGTACGCGGCAGGAGCGCGCGGACCAGGGCGGCCACCGCGACCACCCACAGCACGCCCGCGGCCACCAGCGCCAGGTCGCCGGGGCCCCGCCAGTCGGGCGAGCCGTGCCGCCCGATGAGGAAGGCGGGCAGGGCGAGCGCCCCCGAGAGCAGCACGGCCGCCTTGGAGTCGGCCCTGCCGAGGTCCTCCCGGACGGTGACCAGGAGCCGTTCCGCGATGCGTTCCCCCGCCCTGTCCGGCCCGTGCTGACCCCCGTCCGGCACCGGCACGGTCGGGGCGGGGGAAGTCCGTGTGGTTCCGTCGGCGCTCATCCGTCGCCCTCCACCCAGCCCCAGCCGTCGTCGCGGTTGCGGTCGCGCGGCGCGGGCGGTTCCGGTTCGGCGTCCCGGACGGGCGGGCGGGGCTGCCGCACGGGAGGCTCGTCCGACACCCACTCGGGCGTGAACGGCTCGTCGCGGGCGGGCGCCAGCTGGCGGGGGGCGCGGCGGGCGGGCCGGGTGCCGATGGCACCCTGGATGCCGAGGTGCTGCCGGCTGAGGTCTTCGAGTACCTGGGTCTCGATCCCGTCGGAGTGGATCTGACCGTTGGCGATCATGGAGATGAGCCGGTCGACGCGGTCCTTCTCGTCCTGCCGGCCCTCCTGGCGGATCTTCTCCAGGAAGTTGTTGGCCTCCTTGGGGTTCGCGGCCAGAATGTGGCTGAGTTGGTCCAGATCACCGCCGCGCAGCATCCTGAGGTAGTTCTCCTGCCGCATCCGCGCCAGTTCGTCCTCGCTCCGCTGGCTCCGGACCTTCTCCTCGTGGCCGATCGTCCGGTCGTCCACCCGCAGCCGTACGTACAGGCGCACCCGCAGTCCGAGGTCGGTGCCGAGGTCGTTCCATTGGCCGGAGACGCACGCCTGGGTGATGGCGGTGCGGGCCTGCTCCGCCTGGTGCACCGGGTGCTGGGCGGAGATCTCCCACAGCCGCTCCAGGGTCGGCGCGGTGAGCCGCTCGGCGACGTCGGTGACCACCTGCACCGCCACCAGGTGCGGGTCCTCGACGGTCCACTGGATGTCCACCTCGGCCTTGAAGAACGTCGCGCCCCCGGACGCGGGCAGCTCCATCTTCAGGGTGGTGACGAAGGTGCCGGTGGCGATCTCGCAGATGGTGTGCGGCCGCGCCAGCGGCGGCTTGTCGTAGTGGTCGATGCCGGAGACACCGGCCACGCTGTAGCCCCGCCGGTAGAACAGCACCGACGTGGTGCGGGCGCCGCCCTGCCGGAACGGGCCCGTCGGCGTGTACTCCCGCAGGAACGGGCCCGCGGGCCGCGAGGGGTCCACCGCCCCGTTCTCCGCCCCGCCGTTCTCCTCAGCCATGACTCTCCTCCTCTTCGGACCGCCGCTGCCGGGCGGGCACGGCGAGCCGCCACAGGGCGCGCGCCCGTTCCTCGGCGAGCGGACGGTCCTGATCCCTCATCATTCGGCGCAGCAGCCAGTCCAGCCGCCGCCGGTCCTGCTCCTCGGCGGTCAGGGCGGGCAGCAGCACGGCCAGCCCCTCCCGCGTCCACGCGCGGCCGTCCTTGCGCGAGGCGGAGCGCAACAGGGTCTCCAGGGCGTCCAGCGCGACGTCCCGGGACCGGGCGGTGTTGAGCGCCGTCCAGAACAGGTCGGCCAGCTTCCCGGTCAGTTCGGGCCGGGTCGCGGCCAGCGCGAGCAGCAGTGGCCAGTCGCCCCGGTCGCCCAGCGGGGTGCCGGGCTCGTCGTCGAGGACCTCGTCCACGTCGGTCAGCGCCAGCCGGACGATGCTCACCAGCGCCAGGTCCTGGTACTCCTCGCCGCGGTGCCCGGTCCAGTCGGCCAGCCGCCGCAGCACGGTGGCGCACTCCGGGAGCGTCAGCAGCCGGACGACGTTCAGCGAGGCCACGGCCAGCTGCTCCCCGTCGTCGCGGACCCCGATCCCGGCCAGCGTGTCCAGGGTGTCGTCCATCGAGTCGGCGGAGCGGCCGTAGCCCAGCGCCATGGCCGCCGTCCAGCGCAGGGCCGGTGTGCCGTGCCGCGACCAGTTGTCGACCACCTTGCGCACCGCCCGGCGGTGCGAGGCGTGGCCGGCGGCCTGGTCCAGCGCGGTGGCGGCGAAGACCCTGCGGCGGGGCGAGGGAGCTTCGGCGAGCGGCCGGATCAGCTCCGCGTACCCGTGCTCGAAGTCGCGTACGGACAGCTCCCCGGCGGCCACCGCGGCGCGCATCGACACCTGGGGCCGGGGGTCGTCGGCGAGCAGGCGCAGCCAGCGGACGACCGGGGCGCGGACGGGGAAGTGCCGGTCCCAGAGCTCGGCGAGCACGGCGGCGGGCAGCGCGGCTCCCCGGTAGAAGATCAGCCGCCCCGTCACCTCGCTGCCCGCCACGTCGACGACCCCGTCGGCCGGACGGGCGCGCGAGAGCGCCAGGTCGGATTCCGGATCGTCGCAGAACAGGGGGCGCGCGGGGGTGCTGTCCGGATCGCTCTGTACGGACAGTTCCCAGGTCAGCAGGTGGGCGGCGGCGGACACCGCGCTGTGCGACGCGCCGCCGAGGACCGCGAGCGCGATCCGGAACGCCACCGGGTGGAACAGGGCGGCGGTTCCGGAGCGCACGGGCGTCCGGCCGTCGCCGGGCGGCGGGGCGGCCAGGGCCCGGTCCACCCCGGCGAACCACTCGTACGCCTGGACGGCCGCGAGACCGCGGCAGCCGGACAGCAGCTCCTCACGGCCGACGGAGCCCAGGAGATGCCCGGCCAGCAGCGAGGCGAACAGCTCGGCCTCGGCGGGCCGCAGGTCGTCGAGGCCCACCGCCTCGGTGACCTCGGGATCCTCACGGAGCTCCGCCGCACGCTCCAGCAGCCGGGAGAGCGACCCGTCGTCGTCGGGTCGGCGGCCCTGGCTGCGGCCTCCGCCCTGGCTGCCGTCCAGGCTCCGGCCGCTGTCCCCGCCCTGGCTGCCGTCCAGGCTCCGGCCCCGGTCCCCGTCCCGGTCGGCGTGCCCGTTCCGGCCGCTGTCCCCGTCCCGGCCCCGGGCGGAGTCCCGGTCCCGGGCGCTGCCCCGGGCGGAGTCCCCGTCCCGGTCCCGCTCCCGGGCGGAGTCCCCGTCCCCGACCCGGTCCCCGTCCCGGCCCCGGCCCCGGGCGGAGTCCCCATCCCGGTCGGAGTCCCCGTCCCGGTCCCGGTCCCGGCCCCCGTCCCGGTCGGCGTGCCCGTTCAGGCCGCTGCCCCCGTCCCGGTCCCGGTCCCGGTCCCGGGCGGAGTCCCCGTCCCGGTCCCCGTCCCGGTCGGACTCCCCGTCCCGGTCCCGGGCCCCGTCCCGGGCGCCGCCCCCATCCCGTGCCGGATCGCCGTGTTCCTCCTCCAGCCGCTGGCGCAGCCGGACGGCGACCAGTTCACGGGTGGGGGCGGGCGGGCAGATCGCCCCGTACCGCCCGGCCAGCAGCGGGTTGGCCGCCGAGCCGACGCTCACCACGACCACCGCGTACGAGCCCTGCTCGGCCAGCGCCGAGGCCAGCTGGTCCAGGTCCATGCCGTCGGGCGGCAGGGTGCCCGGCCGGTCAAGGGACGCCTCCAGCAGATACCCGGTGCCGCGCGGCCGGCCGCCCTCCCCGCCCACCACCTGCGTGGTCAGCCCGCGAACCCCTCGCTCCGGGTCGGCACGGCGCACCCGCTCGCTGTTCTGCCCGCCCCCGCCGTCGCGGGTGACCTCCTCCAGGAGCGCCAGCGCGGTGCTGGCCCGGCCGGTGCCGGGGGCCCCGCCGAGCACCAGCAGCCGACGGGCTTCCAGCGCCCGGCGCAGCCGTACGTACCCCTCCGGCTCGATGTGGGTCCGGCGGATCCGCAGCAACTCCTCCTCCAGGACCGGGCCGTCGCGCATCGAAAGGCCCGAACGGCGGGCGTCGAGGCCGATGTTGATGTCGCCGATGTGGAGCCGGCCGACGTCGGAGCGGTCGAAGCCGATGAGGTCCCGGCCGCTGGCGAGGAGCTTCTGTCCGGACCGCCGGGCGCGCGTGGCGGCGGCGGCGTCGGTCGGCTCCTCCTCCCCCTGCTCCTCGGCGAGCGGGTCGCGGGTCCGGTCCTTGAAGCGGTCCGCGGCGCGTTCGCGCTCCTTCTCCCGTTCGGCGGCCTCGTCGTCGGCGGAGTCGGACGAGCCGGACGAGCCGGACGAGCCGGAGGCGTCGGAGGCGTCGGAGGAACCGGGCGCGTTCGGGCCGTCCGGGGCGTCCTTGGCCTTGTCGTCCCCCCGCGCCCCACCGCGCGGCGGGGCCTCGGGGGAGCGGGCGTCCTTCGCCTTCGGTGCGGCGGGCTCGGCGGGACGCTCGGCCACTGCTTCGTCGGCCATGCTCAGTCCTTCCGGGGGTCGGCGCCGGTGACGCGGCCGATGTGCACGGGCTGCTGGTAGACGTTGTGCTGGTGCACGGACAGGTCACCCCGCGCGGTGTACCGGGCGGACGCGTCCCCGTCCTCGTCCTCCTCGTCGTCCCGGTCGTCCCGTGCGCGTTCCGGAGCGGCGGCGGCCGGAGAGGCGTCCGCCCCCGCGGCCGGAGCCCCGGCCGGTCCGGATGCCGTCGGGCCCGGCTCCTCCGGGGCGATCGGCCCGATGCCCGGCGCGGGCCGACCCGGCAGGTGGAACCAGGCGGAGACCTCCCCCTCCTTCAGGGCGAGCCGCGCCCGGGAGAAGCGCGCGGGCTCGATGAACTTGCCCCCGGCGGAGACCACGTCGACGTAGAGGGAGTCGGAGACGGCGAGCACCAGATCGGCCTGTTCGCGGTCCAGCAGCTGCCGGGCGACGGACGAGTCGGCGAGCCGGCAGGTCAGATCGACCGCACGCCCGCTGATGCCCCGGCTGTCATGGCGTACGGGACCGACGTGCATGGCCACCCGCAGCCCGAGCGGCACGAGCAGGGAGCGGTTCTCCTCCCGCAGGTTCTCGTGGACCTCCACCATCCACAGGCCGAGCAGCCGCGTCACCGCGATCCGGCCCGGGACCGACACCAGCACGCCGTCCCCGCGGTCCTCCATGTGGACGGCGTCCCGGCCCACCCCGGCCTGGGCGAACGCGGTCTCCAGGACCCGGTAGATCCGCTCCCTCATCCGCGGCTTGTCCGCGTCGCCGTACTGCCCGGAACGTCTGGCGTCCACGCTGATGACCAGCTCGTAGCGTGCCTCTCCGGCATCCAACGCGTCGTGCTCCACCGCGTGTCCCCGTTCTCTCTGCGCTTGCCGTCCCGTACAGCTTCCGGCCCGGGACGAAGGCCGTCTGTAGCCGTTTACACACGGCGGGGCGTTCAGTCCCGGTGTCCCTCCGCGAGGAGAGCGAGCAGCGCGGGGTCGAGGATCTCCACCATGCGCGTACCGGTGCGCACGATCTTCTGGGTGCGCAGCAGCCGCAGCGCCTTGGCGACCGCTTCACGGGTCGCCCCGACGGTGGCGGCCAGTTCGTCCTGGGCGAGGTGGACGACGGCGCCGGTGGCCCCGGGGCCGGGTGCGGACGGCGCGTAGGGGCCGGTGGGAGCGGTCCGGGAGAGCTCGTTGAGCCGGCTCGCCAGGCGCTGGAGGACGGTCAGGGAGGCGAGGGCGGAGCGCTCCTGGTCGGCGCTGCGCAGCCGGAAGGTCAGCTGCCGGATCACCAGTCCGCTGACCCGGGGGTGGGTGGCGAGGAACCGGCGGAACGCGTCGCCGCCGATGACGGTCGCCTCGACGGTCCCGAGGGCCCGTACGGTGGCGCTGCGGGGATGCTGGTCCAACGCGGCCATTTCTCCCAGGAGTTCCCCGGGGCCCCGTAACCCGAGTATGAGCCGGGGGGCGCCGCGGTCGGTGACGTGCGAGACGGTCACCCAGCCGCGCTCCACGATGACCACATGGCCGGTCCGGTCGCCCTCGGTCAGGAGCGGGGTGTCGGCCGCGTACTCCTTGCGGTGTCCCAGGGCCATGACGCTCTCGTACTCCGGGGCGGTCAGAGCCCGCCCGAACGCCAGCTCATCGCCGAGCAGCCCCATGGCCACTCCCCCCGCGGCGGTATGTATGGCCCGATCTCGTTGGCGTAGATGTTTGCAGAACCACCCCTTGAGGGGAGTGAATTGCGCCACACGTGCACTACGCATGAGTAACCGATGCGTTGCCTGGTCGGCGGCGGTGTCCGCCGAAAGTGCCTTCTCCGCATCCGCGTGGTGGAGGGGAACCGCCCGTGGGGCCCCGGACACCGTGGGTGCGCCGGGTCGAGTCCCTGACCGGCGGAGTCGTGGCGGGGCGGGGGCGCGGCCACGGAGCCGCGGTGGGGCGGGGCCGGGGTTACGGGTGCACGGGCGAGTTGGCGAGAACTAAGGTTTCGTCCCGGCATGCCGACGGCCCCGGGAACACCTTCCCGGGGCCGGCGGAACGTACGGTGCGGAGCGCTTCAACGCGCAGCTGGACAGAGCTAGTTGGCGTCCACCAGGTGGTGGGCGGGGACCTTCACGGTGCGGGCGCCCTTCTTCCCTCCGAGGACGACCTTGCGCAGCGCGCTGTTGTTGTTGTGGTTGGTCTCCTTGAGCCGGTTCTCCGGGTTGGCGAGGACCTGGATGTAGTACGTGCCGTTCGGCAGGTCCGTGATGTCGAAGGACTGGCCGGGCAGGTCCTGGGTGTAGGTGTCACCGGAGCCGACGTCGAGCACCTCGCGGACGGAGATCGAGTTCTCCTGGCCGCACGCGGTGGACAGGTCGGTGTTGTCCGGGTGCCAGTTGGCGTTCTTCACCGTGTAGTCGACGGCGTCGGTGTTGGCCAGGCAGAACGCCTCCTTGCCGCTGCGCACCGACTCCTTCTGGTCGGCCTTCAGCAGCCGGTAGCTGGCGAAGTCCGTGAAGTGCCAGTGCTCGTGGCCGGGGCGCGGGTCCCACTCCATGGTGCCGGTCGGGGTGTAGCCGACCTGCTTGCCGGCGGCGTCGTAGAAGTACTGGTAGGCGTCCATCAGCTCCTTGCCCGGGGAGCGGAAGCCGTCCACGACGAGCTTGGCCGGGCCCGCGTTCCACACGTTGGCGCTGAAGGCGAGGTAGTCCTTGCCGGGCACCTCCTCGTAGCCGTCGCTGACGGTGATGCCGTACGCGGGCAGCGAGCGCAGGTCGGGCTTGGGCACGTCGGGCACGGCCGCCTTGCCGGTGGGCCGCTTCGCGTTGGGGCGGGCGCCGGGCGCCTGGCGCGACCCGTCGGTCTGCCCGGCACGGTCGCCGACCTTGGCCGCGGCGAAGGCCTCCCGCTGGAGCGACTCCTTCTTCAGTGCCCAGGGCAGGGCGGCCGGAGCCGGCGGGTAGGGCCCGTGGCCGACGTTGAACGTGGAGCCGGCGCCGGTCGTCCGGGCGGCGGGGGCCTCGGTGCGGGCCGGGGCGCCGTGCGCGTGGGCGGAGGGCGCTGCGGGCGCGGCGGCCTTCCTGTGCCCTTCGTGCCCTTCGTGTCCTCCGCTCTCCCCGTGACCCTGGTGCGCGGACGCGGCGCTGCGGCTGCCGGCGGGGACCGGGGGCGGCTCCTCCCAACTGCGCTCGCGCACGGTGACCTTGACGGTCCGCGTCTGGTCGGCGATGCCGAAGAGGTCGCGGTACTTCTTGGTCACGTTGATCTTGGCGGTGTACGTACCGGCGGCCAGCTGGACCGGCTTGGAGTAGTAACCGGCGTAGGTGTTGGACGCCCAGCCGTTCTCCACGCCCCACACCGAGCCGAGGGTGAAGGGGTTCACCGGACAGCTCTGCGGATACTTCGAGTTGGCGGGGGCGTCCGGCCGGACCCGCCCGGAGGCGTTGTTGGGGCAGAACGCCTCGGTCTGGCTGAGCACCGTCTTGCCGGCCGCGTCGGTGAGCTTGATCTGCGCGAAGTCCGGCAGCCCGGAGAAGTCCTTCACGAGCCCGGCGGGGAGCGCCTTGGTCGTGGTCTTCTTCCCGTTCCGGAAGACCTGCGAGGCGACGACCGGGTCCTTGTAGGACTTCCGGGTCACCTTGAGCTCGAAGGCGCCGTTCTCGGAGGTGAGATACGTCCCGAGATCCAGATAGACGCCCGGATCCTCTTTCCAGGAGTCGAGCGTCACCGAGGTGGAGGCGGCGATCAGGCTGAGCTTCGGCGTCGGCTCCGCCGTCTTGGCGTCGGGCGCGGCGGCGACGACGCCCGCGGTCACGGCGACGGCCGCGGCCACGGCGATCGAGGGGCGGGTGAGACGGTTCGTGCGGCCCTGCGGGGATCTGGTCATCATTCCTCGTACTTCCGGCTTCCGGGTGCGTGACGGAACGTGGACGAGCAGCACGGCCCCAACTCACCTGTGGCGACGCTGTGTCCGGACTGTGAGAGGCGGCACGGTGCCCCGCAGGTTGTCTGCACTCACCCGGGCGGCCCACAGTTGTCCGAAAAGTACCGTCCGGGTCTCCGTAGCGGAGCCCGGCGGGAAGCCTCGGCGTGGCTACTGCGCAGCGGCTCTGCCGGACGGCACCCTCACGCGCTTTTCGGCCAGGGGTGCCGGCAGCGGACCGGCTCGTTTCGTGCGGCGCTGGGTCACGGCGCTCTCGATGCGGGTGATGCCGTGCAGTGCGGCCAGCTCATCGGTCACGTAGGTGTGCAGACCGCTCACGCTGCGGCACTCCACCATGACGAAGACGGAGCTGGGCCCCGTGGTGAGGGCGGCGAACGCGACCTGCGGGTGCCCGGCCAGCGCCTCGGCGACCGCCCGGAGCCCGGCCGGAGGCACATCGAGCCACAGGAGCGCCTCGACGGGGTGGCCGAACAGGGCGGGGTCGATCTCCACCTCGAACGCGAGGACCCCGGAGTCCCGCAGCTGCCCGATGCGCCGCCGCACGGTGGATTCCGAGCACCCCGTGGCCGCCGCCAGCTGACCCAGGTCGGCCCGCGCGTCCTGCGACAGGGCGCGCAGCAGAGCGGTGTCGGTCGAGCTCAGCACCGGTACGGCTGCCGCCGGGTCGGCCGGGGCCGCCCGGGGCGGCAGCAACAGGCGTTGCTCCGCCTCGCCGAGGGCGTCCAGCCGCCCCGCCCACCCTCCGACACCGGCGACGGGCCGCAGCACGCACGCCGCGGCGACGTCACGGACCCCCGCCGTGCGGGCCAGCTGCTCGAAGAACGAGCGCCGGCCGTCGTCGCCGGGCGGCGGCGTACGGACCATGCAGGTGAGTTCGGTGCCGCCCACCAGCGGAGCGATCCACGACGTGTCCTCCCGCCGCGCGAGCAGCACGGCGAGCGTCTCCACCGCTTCGGGCGCACAGCGGACCCTGACGATCCAGTCCAGCATCCCGGTCCGCCCACCGTCGACCAGCCCCACGACCCGAAGGGCCAGGCGCGACCGGAGCCGGTGGTAGCGGCGGGCCACGGTGCGCTCCGGTACGCCGACGGCGGTGGCGATGCGGCTGAAGGGCAGACGTCCGTCGAGCTGGAGGGCGTGAATCAGCCGGCGGTCCAAGGCGTCGAGCGTGACGGTTTCCGTCAACGGGCCCCCTCCTCGTGTCCGATTCCGGCGAACTCCGCCCCGAACGCGTCCCGTTCGGACTGCCCCGGGCCGACACTGCCGGTGACCACGGGCCCGTACGCCCACCCGGGAAGCGCGGAAGCGCGGAGAAGGAGAACCACCACGATGCTGACCGTACTCCCGATCCGGTACGTCGCCGACGTGGCCGCGTCACGACGCTTCTACACGGGCCTCGGCCTGGCCCTCCGCCCAGAGCCGATCGTGGACGTCTGGGTCCAACTGTCCGCCGCGGCGGGTGCGGTGGGAATCCACGACGCCGCGGTCTCCCAGGGCCGCCCGCCCGGTACCACCGAACTGGGCTTCACCACCGACGAGCCCCTGGAGGCGGTGGCGGACCGCCTGACGGAAGCCGGTTACGCGTACGACCTGGTCGACGAGAACTTCGGCCGCAGCATCCGCGTCACGGACCCGGACGGCGTGATCGTCCAGATCCAGGAGATCGACAGGGACACGGTCCGGCGGGCGGCGGAAGGAAGGCGCGAGCCCCGCCCCTGACGCGACCGGCACAGCCCGACCCGCGCGCGAAGGACGCGGCGCCGCCCACCAGCACGCCCCGGAGGTGACGCTGCCCCCGCCGGCGGGCGAAAGAGGCGGTGCGGCCCCACCCGCCGTCCCGACAGTGCATCCGTCTCACCACCCACTCCCGGAAGGGATGCCCGCCCCATGGAACCTCTCGTCGCTCTCGTCGGCACGACCTGCCTGGCGCTGATCATCGGAGCGTGCGGGGTCCACCGCCTCCGACGGCTGCCCACCGCCCTGCGTGGCGGACTGGCGGTCATGTTCCTGCTGACCGGTGGAGCCCACTTCATCGGCATGCGTGACGAACTCGTCGCGATGGTGCCGCCGGCCCTTCCGGCCCCCGGCCTGCTGATCACGGTGACCGGCATCGCCGAGATCGCGGCAGCCCTGGCCCTGCTGCGGGGCAGGACGGCCGCCCCGGCCGCCGGGCTCCTCACCTTCCTGCTGATCGCGATGTTCCCGGCCAACGTGTACGCGGCGGACACCGCCGAGACCTGGTGGGACGAGCTGATCCCGCGCACGCTGACGCAACTCGTCTTCCTCGCGGCGACGACCACGGTGCTGGTGGACCAGGTCCGTGCGGAGCTGTCGAGGAGGCGGCAGGGCCTCAGGCCGCCGTCCGACGCTCCGCGTTCTTCTGCCACTCCCGGCCGATCGATCGCATCAGGGCCGGATAGACCCCCAGGTACCTGAAGGGTTTGATACCCAGCATGTACAGGGAGCCGAGCCGGCCGTTGGGCTTCACCAGGACGGCCAACTGACCGCGAAAGCCACCGTTTCCGTCGGGGACCCAGCCGATGTGCAGCACCCCGTGCATGGTCCTGTTGGCGCACTCGGCGGCCCACTCGTCGTGCGTCCGGAACACCGAGGTGAAAGGCGCCGTGCTGAGGTCGGGGCCGCGCGGCCCCTCGCGCAGGTCGTCGGGCAGCCGGTCGCGCAGCGTCGTCACCCGGCCGCCGACGCCCGCGTCCGGCTTGTCCCACCCGAGGAGCGCGCCGAGCTTCCACCGCACCGCGAAGAGGAAGCGGCCCACGGGGTTGCCGCCGTCCGGACCGTCCTTGCCGTTCGCCATCTGGTCGACCAGGTGGTGCAGGTCGTCCGGGCCGCCCGGTGTCGGCAGCGCCCACACGTCCTCCAGCCGGAAGTCGCCGGCGATCTCGTGGATCCGCCAGGGGCGGGACGTATGGTCGCTCGGAGGAAGGCGCAGGTCACTCATGACGGTTTCCTGTCTATACGGTGGCGTATAGAACGAGCATAGACTCATCTGTACGGCTCCGTATATTGGGCGGGGTGTGTGAGGAGGGACACGGCATGGGCGCGATCCGTACGCCACGCGACAGGTGGATCGAGGAAGGGCTGCGCATGCTCGCCGTCGGCGGCCCCGAGGCGGTCCGGGTCGAGGTTCTCGCGCAGGCGCTCGGTGTCACCAAGGGCGGCTTCTACGGCTACTTCCGCAACCGCGCCGCCCTGCTGGAGGAGATGCTCGACACCTGGGAGCGCGAGGTCACCGAGAGCGTCATCGAGCGGATCGAGCGCGACGGAGGCGACGCCCGTGAACGGCTCGGCCACCTCTTCGACTTCGTGGGGTCGGGCGGGACTTTCGCGACCGGCGCCGGGGTCGAGCTCGCGATCCGCGAGTGGGCCCGGCGCGACGAAGGAGTCGCGCGCAGGCTCCGCCGGGCCGACAACCGCCGCATGGACTACCTGCGTGAGCTCTACGGGGCCTTCTGCCCCGACGAGGCCGACGTCGAGGCCCGCTGCCTGATCACCTTCTCGCTGCGCATCGGCGACCACCTCATCGCGGCCGACAACGGCCCGCGCGACCGCGCGGACGTACTCGCCGCGGTCAGGGACCGGTTGTTGAGCTGAGCCGGTACGCCGGAAGGAAGCCGAGTCATTCGGCGAAGCGCGGGACCACCAGGCCGGACTCGTAGGCGATGACCACCGCATGGGTCCGGTTCTGCGCACCGAGCTTGGTCAGCACGTTCCCGACGTGGGTCTTGACCGTCTCCAGGCTCACCGTGAGGGACTCCGCGATCTCCGGATTGGTGAGCCCGGTGGCCATCAGGCGCAGCACCTCCTCCTCCCGGCCGGTCAGGGCGGCCTGCGGCAGGGCCTCCGCGGAGCCCAGCGGGCGGGCGGCGACCATACGGCCCAGTGCGGCCGGAAAGAGAACCGCTTCGCCTGCCGCCACCACCCGGACCGCCTCGGCGATCCGGCGGACCGGGAGCCGTTTGAGGACGAAGCCGCTGGCACCCGCGCTGAGGGCGGCGGTGACGTAACCGTCGTTCTCGAAGGTGGTGATCACCACGACCTTCGGCGGGTCGGCCGCCTCGGCCAGCAGTTGCCGGGTGGCGTCGATCCCGTTGCGACGCGGCATCCGCACGTCCATCAGGACCACGTCCGGCCGCAGGCTCAGCGCACGGTCGACCGCCTCGACGCCGTCGGCGGCCTCGCCGAGCACCGAGATCCCCGGCTGTGCGGCGAGCAGCATGCTCAGACCACTGCGGGTCACCTCGTCGTCGTCCGCGACCACGACGGTGACGGTGGGGCCGGCGGGGGCAGCGGGGCCGGCTTCCGCAGGGAGGGCTCTGTCCTGGTCCGCGTGGGATTCCCTCACGCGGACGCCCGTACCGGCAGCCGGACAGCCAGCCGCCAGTGCCCCGTCCCGTCCGGACCGGACCCGAACTCCCCGTGCAGCAGCCGGACGCGCTCGGCCAGTCCGGGCAGGCCGTGGCCGGACGTCGAGAAGGATCTGCCGTGCGGCGGCCTCTCCTGGGGCCACGGCGGCAGCTTCCCGGGGTACGAGACCCGCGGCGGCGTCACCGCCGACGGCCGCGCCGCCCACATCACGGTCACCGAACAGCTCACCGGCGAGACGGCCCGCAGAACCCTCGAACGCGCGGTGGACACCGCCTTGTGCCGCTGAACCGGGCCGAGGCCGTTCCGAGAACGCAGAAGGCCCCGCAGCGAGCTGCGGGGCCTTCGACGTATTGCCCGGTGAGAGCGATGGCGGAGGATACGAGATGCGAACTCGTGAGGGGTTGCCCCCAACACGCTTTCCACATGTTCGTATGGGGGTTCGGCGGGGGTCATGTGCGTCCTGACCTGTGGCGGAGCGGTCCACGGATGGGCTGTTGGACGGCCCCGTACGTAGGCGAACGAGACCAGAACTGAGACCACGGATGGGCCGTCGGACACCTGCTGCGATCAGCTGTACCACTCAGGCCCGGCTGTGGACCATGCACCACCGGGCCTTGGCCCGCCAGGAGGAGACAGTTCGCGCGTGCGTCGCCTGCCCCCTCGTGCCCAGCGCGCGCCCGCGCCTTCGCGGGCCTTGATGGCAATACAGAACTGAGACCGGAGGCCGGTCATACCTTCTTGACGACGATCGACTCCGGAACCAACCTCTCCAGGGCGTCCACATCCGAGGTGAAGACGGTGACCTGCCCCTTCTGCTGGCGCGCGATGACGGCGAGTATCGCGTCGATCGCGTACTTGTGGCCGTGCAGATTGGCATCCGCCATCAGGCGGCGGGCCTGGCGGGCCTCGTCCTTCCCGATGTCAGCGACTTCGAGCCGGGAGAGTACCCAGTCCCAGCGCTGCTCGGTGGTTCTGCCGTCGTACGCCTCGACCAGCGTCATCGGAGACGTGACCACCTCGGCCTCACCCCGGGCTGCGAGGTCGAGCCACGCGATCATCTTCCGGTCGCCGCGTACGGCCAGGGACAGGGCTTCGCAGTCGAGTACGAAGACGCGTAGCGGCCGCTGCCCGGGTTCGCCGGACCGCTTCCTCACGCGGCTTCTCCGGCGCCGCGCGTTCCGGCGGCGCGCCGGCGCTCATGCTCGGCGTCGAGGCCCTCCAACTCCTCGAACGCTGTGGTGCGCTCTTCCTCGGTCAGAGGACCGTGTTCCTCCTGCAGCCAGTCCGACAGCTCCCGCAGCCGGTCCCGGTCGCGCTTGAAACGCAGCGCCTCGGCGACGTACGCCGACATCCCCCGTTCTGCCGCCTCCGCACGGATCTCGTCCAGGAGATCCTCGGGAATCGTCACCGTTACCTTCTTCGTCGCCATACAAGCGACCATACTCTTGGTATCACACTCCTTACCAGTGCACTTCTCGTGACCGCCAGGTCGGCGGTCAGGCGGTCGTGGCGGGGCGTGGGCTGCCGTAGAAGACCTGGCTGGTGTGCCAGGAACGGTGGGCGGCGGCGATGGGGCGGACGCCCGGCTGGGGGCCGATGAGCGGACGGTCGGCGAGCGTGATGACGTGCTCGCGGGCGGCGGTGCTGTGGCCGACGAAGCTCTGCGAGACCAGGATGCGGTGGCCCTTGCCTTGGCCTTCGCCGAGACCGAGTACGCCTTTGTCGAACAGCTTGTGGTGCAGCGAGCACAGGCACAGCCCGTTCTCGACGTCGTCCGGTCCGTCGAACGCCCACCAGCGCACATGGGCGGCCTCAAGCCCGACCGGCACCGCGCCGATCCTGCCGTCGTACCCGCAGAAGGCGCACTGGTACTCGTACGCCGTCAGGACCATCTCCCGCATCCGCCGGTCCCGTTGCCTGCGCGCGGACGAGAGCAGTGCGGTCTCGGCCTCCTCCAGCTCCAGGCCGACGGCTTCGCACAGCTCGCCGTGGAGGGAGGGCGGGAAGTTCAGATCGAGCAGCACCCGTGTCATCCGGCCGAGAAGAGACGGCTCCCGCCGCAGCGCCGCCCTCAGCTCCGGCGTCAGCCGCCCAGCGGCGCCGGTCGCGCGCAGTTCCCTGACCCCGGTCCCGGGGCTGCCCGGCCCGCGCTCGGTGCGCACCTCCCACACGCCGTCACTCACCAAGTGATGGAAGGGATAGGCGGGCGTCGTCCGGTTACCAGGACCGTATTCGGCGAGCAGTCCCCGCAGGTCCTCCTCCACGGCGCTGTACCGCAGCTCGTCATCGGCGTCCTGCTGGAACCGACTGAGCGCGTACAGGAACAGCAACGGCTTGTGCGGAGCCCGCGTCCCGCTCCTCGTCCACTGCCTCAACTGTGCTGTGCGCTCGACCCAGTCCATGGTCGGCGATCGTAGTGGCGGCTCGTCGCAGCGCTTGGTCGTGGGGCATCGCCGCAGTGGCCGGCCGAACACCGAGCCACGACGCGGATCCCGACTACCCGGGCATGACGCCGTGGATGCGGGAGAGGGTGAAGACCCGTTCGTCGTCGCGCAGGTGGCACCACGCATACAAGTAGGGCGGGTCGAGCACGAGCTCGCTGAGGGTACGTACGGTCCGGTTGCCCGAGGCGGCGACGTACTCGACCGTGATGGCTGTGCCGGCGTCGATGGCATGGGTGAGACCCAGAATGGCGGATCGCGGGGGACGCTTGCGTCCTGAGTCGGCAGAGACCCGCTTCTGGGTGAAGGCGATGTCCTGTGACTCGACCAGGCGACGGCAAGCCGGCGGAATGAAATGTCTCTTATGTCGGAAATGAATGAGACTAGAACTGAGACCACCAACGTCGAAGGCCCCCGCAGCGAGCTGCGGGGGCCTTCGACGTATTGCCCGGTGAGAGCAATGGCGGAGGATACGAGATTCGAACTCGTGAGGGGTTGCCCCCAACACGCTTTCCAAATGTTCGTCTGGGGGTCCGGGGAAGATCAGGAGTGTTCTGACCTGCGGTGGAGCCAGTGATCGGCGGGACTCTGAACGGTCCCGGACGAAGGCGAACGAGACCAGGACTGAGACCACGGAACTGAGTCTTCTTGCCAGCTCATTGGACCGATTCTCCAACCGACCACGGGGCTGCGGTGACCACATCGGCGGTCCCCTGCTCGCACAGATTTTCTCACTGACAGTAAGACATTTTGCGGATCTCCCCAGGGGATAGGGACATGCGATGGGGCAGCGCCCCACGATGCTCTGGAGGGGAGCTGCATGTCGAAAGCTGAGCTTGGGGCGCTCATCTTCACTGCTTGGACGATGTCGTTATGGGCCCTGGCCATGACGGCTACGTCACAGCGCCGAGGTAACAAGACGCTCTTGGAACGGATCTGCTGGGTACGCGGGCGGGCACATGCAAGACGACGCCGCGCTCACCTGGTGCGTCAGGTCCGCGACAGCTCCTTGGCGACTCGCCCAGACCGTCCGACGCTGGACTACTTGCAGCGCGAAGATGTCCTGTACCAGGTGTCAAGGAGGGCACTCGCCCTCAAGATGATCGTCCCCATCGCAACATCGGTCTCAGCGGGTGGTGCCCTCGCAACAGCCATTGAACGCACAACCTGGCATGTCTGGCGAGACGTCCTCGTCATGGGAGCCCTGGTGGCACCTATGTTGATCACTGCCGTGATTGCATCGCTTGTCACGAACCAAGGCATGCAACGGTGGACGACCGAGGCCGTGACGGTCACAGTGCGGAGGGCCTACGAGGCACTTCTCAAGCCTCTTGAATTGGAAGGGCGGGAGCCACCCAGGGCATCGCCCTTCAACGCCCCACACGTTGCGGCAGTCCGAGCGTTGGAAGACTTCGCCATCGCGTTGGAGAGGTATGCCGTGCAGCGCGCGCTTCCTGACGGCCGCAACCCCATGCCCCAGGTTGTCGCCCGGCTTGCCACAGCTGCTGCCCTCGTGCGTGAGCTTCGGGACGGGGTTGAGCTTGATCGGATCGACGGTGCGAAGCATGCTCTGCTCGAAGTGGAGCGAATCCTGAAAGTGCTCGCCAGTGGTCGGCTGCAAGACCTCGCATCTGGGGACGTATCCGCCGATGGTCTGTTGCAAAGTCGCCGCGAGCGCAGAGCTTGGCGGCAGCAGATGCTGCGGGGATCTGCGTTCACCTTGTGTCTCGCCGGCATCGTCTTTGCCCTGGCTTCGTCAGCCGTGGGCGTTGCCCTGGCCACGGCCGCTGCGGCGGGCCTGGTGGTCACCTGGGAAAAGATCCTTCGTCTCTCCACCAACTCGGACGCGAATAGGTGAGCAAGTCCCTGACCGCTGATGGCCGACTCGCAATATGGGGGTCCGGCGGGGGCCGTCGGGGGCAGCCCTGACCTGTGCGGAGCGGCCTGTTAGCCGAGCTCTAAACGGCCAGGACGTGGGTGAATGTAACCGAAACTGCACCAGAAGGCCTGACCTCCCGGGATGAGCGAAGGTCGGTTGCTAAGCAGATCCAGCCTGGCTTGCGGCCGCTGAGGACGAGCGGGCGGTCGAGGGTGGAGGGGTCGCCCGGGCGGTGACGGCCGGGCCAGCACCGCCGTCGGCGCGAGTCTTGTCCACGATCTGCTGGACCGCGCCGAGCACTGCGGTGCCGGCCTTCCCGCCGACGGGAAAGGGCAGGCCAGCGGCGGGGCCAGGTTCCAGCTGTAGAGGGCGGCTTCCTACAGGATGATTGCTGCGGCGTCGGTCGCGGAGTAGGTACTGGCGCTGGGGTCACGCGGACGAGGTCAAGTCCCTGGTCTCCATCCCAGATTGGCAAGGCACTCAAGCCGCCTATGAATAGTGCTAGTTCGTGGTCCGCGAGAGGACGGCGGCCCTTATGATCGATCCGCAGGGGTCCAAGGCAGAGGAGACGCCACCGTTGAGTCCGTTGCAGCTCGCTATCACCGCGATCCTCACTGTCGCTGGCGTTGCCCTGCAGATCTGGTCATCCGCGCCGAGTCGGGCCGAGCGGCAGTACGCCCTCCAACTTCCTTCCGTTCTACTGTATTCGCTTGCCGCCGCGCTCTTCCTCTTCTCAGTTTTCCCGGATTCGCTGACAGAAGGCAAGGCGTTGGGGTTCGGCCTCAGCGGTGCGGCGGGATTCGCCGCTTTCCTCATGCTGATCTCCTTCGCCTGGCTCGCAAAAACCCGTCGACGGGACGAATTGACAGCCCAGCTGAAGAAGGTCAAGCTCGAAAACACCGCCCTGCGACGGGAGTTGTCGGGTAGACGCCTCTCGGAAGAAGAGCCGCGCCCACTCGCACAGTCCACCCGGTACGACGTTCCTCTTCGCGGCAGCAGGCGGCACCGAATCGGAGTGGTTACCGGAAATCTCGCGAATGTGCTCGGCATCGATGTGTGGGTCAACCCGGAAAACACTCGCATGGAGATGTCCCGTGTCGACGAGCCGACCGTCTCCGCTGCAATCCGTTACCATGGAGGCCGTCGGGACGAAGCTGGATATTTGATCGGCGATGCCATTGCCAAAGAACTCGCCGAGCGTATGGAAGGTCGGCAGCACGTATCGGCGGGCCAGGTGGTGGTTACCGGGCCGGGTGAGCTACTGGAGAGCCATCAGGTTCGGAAGATCGTGCATGTTGCCGCGGTCGAGGGGGAACCAGGGTCTGGCTACCGCCAGGTGATGGATCTGGCGCGATGCGCTCGCAACATCCTGCTAGAGGTTGACCGGATCGCCGAGGCCGGGGAGCCGCTGCGTTCAGTTGTCGTGCCTCTGCTGGGAACCGGCGGGGGCAATAGTGATTTGCGACGCACCGCGGATACTTTGCTGGCGGCCATTGTGGGGTACTTCGAAGCCCATCCGGCATCTCGTATCCGGGTCGTTTATCTACTGGCCTACACGGATGTGCAGGAGGCCGTCTGCCGGATCGCTCTTGGCACACGTCCCGAGCTCTCGACGGGGACCTGAAATCCCGGCGCGAATGCATAGGTCGGAGGACAGGCCGGGGCTGCCGCGAAGTCCGATGGATTGTCGAAATGCCGGTGGCCGTCCGCCCCGTTTCGGTGAGCAGGCCCCGTCGACGACTTCGCAGGTTGCGTGTGCAGGCACAACCTGTGTAGTGGGAGGAGGACTTCACGGTGCGGTACCCGTGGAGTGGTATGCGTAGCTGCCGGGGCCAGCCCGGTGCTGCCCAGGACTTCCCAGATAAACACGAGACCCGACCGGAATCCTGGCGAGTCACCAGCAATGGACCTTGCCAACTCTCAGATCCCTGAAGAGTCAAGCTAAGCGTGCCGACGACAGGCGCAGTTCCCGGCGGCTGGCCGTGCAGAGGAGCGGCACGACCAGCCGACGGCGCGAAATCAACGGCCCGGCCGAAGAGTTGGATCAAGCCCAGATCGCCTGCCACTGCGAGGAAAGTTGCTCGGCACGTCGCGCTGACTCGAAGTTCTCCTCGCCGACCAGCGAGATCCTCAAGCCGCTATAGGTGCGCTCCCAGTCCTCCTTGAGCTCTACAACCGACCCGACCGGCGATCCGTCCTGAACCTTGCCCTGCCAAGGCACCACGAACTTGGCCAGGTCCAGGCCTGCGGTCAGGTAGGCAAATACAGTGATTCTGTTTCCGCTTTCGCGCTCCATGGCAATAGCAAATTCTGCGCGGCCTCTCGTATAGAACTCGTGCCAGGTCGGGCTCTCCAGTGACGCGAAGCTCGCAGCCTTGTTGATAAGGATGGTTCCGTAGGTCGTCCTTGTGAAAGCGTCGTCGTAGAGCCCGACTGCTCGTGCTGCGAACGATTCGGCAGTTGCCCAATTGCCGCGCACCTTCGCGTAGATTGCTCGTTGCTCCCAAAATCGGCCGTTCCAGTCGCCGAAGAGGGGCCGCATGAGGTCATAGAATTCTATGTCGAGGTCGACATTTGGAAAGTTCTTCTGTAGCTGCTTGGCGGTCATCAGGTAGCCAACCAACTGCACTGGACGGTTGCGCTGCTGGAGGCTGTGCCTAGTAGCCAGTGGGGCGAGATTCTCGACCATCTCTCGCACTCGCGCGATGGCTCGGTCTGGGCCGATCTCGTTGACGATTGCCTTGATCGCATACTCGCGCTGCCGTGCGACCAGTTGAGGTGCAACCTCTTCGACGACAGCACTGAGATGTTTGTCCTGAAGAATCTCCCGAGACATGCGATCGGATGGCTGGCCGACGGCGATTGCAGCCTCCACGATGCCCACCTGACGGGCGCCTTGCGCAGCGATCGACAACAGTAGGAGGAGGTCTCGCTTCCAGGGCGTGTCTAGTGCATGGACTTCGCCCTCAAGGCGCTTTCGGAAGCCGATAGCATGCTCGACCTCCATCAGGGCAGAGAAGACGTCGCGGCCCTTGAAGTGTCTGATCCGGCTGTTCGAATTCTCCAGTTCTAGCGAGCCAAGCCGAGCAAACTCGTCTAGCTTTTTAGCCAGTGCACTGGCTGCCTTGTGGTCGAGGCGAGCTGGGATCCGGGTGATTTTCTTCTGGTAGCCGCCCCCAAGTCTTCCCTCCAGGCGGAGATCGTTCTGTGGAGACTCCGTGACTACGACATAGAGGCTGGCATCGCTCGTAGCAGCCTCGCGCAGCAGCTGATCTATGTCGTTTGAAAAGTCCGCGCCGGAATCGATGACAATGACCGCCGGGCGCTTTCCGCTTCGCGCCCGCAGTACAGCTGGGACGCTGAACCGCGAGGACTTGTCGAATGAGAAAACGTCGACGTGCATGCCGGCGAATGCTCTCGACGCCATCAGGAGACCGCTGGAGACACCCGACATGCGTCGACCGTAGATGACGTGGAGTGTTGGTTCGTTCGCGCCTTTGTCAAGCCACTGCTTCAGCTGGTCTACGACGTCGGTCATCCAGGGGAATAGTGCAGGACGACGATCGATGATGTCTTTCCAGACTGGTGCGTCGCCGCCGAAGAAGTCATGAGAATGAGGAACTGGTGCGACCCGATTGGTTTGGAGCTTCACGAATTGTGGGATCGAGAGGATCTCTGTCTCCTCGAGGCTCCGCACGCTCTCCTCGTCCAGTCCCATGGACTCCTGCCAGGCATGGAGGAACTCTTCGCCAGTCATTCGGAGGACCTTGTAGCCCAGTTGCTCGAGCTCCCAGCGGTTTCCGTCCCCGATGAACGGATCCACCACGAAGGAGGGCGCCAGAGCTGCAGGCCGGTTGGCCAGGAGCAGGGCTTCCACGTCGGGGTCGCCCAGAATGCTGGCACCAAAGACAACAAATGGATCGACACCTATGGCACCGGCCAGCACCTGATTCCATACCGGCTTCACACTTGCCATGGCCTGGTACTCGGAGAATGAGAAGACCAGCTTTCTGGACTCGCTTCCAAGGATGTGCCCGTGTAGGTGGACTACCTCGAGGTCGCCAGTCTGGATGTAGGGATCGTCCCAGCTGATAGTCCGCAGGCTTCGTTTCCCAGTATCGGTACCACCATGATATGAGTTCTCGAAGGCATCATCGACGTTCAACGTCCAAACTCGCGACCAGGGAAGTCCCGCCAGCGTCTCGAACCACTCCTGGTGTTTAGCGCCTCCGAAGATCTCGGAGAGGGTGGCCCATACGTGGTCTGCCGAACTCACCATTAGCGAACGCTGGTAGGCCCGCGGGAGAGGGTCACCTGCACTGATCGGGGCTTTCGGATAACGGTCTTTGAGGATCGTTACGAGGTCCTTCGCCAGCGGAATCGGGCCATAGCTACTGACTGCACCTACGCTGGCGCCGGCACCCAGCAGCATCTGGTACTGACCACCACGCGCTGCGTTCCGTGCAGCAAAGAGCTTCTTCTTCTCCAAACCGAGCGCGTCACTATCGTGCATGGCCATGACTGGCTACTCCCGCAATGTTAGTGGGCCGGTTTTGCCCCAACTGAGCTGTGGGACGCCATGCTACGGAGGAAGCGGGTCGTCGGTGAGGGATTCGGTCAGCGTCTGAACACTGTGCATCATGAGCTGCTGGTCATGGGCCTGGCTCGATCCGGCAGCGATGATCGCTGCTGGTTGAGGGGCTTGGCTCATCCCGTTTTTCCAGGTGGGCCGAGGGCAAGATCTTCGCGTGTCGCTGCGGCCGCGCCGGATTCGACGGGTCCAGGGTGGCGTGTCCGCTCCGCCCCAGGTGTCGTCGAGGTCGTGATCGTTTGTCAGGCCACGGTCGGCAGCCGTCAGCGTTGACGGGCGTGCTTCGGGAGGCGGGCGTATAGGTGGTAAACGCGGAAGCGCATCGTGTCCGGCTCGGCGTCCGCGATCACCTCGCGCTGTGGAACAAGGGCGCCTCGTTGCTGTCGCTCGGCACGGTGAACAGGCTGGGGCAAAGGGACCGGCAGCACCGGGAGCGGTGGAGGAAGACGTACGAAGAGGAGGGCTTCCCTGCGGGGTTAGTGGCTGGGGCGCGTCCACTTACGGAGAGGTCGCTGCAGGCCAGGTGCCGCTCGTTGATGGGCCGGCAGAAGGCGCAGCTCGGCGAAGGGCCAGGGCGTCTTCGCGGCGGTGGTGAAGGCGGCGGGACCTTCTGAGAGGTGAGTGAGGACACCGAGGAAGAGGGTGTGGGAGACGGCCAAGATGGAGTCGTGGCGCCCGGCGGTGTGGTGGAGGAAGGCGGCGCAGTGGCGGGTGCGGGTGTGGAGGTCGGTGAGGCTTTCGCCGTCTTCGCAGCGTAGGGAGGGGTTGGCGAGGCGCCGAGCTCGCCAGGCGCGGTAGGCCGGCGGGTAGGTCTCGGCCGTGCGGCCGAGGACGATGCTCGGGGCACGCCATTCGGCAAGGAGGCCGGAGGTGCCCACGATCGGCAGGCCCGTGAGGTGCGAGACGAGGGTGGCGGTCTGACGGGCGCGGGGGATCGGGCTGGTGACGATCGCGGTGATGCCCTCGGGGAGGGGCAGGGAGCGGCGTACCTGCTCGCGGCCCTCCTGCGTGAGGGCGGCTTCGTGCGGGGCGTGGTAGCCGGGGCGGTGGCCTTCGTAGGCGCCGTGGCGCATGAGCCAGATGTCAGCCAAGGATCCAGCCTCCGTCGACGCGCAGGGTCTGGCCGGTGATGAAGCCGGCGTCCTCGGCGGCGAGGAAGGCGACGGCCGCGGCGATGTCCTCTGGGCGGCCCCGGCGCTGGACGCACTGGCGGGCGAGTTGCCGGGCGCTCATGGCTTCCGGATCGTCGACGACGGTGTCCTCAGCGGGGACGCGGATGGAACCGGGGGCGACACAGTTCACGGTGATGCCGACTGGGCCGAGTTCGCGTGCGAGGGCACGGGTGAGTCCTTCGAGGCCGGCCTTGGCACTGATGTAGCCGGCGAGGTCGTGACGGCCCGCCGTGGCGAGGACCGAGCCGATGGTGATGATCCGGCCCCAGCCGGCGGCCGTCATGGCAGGGGTCAGCTCGTGGGCGAGAAGGTAGTGGCTGGTCAGGTTAGAGGCCAGAGCCTCGTTCCAGTAAACCGGCGTTGTTTCCGTCCACGGGCGGCGGGGGTAGGCGCCGGCGTTGCTGACCAGGATGTCGATCGGGCCGAGCTGGTCGTGGGCCTGGTGACAGAGGGTGCGCACGGCCTCGGCGTCTCGGAGGTCGGCTGCCAGTGAGATTGCGGCGCCGCTGCTGCCGGTGATGTGGGCGGCGAGCTCGGCTACGGCCTGGTCCTCGTCGAGGTGTGCAAGGGCGACGGAGGCGCCCTCGGCGGCGAGACGGCGGGCGATGGCCGAGCCCAGGCCGCCGGTCGCTCCGCTGACCAGGGCGGTGCGACCGTTCAGGGGGCCGGGCATGGCGACTCCAGCGGGCAGAAGTAGGTGGTCGGGTCGAAGGTGGGGCTCATGGCCTCGGCGAGCCGGGCGAGGAGGATGAGCCGGTCCTCGGAGGCCAGGTCGGCCAGGTTGTAGACGCCGAGGATGCGCATGGCGAGGTAGGGGCGGAGCAGGTTCGCCAGGTCCTCGCCGGGCCAGAGACGGTCCGCGACTGGTCTTACGAGCTTGTTCCAGTACGCGGTCACGGCGGCTCGCCGGGGTGCAGAGAGGCGCGGCGTGTAGTCGATGTGGATGGTGCTGGTGGTGTGGTCGATCGCCGCTCGTCGGATCTCGGGGGTGTTGGCCGGGACGTGGGTGAAGGCGGCGGGGTGGTCGGCGAAGGCGGTCGGGTTGTAGGTGGGTACGAGCCAGCCGCCGAGAGCAGAGGCGTACCAGAGGAAGTTGGCGAACTCGCCGGGGATGCTGTTCATTCCCGCGGTGTCGTAGTCGAACCAGGCGAGCGGATGGGCGAGGTTGACGTCGGTGGGGTCGCCCTGGGTGAGGGCCGCCCAGACCGGCTCTGCCGAGGCGAAGTGCGCGCGCAGCCAGCGAAGGGTGGCGGCCCAATCCAGGTGTTGTCGGCGGCCGTTGATCTTCAGGGCGTAGGTGTTGAGGCGGGATACCGGGATGTCGACGAGGCCGTCGGCGATCAGGAAGTCCTTGCCGGCGTAGTACGTGTCGAGTCGGCCGCCGGGGGCCGCGCGGTCCCAGTACAGCTTGCGGACGACGTGCGCCGGATCGGCCGGCCATGCCGTTGTGAAGATGACCTCCTGGTACGCGGCCGTGAGCTGGTCCATGTAGGTGTGGAGGTGGCTGGTCGGCCCGTCTGTGTTGAGAAGGTCGAGCAGAAGTCCCTGGTCGGTGCCGCTGGGCAGGCGTTCGTACGCGAGGAGGCGTCCGCCCGGGACGCGCAGGTGGGCGTGGAGGGCGGGGACGCGGTAGTGCCGGGCCAGGCGGGCGCGGCCGCGGATCTCCTCGCGAGCCTCGGCCGGGTTGCGGGTGTACTTCAGGAGCAGCGAGTGGCCGAAGAGGTCGACCGGGCAGAGCAGGTTGCGGGTGAAGCGCCGCACCGGTCCGACCCGAAGGAGGGTCTGGGAGGTCATCGCCCCACCTCGTTGAGTAGTTCGAGGCCGACCGGGGCCAGCGTGGCGGGCGGGAAGGCGTCCATGTGCACGTCCGTGTCCGGGGCGATGGCGTCGCGGACGGGGCAGAGGTCGCCCTGGTGCATGCGGTCGGACAGGTTGGCGGCGAGGGCGTGGTGGTGCGGCAGGCCGGTGCGCCACTTGCTGTGGCTGTGGCGCGCGTACAGGCCGATGACCGGCGGGCCACCGCGATCCTGGCCGCCGCGCGCCATCGCGGCGAGGTGGGTGAGGCCGGTGTCGTTGCCGACGATCAGGTGGCAGTGCGGGAAGAGGTCGACGAGGCCGTCGGCTGGCATCCCGTCGATGTGGAGGGCTTGCACGTGGCGCCGGGGAGCCTCCGCCGTGACGCGGAGGCCGTGGCCTGGGTTGCCGCCGATGAGCAGCAGCCGGGCCTGGGCCTGCTCTGCCTCGGCGATGTGCTCGGCAAGGGCGATGTAGCGCTGGGCGGTGTAGTCCTTGCGCTCCGGCCAACTGGTGGCGGTGATGGCGGCGATGGTCAGACCGCCCAGCCAGCCCACCGAGCGCAGTTCCTCCACGAGCTTGTTCGGCCCGGTCGCGAGGGTGGGAGCGAAAGGAGCCGTGCGGGGCAGGCGGATGCCGAGGCGGCGCTCCAGAGCCAGGTAATGGCGGGCGGGCAGGTCCGCGTGGGCGCGGCCGTCGCTCGACCAGCACGGCGGGGCGGCTGGGTCGAGCACCAGGCTCACCGCCGCCTCCGAGCCGTGTGCCTCAACACCCGTGCGGTCGCCGATCACGGCCCGCCAGCCGTTGGGCGTGGTGGCCTGGGGCTGCGTGATCAGCCCAGTGCGGGCGATCAGCCCCGCGTACGGCCCCACCGCCCGGACGGCCAGGCGTACCGACCGCAGCCGCAGCCAGTCGAGGACCGCGCGGACCCCCGACAGTGCGAGGAGTGTGTCACCGAGCTTCCCCTCGAAGGCCACGACGATCTCGCCGCACCCGCTCAGGCGGTGGACGAGCTCGGCGGAGGCGGCCAGCGGGAGCGGTGCGCCGATGGGGACGCTGTCCCGGTCGTACCCGAGCGGGGTGGTGTGGACGGCCCCCGCGGGGATGACCAGGGAGCCGTGGTGAAACTGGATCCTTGCCGGAGCGACCGCTGTCATGCCGTGCCCTCGATCGTGGTGAGCGAGACGAGCGGCAGGCCGAGGTCGGTGAGCAGGTCGCGGCCTCCGCGAGTCGTGTCCTCCACCAGGCAGGCCGCCGCCAGCGGGACGGCGCCGGCCTCGCGGAGGCGGCGGGTGAGGTCGGCCAGGGTCCGGCCAGTGGTGATCTCGTCGTCCACGATCACGATGCGCTGTTCGGGAGTGATGCCGTACGCGAAGACGTCGGTGCGCATCGCGTGGGGCTCGCTGAAGCGGACCGCCCCGTCGAGCGGGAGGTGCAGCTTCCAAGCGATCTTGTACGGGAGCTGGGCGGCACCAGCGAGGGAGACGGTCGGCAGGATGCCGCCGGCGTCCAGGCCGAGGAGGAAGTCCACGGAGCCGAGCCCGTCCGGCACCTGCTCCTGAAGCAGACGCCACAGGTCGGCTCCGGTGGTGGCGAGGGTATCGGGGTGGACCGGGTGCTCCAGGCCGTCCAGGGAATGGATGACGCGCTCGCGGCGGCTCGTAGCTCCGACGCTGAGCCGTTCGACGATCCGGGCGGTGAAGGACGGCACGGCGATGGTTTCGGGCATGGCGAAGCTCCTGGCGGACGGAGGACGAGGAAGGAGAGAAAGCCTGTTCAGGCGGCGAGCTGGACGGCGTACCAGGTGAGGAGCTGGTCGACGGCCATGGTGACGGGCTTGAGGACGAGCTCGGCCTCGCCGTCGCGCCAAGCGCTGGAGATCTCGGCCAGAGAGGGCACCGAGAGAGCCGTCAGGCCCGGCATGTGGGAGGCCGCCGCGAGGATCCGATCGGGGCCGGACTCCCACTGGTTGTGCTCGCGCAGGAGCAGGCGGCAGGCGAGCACAAGGTGCTTGTAGAGCGGCCGCAGTGCGGTCGGCCCCGCGTCGGCGCGCAGACGGCGCATGGTCAGGATGACCTGGGGGAGTTCCCGGACAGCGGCGAACGCCAGCTCGCCTCGGCTGATCGTCGGCAGTTCGAGGCTGGGTGCGGCATGCAGAACAGGGCTGCCCTGCTGGAGCTGGTGGAGGACGAACGCCAGGCGCGGGGTGAGGCGCCGGGCGGTCAGTTCGCCGGGGGTGACGAGGGTGGGGCCGAGGGAGGCCGCACCGCCGAGGGCGGTCCGGTACTGCTCCAGGGCCTCGTGTACCCGGCCGATGGCCTCGTGCTCGGCGATCACGAGGAGGTCCAGGTCGGACCAGCCGGCGATCCAGCTGCCCCCGCCGGGACTGCCGGTCAGTGCGGCGAGCCGTACGCCGGGGCCGTAGGCCCGTACCGCGTCGGTGAAGTCGGCCGTCGACGAGGCTACGGCGGCAGGCAGTCCCAGCCCGTACGGAGTGGCCGCGCGCAGCGCCGTGGATGCGGGCGGGGCCGCGATGCGCCGGAGCCGGGCGCGGAGGGCGGCGATGCTGCCGGTGTTGTCGATGACGTGGTCGGCGAGCGCGGCTACCTGGTGGGCGCCACGGCTCATCTTGATCTCGTCCTTCGCGGCGACGGCCTGTGCCGGAGTGCCGGACCGCTCGACGCGAAGGGCGAACGAGGCGTCCAGGTAGACGATCTGGAGCGCGTCGCCCATGAGTCGCTTGAGCTCGGCGATCGAGGCGTCGTCGTGGACGGACTCGATGGTGAACAGCTCCGTGTCGACGTGCGCGTCCGCGAAACGGTTCAGCTCACCGAGCAGCAGCTCGGCCTGCCGACGGGCCGACAGGGCGTACGGGTCTGCGAGGCCCTCCCGGTGGGCCGCCTGCCGCAACAGGAAGCCGATCTTGAAGCGTTGCGCACCGCAGGTGCGCTGGACGAACTCGGCGCTGGTGCTCTTGCCGCACTCGCTCAGTCCACCGAAGGCGAGGACCCGGCGCAGCCGCCGACTCGGCTTGATCTCTGCGGGAGCGGCGTCGTCCCGGCCGTACAGCTTGAAGCGAGCCGGTACGGGGAGCCGGCGGCGGCCTGCGACGACGTCGGAGACCAGCGCGTCGAGGGCGGCGCACAGTTCCTCCTGTTGGCCGTGGAGGGCGGGGACACGTCGGCGGGCCAACTCGTCGCGGGCAGCCGCCCGTTCGCTGTGCCAGATCCTCAGTGTCAGCACCGAGAGGCGGTCGACGACGGAGGCGAGCGTCTCGGTGTGCAGCGGTGCGTCGGCGCGGCCTGCGTCGGCCAGTGAGCCCAGGACCTCGTCAGCCCGTTCGGCGAGCAGGTTGCGTTCGGCGTTGAGCTGGTCGATCTCGCGCTTGCAGTCGGCGACCTGGGCGGCGGAGAGTAAGGCGCCGCGCACCCGGTCCTCGGTGTCCCACAGGCGCCCGTTGACGGTGTGGAGCCGGGTGATGGTGTCGTCCAGGCGGTTCCGGTCCTTGTCCGGGAGCGCTGCCACGGTGCGGGACAGACTGGGCGGTAGCACCAGGGGCGGGGAGTGCTGCGTCATCGGGGACTCCCGTCGGTGAGTCGGCTGAGGCCGAGGCGATCGAGCACGTCGCTGTGCACGGCCTCCAAGGGGCGGTCCTCGCAGTCGACGACCGCGGTGAACTCGCCATGGTCGACCTGGTGGAGCAGAACCGCATGCAGCGTCTTCTGGTACTCCGGGTAGATCCCGGTCCAGGGGCGGCCCTCGCGGGCGCTGGTGATGGCGTAGCTGCGTTCGGCGTCGGATGACGGGAGCAGGAGGATGGACGTCTCGGGTGTGGCAGCCCGCGAACCGGCGATTCCCGTCACGGTCCTGAACGCCTCGCCGACGGTCAGCCCGTCCTTGACCACGCAGGTCGCAGCGGCCACGGCGAGCAGCATGGGCAGGCCCCGGTCCAGCAGACCCGTACGCCCGGTCTCGCGTGCGGCGGCCCGCTTGGCATGACCGGCGAGCAGCATCTCGGTCAGCTCGACGGTCGTGGATGTCTCGAACCACCACCGGGCGTAGTCGCCGGCGGCCACCCGTGCCCAGGGTTCGGGATCGTGCTCGTGGACCGCGCCCAGCGGCTGGAAGCGGTCCCAGCGTTCGGCCAGCCGCACCAAGTGGGTCGTCTTACCGACGTTGTCAGGGCCGTTGAGGCTGACGAAATCCGGGGCTTGCGTCATTGCTCACGCCTCGCGGATCGGGGTGTCGAGGACGGAGGTGATCGCGCACGTGTTGGCGGCGATGAACTCGGCGAGCTCCGGGGGCATCAGGTTCAGTTCGCGGACCGCCTCGCCGGTGAACGGGACGCGTACCACCTCGTACTCGCCCCGCTCCGGCTTCGCGAACTCCGTTCCCGTACGCGCGGCCAGGTCCATCGACTCCAGGCGCGCGGCGAAGATGTGCTGGACGCCGACGCCGCCCTCCAACTGGTCGGTGATCAGGTGGACCAGTTCGGCGCGCGCCAGTTTGCCGCCGAGCTCCTCGAACACTTCGCGGTGCAGAGCCGACTCGATGGTCGCGTCTTCCGCCTCGACCCCTCCGCCGACAGTCACCCAGTACGGCTCCCTGCCCGGCTTGGTGCGCTTGATCAGGACCAGTTCGTCGCCGTCGAGGAGGATGGCGCGTGCGTTGCGCTTGACGATGTCGGTCATGCCGGTGCTCCTTCTGGTGGTGGTACAGGAGAGAACGGCGGAGGGGCCGCCTGGCAGTGGCCGGCCCCGACGCAGTGGATTCAGCATGGAGCAAGACGGTTGCGGAGTGTGATGTACGGGCGCTGCAGCAATGCCGCAGCACTGCTGAACAAGGCTGGCTACGCTGGTCGTTCGGTCGTTCCACCGGGTGATGGACAGGGGGTGCCACGGTGGTCACGGTGCAGAGATGGTCCGGCCGGGAAGCCCGGCTGCTACGCGACGCCCTGCGCATGAGCCTGCGGGACTTCGCCGCGTACCTGGGGGTCAGCGACCGCACTGTGTCGAACTGGGAGGCAGGCGGTGCCGGCTACCAGCCTCGCGCCGAGTCTCAGGGAATTCTCGACACCGCGCTCGGTCGCTCACCCGAGGACGCGAGAACCCGGTTCGCGGAAGCGCTGGGAATGAGTGACGCGGCTGCACCTGTCACAGGGCGGATAGAAGTCGACTCCCACAAGTTCCTGCCGGTCTTCATCGGTGTCGAGCGCGCCGGCCGGCTCCGGGAGCATCTGACACCGAGCGAGGGCGCTCAGTGGCTGGAGTCCTCCTCGACCCGACTGGACCACCCCGAGGCGCAGAGCTGTGTCCTGCACGTCTTCGCCTGCGGGGTAGCCGTCTTCCACCTTGTCCAGCCGCACGAACCTGCCGCGCTGACCGACCTGGCCGTCTGGCGCTACCGCTCCTACGCGTCCGACCTCCCCTGGGCCCGGGACAAGATCCGCGAACTCCTCGAAGGCGACCACGCCGGGGCCCCCAACCCCGAATACGTCCTTTCCCTCTACTGCCTCACCTCCGGCCCGTGGGCCGGAGACGCCTACGACACCGCGCTGCGCCTGCTCTCCACTCCCTCGGTTCTGGTCGACCGCGGGGCGCCGGGTGGTCCCGCGCCCCTGGCCTGCACGGTCGAGGAGTCGCTTCTTGCCACCGGCTTCGACCACCCGGACATCGTTTCCTTCGGCGTACGGGGAGTGTCCACCGCCTACGCCGGCTGGTCCGGCGTCGCCTACGCCTCCCACTCCAGCGAGCGCAGCCTCACCACCGATGAGCTGGTCGCCTGCGAGCTGACCGTCCAGGCCCTGTGGTGTTTCACCCGCCACATCCAGCAGATGGTCGAGGACGGCCAGGACCCCTCCATGCCGGAGCGGTACGGCTGGCGATTCCTGCGTGCCGCCGCTTCCCGGCTCACCACCGCCCGTGCTCAGGAGACCGCGCAGCACGTCCTGATGCGGGAGGCCATCATGAAGACCAGCGGATTGGCCGAACGGCTGCGCACCGCGCAGGAAGCTCTGCGCGAGAGCGCCGGCTGAGAACGGGCAGGAGTGAGAGCCGATGGACATCAGCAGTGCCGCACTGGTCGTGATCGACATGCAGAACGGCTTTGTGAACCACCACAGTCGCCACGTCGTGCCCGCAGTCGCCGACCTCGTCGCCAGATGGTCCGCCGCCGGGCGCCCTGTCGTCTTCACCCGGTACTTCAACTATCCCGACAGCCCCTACGAGCGCTTCTTCCAATGGCGCCGACTCCAGGAACCACCCGAGACCGACATCGTTCCCGAGCTCGCCGAGGCGGCGGGCCACGCGCACGCAGGCGTCGACAAGACTGGATACACGCTCTTCACACCCGAGGCCGCAGAACTGATGCGACGGGCCGGCTGGACCGACCTCGTCTTCTGCGGAATCGCCACCGAGAGCTGCGTTCTGAAGTCCGCCGCAGACGCCTTTGAGCACGGATACGCACCCTGGATCGTGACGGACGCCTGTGCCAGCGACGCCGGCCCGGACGTCCACGACGCCGGTCTGCTCGTCGCCCGGCGCCTGATCGGAACAGGCCAACTCGTGGACGTCGAGCATGTGATGGGCCAACTCGATACGCGTGTTGCCGACCCGGTGCTGGAATAGCCTCATGGCCGACACACCACTCGACACCGACCTGATCATCATCGGCGGAGGACCGGCCGGCTGCGCCGCGGCCCGCATGGCCGCCGGCGTGGGCATGCGCACGATCCTGGTCGAGCCGGACCGGCTGTGCCGCAATCTCTACCGGATCCCGGCCCTGAACAACGTCCTCGGCGGCCACACCAACGGCCCCGACCTGGCCGACGCCATCGTGGCGGAGCTGATGGGCACCGAGCTGTGCCGCCTCGAACTCGGCAGGCGTGTCACTGAACTCCGCGCCGATGACGACCGGGTGACCGTCACGGTCGACACCGGTGCGCGTCTCACGGCCCCGTACGCTGTCGTCGCCACCGGCGTCGGCCCCCTCCAGCCCCACGACGTCACCTGGATCACTGCCCCCGGCTCCCTCTCCCTGCCCCCGCTCTGGGAGGCCGAAGCTGACGACGCTCAGGGGCGCACCCTTCTCGTCCTGGGCGGTGACCGCCCGATCGGCACGTTCCTGCGCGCCCACCCGACCACAGACACTCGCCTGCTCGTGGCGTACCCGGCAGCTGACGCGTACAAGATCGAGGAGATCCGGGACGATTCCCGGGTCACCCTCGTTCCCGTCGAGCACCTGACGTTGAAGGCCGCAGAGGGCACCCCGGTGTCGGCGGAAGCAGTGGGCCAGGACGGCACGCGGCGGACGATCACAGCGGATTCGGCCTACCTCAGCATCGGCAACGCCCCGACCGCCCCGCTTGGCGATGTCACCCGGAGCCCGGACGGATACTGCCCGCCGACCGACCAGCACCCCCGCGTCATCGTGGCCGGCGACCTCCGCTCCGCCCGCTTCCAGCGGATCATGACCGCACTGGGGTCAGGCAGCGAGGCCGCACTGCACGCCTACTACGCGGCCAGGGACGTGCCCACCAAGGGCTGAGACCACAGCGGTGGGATACGCGCGACGACCTACGCACTCGGGAAGGGATGTCCATGACCACTGCGGTCAATCCGGCGGTCGCAGCCGCCGTCGTCGTGCAGGACGGGCGGGTGCTGCTCGTGCGACGGCGCGTGTCGGAGGGCGCGCTTTCGTGGCAGTTCCCGGCAGGGAAGATCGAATCCGGCGAGAGTGCGGGGGAGGCGGCGGCGCGCGAGGCCCGGGAGGAGACCGGGCTGCTGGTGACTCCCCAGATCGTGCTCGGGCAACGGGTTCACCCCATGACCGGCTGGGAGATCCACTACATCGCGTGTAGACGCTCTGGCGGCGAAGCGGGCATCGCGAGTCCGGACGAGGTAGCCGATCTGGCTTGGGTCGCGCACGGCGAGATCCCGCACTACGTGCCCTACGGACTGTTCAAGCCGGTACGGGACTATCTCGATGAGGCTCTACTCTCGTTATCCGGGCCAAGCCGGACACCGCCCCTTCGGCGTTCATCCAGCTCGGGAACGTAAGGCTCTCTGAGGCCAGCGCATTCCGTGCCGGCACCCAAGGGGTTCAGGCGTGTTGAGCCTGGTGATCAAGGCTTGCGCAAGGGAGCGTGCTTCTGGTGCGAGGCCGTGGAGAACGTCGCGGGCGCAGGGGGTGTCGGGTCGGGCGGCGAGATCCTGGACAGCGGCCCATTTCTCGGCGATTACAGTAGCGAGGATCACATCGAACCGCTCGAGCGTGCCGTCCGCCTCCGTGAACCGCGGATCCTTCAGGGTGTCGCCGACCTCGACCTTGAACTGGGTGAGGTTGTGCATGAAGAGGTTCATGCGGGCCACGCCCGCAGTCTCCGCTACGGCCTCCTGCCCGTTCAAACTGAGCGTGTAGCCACGCCCACCGCGTGACTTCAGCAGGTTCGCGGAGGCGATGAGCATGCCCCCTGACCCACAGGTCGGGTCGTACACCGACTCGAAGCTCTTGGGTTCCAGAACTTCGACGATCAGTTCAACGACCTCGCGGGGGGTGAAGAACGGGCCGGCGCGAGTACCCGACCCGTCGGAGAAGCGCTTGAGCAGGTACTCGTATGCGCCGCCGAGCACGTCGTGGGACAGGTTGCCCTCGTGCATCTTCGGGGTGCGGTCCATCGCCTGCATCACCGCTGCCAGAACCTCCCTCGACAGCACTTCCTCGGAGGCCCACGTCATGTTGCCGAACAGGCGGGAGAACTTGTCAGGGTTGGACGTCTCGATGGCCTGCAGGGAGGCGCGGACCCGCTGACCTAAGCCAGGCTGGGTGATGGTGACGAGGATGGATGACCAGGAGACTGAGGTTGACCTCTCTGCTGGCCGGTTGGCCGGCTCGGGTCGGTGCGGCTCGGCCGTGGCCGCCGAGCCTCAGGCTGGTCGCCCAGGAAGATCTTGGTCTCGACGCGGCCTACGATCAGGGCCCCTGATCGTAGGCAGAGCCGAAACGTGTCCGTGAAGGTCCATGGCCGTCCGCCCTGCGCAACTGAGACCAAAACTGAGACCACACACGTCGAAGGGCCCCACCGCAAGCGGTGGGGCCCTTCGACGTATTGCCCGGTGAGAGCAATGGCGGAGGATACGAGATTCGAACTCGTGAGGGGTTGCCCCCAACACGCTTTCCAAGCGTGCGCCCTAGGCCACTAGGCGAATCCTCCGCCGCAAACAATACAAGACGTTGGAGGGTGCTCGCGAACACGTTCGCCGAAGATCGTCCGGAGAGGGGCTGAGGGGTGGTTCGGCGGGGCGGGCGGGTGGACCGGAGGGGGTGGGGATCCGCTAAGGTGGGCGTCAGCCCCTCACGTGGCGCTATCTGACTGAACTCCCCCAGGGCCGGAAGGCAGCAAGGGTAGGTCGGCTCTGGCGGGTGCGTGGGGGGCCCTTTGCGTTTCTGGGGGGTGTCGCCCGGGCGGCCCCGGACGGTTTCGGGTGGAGCGGCGCCTTGTGCTTGCGGAGGCCCGAGGGTGAGGGCTCGGGCGGTGTGGGGCCGGTTGTCAGTCGGCCCCGATAACCTCGTAGGTGTGTCGTCCCTTGCGCTGTACCGCCGCTACCGCCCCGAGTCGTTCGCCGAGGTCATCGGTCAGGAGCATGTCACTGACCCGCTCCAGCAGGCCCTGCGGAACAACCGGGTCAATCACGCGTACCTGTTCAGCGGGCCGCGCGGCTGTGGAAAGACGACCAGCGCGCGCATCCTCGCCCGATGTCTGAACTGCGAGCAGGGGCCCACGCCGACCCCGTGCGGGGAGTGCCAGTCCTGCCAGGACCTCGCGCGCAACGGGCCGGGGTCCATCGATGTGATCGAGATCGACGCCGCCTCGCACGGTGGTGTGGACGACGCCCGTGATCTGCGCGAGAAGGCGTTCTTCGGGCCCGCCTCCAGTCGTTACAAGATCTACATCATCGACGAGGCGCACATGGTCACCCCGGCGGGCTTCAACGCCCTGCTGAAGGTGGTCGAGGAGCCGCCGGAGCACCTCAAGTTCATCTTCGCGACGACCGAGCCCGAGAAGGTCATCGGGACGATCCGGTCGCGTACGCACCACTATCCGTTCCGGCTGGTGCCCCCGGGGACCCTCCGCAGTTATCTCGCCGACGTCTGCGGGCGGGAGAACAGCCCCGTCGAGGACGGCGTCCTCCCGCTCGTCGTGCGCGCCGGGGCCGGGTCCGTGCGTGACTCGATGTCCGTCATGGACCAGCTGCTGGCCGGTGCGGGCGACGACGGTGTGACGTATGCCATGGCCACCTCGCTCCTCGGATACACCGACGGCTCCCTGCTCGACTCGATCGTCGACGCCTTCGCCGCCGGCGACGGGGCCGCCGCCTTCGAGGTCGTCGACCGGGTCATCGAGGGCGGGAACGATCCGCGTCGGTTCGTGGCGGATCTCCTGGAGCGGCTGCGCGATCTGGTGATCCTCGCCGCCGTGCCGGACGCAGGGGAGAAGGGGCTCATCGACGCCCCCGCCGATGTCGTCGAGCGCATGCAGGCCCAGGCCTCCGTCTTCGGCGCCGCCGAGTTGAGCCGCGCCGCCGACCTGGTCAACGACGGGCTCACGGAGATGCGGGGGGCCACCTCGCCGCGGCTCCAGGTGGAGCTGATCTGCGCCCGGGTCCTGCTGCCCGCCGCCTACGACGACGAGCGGTCGCTGCAGGCCCGCCTCGACCGGCTGGAGCGCGGGGCCTCGGCCGCCGCTGCCGCCGGGTTCGCCGCCCCGCCCGCCGCCGCTGCCCCGATGGGGTACGCACCGGGCCCCGACGTGCATGCCCCCCAGGCTCATGCCCCCCAGGCCGCGGGTCCGGACGCGGCCCGTGCCGCCGTACGGGGCGAGGCGCCGCCCGCCGCCCCCGCCTACACACCGCCCGCCGCTCCCGCCTACGCGCCGCCCGCCGCCGAGCCCGCCCCGCAGGCCCCCGCAGAGGCCTACCCGGCCGCCCCGCCCGCCGCCGAGCCCGCCCAGCGGCCCGGGTCCTGGCCCGCCGCGGCCGGCGCGGACCAAGGTCGTCGCCCCGGCGGCTGGCCCACCGCGTCCGCCCCCGGCAGCGGCCCGGCCCCCGCCGCCACCTCGCCGCCCGTCGCCGCTCCGGCCACCCCGGCGGCCCCCGCCGCCCCGGCCGCACCCGAGGGCGGTCAGAGCATGGCCCAGGGCGCCGCCCAGGTGCGGAACATGTGGCCGGACATCCTGGAGGCGGTCAAGAGCCGCCGGCGCTTCACCTGGATCCTGCTCAGTCAGAACGCCCAGGTCGCCGGGTTCGACGGGACGACGCTCCGGATCGGCTTCCTCAACGCGGGAGCCCGGGACAACTTCGCGAGCAGCGGCAGCGAGGAGATCCTCAAGCAGGCCCTCGTCGAACGGTTCAACGCCCAGTGGCGCATCGAAGCGGTCATCGACACCTCCGGTGGCGGCGGGGCGCCCCCGGGCCCCGGCGCGGGCGCCGGGCGCCCCGCCCCGCAGTACCAGCCCGCCCCGGCAGCCCCCGCCGCCCCGGTCGCGTACGAGCCCCGGCCCCAGCACTCCGCCCCCCAGCAGTCCGCACCCTCGCCGCAGGGGCAGCACGCGCCACCGCCCCAGCAGCAGCCGCCTGCCTCCGCGCCGCCGCAGGGCCGGGAGGCCACGCCCGCTCCCGAGTCCTCCCACAGCTCTTACGGGGCGGAGCCGCCGCGTAACGTCGCCCCCGAGGACGACACCCCGGAGGCCGACGATCCGGATCTCGTCGACTCCGCCCTCTCCGGCCATGAGCTGATCGTCCGCGAGCTGGGCGCCACGGTCGTCGAGGAGTTCACCAACGAGCAGTGACGAGGAGCGGCGGGCAGTGACGAGGAGTGGCGAGGAGCGACGAGCACTGACGCGGTGACGCGCAGGACGCGGTGACGCGCAGGACGCATTGACGGGCAGGACGCGCTGACGCGGTGGCGGCGAGAACGGGAGGCCGCCCGTCCACGGACCGGCGGCCGTCGGGGCTCCCCGCGCCCGGCGGCTAGGCTGCACCCCGTGAAGGTCCTCGTCATCGGCGGCGGCGCCCGCGAACACGCCCTGTGCCGCTCTCTGTCCCTCGACCCCGATGTCACCGCTCTGTACTGCGCCCCCGGCAACGCCGGCATCGCAGAGGTGGCCGAACTGCACCCGGTCGACGCGCTCGACGGTGACGCCGTCGCGCGCCTCGCGACCGAGCTGGGCGCCGGGCTGGTGGTCGTCGGCCCGGAGGCGCCGCTCGTCGCCGGGGTCGCCGACGCCGTGCGCGCGGCAGGCATCCCCTGCTTCGGTCCCTCCGGCGAAGCGGCGCGGCTGGAAGGCTCCAAGGCGTTCGCCAAGGACGTCATGGCCGGCGCCGGCGTTCCCACCGCCCGCAGCTACGTCTGCACCACCCGCGCGGAGATCGACGAGGCCCTCGACGCCTTCGGCGCCCCGTACGTCGTCAAGGACGACGGCCTCGCGGCCGGCAAGGGTGTCGTCGTCACCGACGACGTCGCCGCCGCCCGCGACCACGCGCTCTCCTGCGACCGTGTGGTCATCGAGGAGTTCCTCGACGGCCCCGAGGTCAGCCTCTTCGCGATCACCGACGGCACCACCGTGCTGCCGCTCCAGCCCGCCCAGGACTTCAAGCGCGCCCTCGACGGCGACGAGGGCCCGAACACCGGCGGCATGGGCGCCTACTCCCCGCTCCCGTGGGCGGACCCCAAGCTGGTCGACGAGGTCCTCCAGACCGTGCTCCAGCCGACCGTCGACGAGCTGCGCCGCCGGGGCACGCCCTTCTCCGGGCTGCTCTACGCGGGCCTCGCGATCACCTCGCGCGGCGTACGGGTCATCGAGTTCAACGCCCGGTTCGGCGACCCGGAGACCCAGGTTGTGCTGGCCCGGCTGAAGACCCCGCTCGCCGGTGTCCTGCTCGCCTCCGCCAACGGCACCCTCGACGTCCTGCCGCCGCTGAACTGGCGCGACGACGCCGCGGTCACCGTGGTCATCGCCTCGTACAACTACCCGGACACCCCGCGCACCGGCGACCCGATCGACGGGCTCGCGGACGTCGCGGCGCAGGATGCCCCCGACGCGTACGTCCTGCACGCCGGGACCCGTGCCGAGGGCGATGCGGTGCTCAGCGCGGGCGGCCGGGTCCTCTCGGTGACCGCGACCGGCAAGGACCTCACGGCGGCCCGGGAGCGTGCCTACACCGCACTCGGCCGGATCCGCCTGGACGGCTCCCAGCACCGTACGGACATCGCCCTGAAGGCCTCCCGGGGCTGACCCCGCCCCGGTCATCGGCCCCCCAGGCCCCCGCAGCCCCTCCGCCCGCCCCCGTACGCCACCGGCGTACGCGGAAGGCGTGAGGGGCTGCCCCATGTCCGGGGCGCGGCAGCGAACGGTCGGCCGGGGCGCTTACCTATGGACGCGAACACGTCAGCAGCTTTGCCCAAAGCCATTCCATCGGGTGACGACTGGGCCATCCGGATGACGGCTGCCGGAGCCCCAACTAGGGTGCGGCGCAGGCGTTCGGGCACTTGGCCCACCGGCATTGCGATGTCGGTGCCGGGTGCCACAGTGGGGGAGTGAGCAACACCGTCGCGTGGCAGAGGGGGTGACGTCCGGCCGTGTCCGGTATCGATGTGGGTGAGGAGCTGGGGGCGCGGGCCGCACAGGCCCGAGCGCTCTCCCTGCTGCGGATCCGCAGCAGGGCACTGGCCGTGGCGATCCTGCCCGCGGCCGTCGCCGTCGTGCTGTTCGCGGCGGGCGCGCAGGGGCATCTGGCCGGTCCGGGCTGGGACGCCGTGCGCTGGACGGTCCTCGGCGTCGCGGTCGTCGTGCTGCTGGTGACCGTCCTGGTCGCCGTCTCGGTGGCCCGCGCGCGGCCCGCCATGAGTCCGACCGTGCCCGTGCCGGAGGAAGGGGCCCCCGACCTCTACCGCCTGGTCCGGGACCTGGCCGACCGGCTCGACGTGCCCGCGCCCTCGGCCATAGCGCTGACCCCGGACTGCGACAGCTGGCTGGAGGACCGGACGCACCGTGCGCTCCGGAGGGGCGCGGAGGCTGCGGCGGAGGCCGGGGACGCCGCCCCCGTCCTGGTCATCGGCTCACCGTTCCTGTGGTGGATGCGGGTCGCCGAGCTCCGCGCGGTCCTCGCCCCCGTGGTGGCGGGCACCGGCCCGTCCGCGCACCCCGACATAGCCGCCGCCCGCCGCTTCGTACGCGGCCTGGACGCCTCGATCGCCGATGCCGCCGCCCCCGGTCGGGGCACGGTGCGCGGGGCGCCGCTCGCCTTCGCCGGCTGGGTCTCCCGGCTGCTGCTGCGGGCCTGCCGGGGCCATGCCGCCGAGATGGAGCGCTGTGTGGCGGCCGCCGCGTCCATGCGGGCCCAGACGGTCGACCACGGGCTGCGGATCTCCGCCCAGGAACAGGTCGGCCTCGCCTATGCCGGCTGGGACCGGCTGCTGACCCGGGTGGCGCTGCCCGCCTGGCGGATGGGCCGCTGGCCCTCCCGGCTGGACGCCGGAGTCGTCTCCGCGCTCACCGAGCTGTCCCGCCGGGACCGGCTGGCCGACGGCTTCGCCCTGCGCCTCGGCGAGCGGCCCGCCTGCGACCTGCTGGAGGAGCCCGGGGTGGCCGACGAGGCGGCGTCCCTGCTCGCCGCCCGGCTCTTCCACGGCGGCCCCGCCGAGAGCGGCCCGGGCTGGGCGCCGGTGGACTGGCAGCAGTATCCCGACGAGGTCGTCGACCGCAAATGGCGTACGGAAGCGGCCCGGCTGCACCGGGTCCTGGACACCCTGGGTGTCCCCCGGGCCTCCGCCGCCGACCCGGCCGTCCCCACGCTGGCCCGGGTCATGGAGCATCTGTCCGGTGCCGGCGGACCCGGCGGTCCGGGCGAGGAGCTCGCGGCGGGCATCGGCGCGGCGGTCGCCCGTGAGGAGGCCGAAGCGCCGGGGCACGGCGGCCCGGAGCACGGCGGCCCCGGTCACGGCGGTACGGGGTCCGGCGCGGCCGACGACCCCCTCGACCTGTGGGGGCCGGGACCGCTGCCCCTCTTCCCGCTCCAGCCGCCGCGTACGGGCACCGAGCTGCTCGCCGACCACGTCGCGGCCATGGTCTGCTGCGCGGCCGTGGACACGGCGGGCGCGGCCCCCGGCCTCGACTGGCTGGACGGCCCCGCCCTGCTCGTCGGCGGCGAGCGCCGGGCGGACCTGGCGACCCCGGTCCTCAGCCTCGTCGAGGACGGCGATCCGGACCCATTGCTGTCCTGGCTCGCCGAGGTCGGAGTGCGCTCCGACAAGCCGGTCCGGCTGGTCTGACCACAAGGCCGACCGGCCCGACCCCCACAAGGCCGACCGCCCCCCACAAGGCCGCCCCCCCACGAGGCCGACCAATCCGACGCGACCGGGACCGACCGGCCCGACGACCGGGACCGACCGGCCCGACGACCGGGACCGACCGGCCCGACGACCGGGACCGACGGTCCGACGACGGGCCTCCGGCCGGTACGACGAACAGGTTTCCCAGGCCGCACCGCCAGGGCCCGGCCGGGGCGGCCTCTCGGTCTCCGGTCCCGCCAATTAGCGACGAAGGGTGACGAACCGCGTGCGTTATGTGATGTGCTGGGGATCGGCGCTGACATTCGGCGCACCAGAGTTGTCCGGGGGATCCTCCAGAGCTGTCCGGGGGATCCGAGGGAGGGGCGCGGCATGGGGGCGGAGCAGATTCGCCGGTGGGAGTCGGGCGCCCTCGCGCACGCGGTGAGCGATCCCTTCGGGCAGGGCCCGCTGCCCTGGCTGCGCGGCAGTGAGAACTACTTCGACGACACCGGCCAGGTGGTCCCCTGGTACGCCGACCTCGCCCGCTCCACCGGCGGCGGCACCCGCACCGCGGACGACGTGCACCGTCAGATCAAGGGCTTCGTCTCGCCCGGCGCGGCGGCCCCCGGTGAGGCCATCGACTTCCACATCACCGTGGACCCGCCCCAGCAGTTCTCCGTCGACATCTACCGGATCGGTCATTACGGTGGCGACGGCGCGTCCAAGATCACCACGAGCCCGCGGCTCTCCGGCATCGTCCAGCCCCCGCCGCTCGCCGCCGACCGGACCGTCTCCTGCCACCACTGGTGGATGTCCTGGCGGCTCCAGATCCCGAGCTACTGGTCGGTCGGCGCGTATGTGGCCGTCCTGACCACGGCCGACGGCTACCGCTCGCACATCCCCTTCACCGTGCGCCACGACCACCCCGCCGACCTGCTGCTCCTGCTGCCCGACATCACCTGGCAGGCGTACAACCTCTATCCGGAGGACGGCCGCACCGGCGCCAGCCTTTACCACGCGTGGGACGAGCGGGGGCGGCTGCTCGGCGAGGAGGACGCCGCCGTCACGATCTCCTTCGACCGCCCGTACGCCGGGGCCGGCCTGCCGCTGCACGTGGGACACGCGTACGACTTCATCCGCTGGGCCGAGCGGTACGGCTACGACCTCGCCTACGCCGACGCCCGCGACCTGCACGCGGGCCGCGTCGACCCCAGCCGCTACCGGGGCCTGGTCTTCCCCGGCCACGACGAGTACTGGACGCTGCCGATGCGCCGGGCCGCCGAGCGTGCCCGGGACTCCGGCACCTCGCTCGTCTTCCTCTCCGCCAACACCATGTACTGGCAGGTGGGCCTCGCCCCGTCGGCCTCCGGCGAGGCGGACCGGCTGCTGACCTGCCGCAAGCGCCGGGGGCCCGGCAAGTCCGCCCTGTGGCGCGAGGTGGACCGGCCCGAGCAGCAGCTCCTCGGCATCCAGTACGCGGGCCGGGTGCCCGATCCCCGCCCGCTCGTCGTGCGCAACGCCGAGCACTGGCTCTGGGACTCCACGGGCGCGGTCGAGGGTGACGAGATCCCGGGCCTGGTCGCCGGTGAGGCCGACCGCTACTTCCCGCGCACCAGCCTGCCCGAGCACGACAACCGGATCCTGCTCGCCCACTCCCCGTACGAGGACTCCGAGGGCGCCACCCGGCACCAGGAGACCTCGCTCTACCAGTCCCCCTCCGGCGCGCTCGTCTTCGCCTCCGGCACCTTCGCCTGGTCCCCGGCCCTGGACCGACCCGGGCACACGGACCCCCGGATCCAGCGGGCCACGGCCAACCTCCTCGACCGGATCTGCAAGCGGGACTGACCAGGGTCCTCGAAATACGCGACCGGTCACCGGGCCCCGGGCGCGGACCCGGCCGCGGATACGGGACAATCGGAACCGCTCCTGGATCAATCTACGCGGAGGCACCGTGTCCGGTTTTGTAGAAAAGCCCGAGCCCGTACAGGTTCCGGGCCTCACCCACCTGCACACCGGCAAGGTGCGTGACCTGTACCGGAACGAGGCGGGCGACCTCGTCATGGTCGCCAGCGACCGTATCTCCGCGTACGACTGGGTCCTGCCCACCGAGATCCCCGACAAGGGCCGGGTCCTCACCCGGCTCTCGCTCTGGTGGTTCGACCAGCTCGCCGACCTGGTGCCCAACCACGTGATCTCCACCGAGCTGCCCCCGGGCGCCCCGGCCGACTGGGCGGGCCGCACCCTCATCTGCAAGTCGCTGCGGATGGTCGAGGTCGAGTGCGTGGCCCGCGGTTATCTGACCGGTTCCGGACTCGTCGAGTACGACGCCACCCGTACGGTCTGCGGCATCGGTCTCCCCGAGGGCCTGGTCAACGGGTCCGAGCTGCCCGGCCCGATCTTCACCCCGGCCACCAAGGCGGCCGTCGGCGACCACGACGAGAACGTCAGCTACGAGAACGTCGCCCGCGAGGTCGGTGCGGAGACGGCCGCCGAGCTGCGGCGCACGACGCTCGACGTCTACCGCCGGGCCCGGGACATCGCGCACGGGCGCGGGATCATCCTGGCCGACACCAAGTTCGAGTTCGGCTTCGAGACCACCGAGGACGGGACCGAGCGGCTGATCATCGCCGACGAGGTGCTGACCCCGGACTCCTCGCGCTTCTGGCCCGCCGCCACCTGGGAGCCCGGCCGGGCGCAGCCCAGCTACGACAAGCAGTTCGTGCGCGACTGGCTTACCTCGTCGGCCTCCGGCTGGGACCGCGCGAGCGAGCAGCCGCCCCCGGCGCTGCCGCAGGAGATCGTGGCGGCGACCCGCGCCAAGTACATCGAGGCGTACGAGGTGCTGACCGGCGCCAACTGGTCGTAACGGCAGCCGGATACGCAGGAAGCCCCGGTCCGAAAGGACCGGGGCTTCCTCCATCTGGAGCGGACGACCAGGTTCGAACTGGCGACCTCAACCTTGGCAAGGTTGCGCTCTACCAACTGAGCTACGTCCGCAGTGCGCCGAAGCGCGATGCCTACTATACCCAACCCCGCTCGCGTGCGAGACGCACTGCCGTGTGCCGGTTCTCCGCACCGATCTTGGTGGCGGCCGACGACAGGTAATTGCGTACGGTCCCCTGGGACAGCGAGGCCCGCTCCGCGATCTCCGCGACCGGAGCCCCGTCCGCAGCCAGTTCGAGCACCTCGGCCTCCCTGGCGGTCAGCGGGGAGTCCCCGGCGGAGATGGCGTCGGCCGCCAACTCGGGATCCACGTAGCGGTTTCCGGCGTGGACGGTACGGATGATCTCCGCCAGCCGCCGGGCGCTGACCGTCTTCGGCACGAAGCCCCGTACGCCGGCGGCCAGGGCCCGCTTGAGGTGCCCGGGGCGGCCGTGGCTGGTCACGATCATGGTGCGGCAGTGGGGCAGCTCGGTCCGCAGCGATGTGGCGACCTTCACACCGTCCGCGCCCGGCATCTGGAGGTCCAGGACGGCGACGTCGGGCCGGTGCGCCAGGGCCATCGCCAGGGCCTCGGGGCCGCTCGCCGCCTCCGCGACCACGACGAGGTCCTCCTCCAGGGCGAGCAGTGCGGCCAGCGCGCCCCGGATCAGGTGCTCGTCGTCGGCCAGCAGGACCCGCAGGGGCTGCGCGGTGGTCATCGTTCCTCCGGGAGGGCGGAAGGGGCGGGGGAGGGTTCGGGGGGCGGTGCGAGGTGGCCGTTCGCGTCCGGGCGGGGAGCCGTGAGCGGCACCGTCGCCGTCACCCGGAAGAGGTCGTCCCCGGCGGCTCCGGCGGTGAGCGATCCGCCGAGCGCGCCGAGCCGTACCCGCAGCCCGGCCAGGCCCGAACCGCCGCCGTCGTCGTCGTCCGCGCCGCCGAGCGGGCGGGTGGCGCCGGCCCCGTCGTTCTCGACCTCCAGGACCACCGCTTCCCGCGTCCGGGCGAGCCGGATCCAGCAGTGGCGCGGGTCACCGTGGCGCAGGACGTTCGTCGCGGTCTCGCGGACCACCCAGCCGAGCGCGGCCTGGACGGCGGCGGGGGCCCCGATGCCGGCCGGGCCGTCCGCGCCCTCGACGGTGCAGGTGATTCCGGCGGCCTGCAACACACCCCGCGCGCCCATGAGTTCGGTGGGCAGGTCGGCCTCCCGGTAGCCGCGCACGACATCGCGCACCTCCTGCTGGGAGGCGCGCGCGATCCGCTGCACCTCCACCATCTGGTCCATCGCCGCGGGGTTCCCGCGCTGGGCCAGCTCCACGGCCAGCTCGCTCTTCAGGGCGATCACCGACAGGTTTCGGCCCAGCACGTCGTGCATGTCCCGGCCGAACCGCAGCCGCTCCTCCGCCACCGCGAGCCGGGCCTGCATGTCCCGCGCCTCCTCCGCCTGCCACATCACGGACAGGCTCCAGACGCTCGGCCGGGCCGAGACGAGGACCAGCAGGGTGACGACGACCAGCGAGACGACCGCTCCGAAGAGCAGCCCGCCCGGCACCCCCACGGCCGCCAGGAGCGCCACGACGGCCGCCGAGAAGCCGGCGGCGCGGAGCAGGAACGTCCGGACCGGGATGATCAGGACGTAGGGGATGGCGAACGCCACGGGCAGGTCCAGCACCAGCAGTACGAGCCCCTCGTCCTTCACGCCTCCCACCCCCGCGAGCGCCACCAGGAGGCCGGTCATCGCCACCTGGAGCGCGGCGGGCAGGCGCAACCGCCCCGGCGGGAACGGCTCCGTCCCCCGGTAGTCGTCGAAGGCGGGCGCCAGATTGCGGTTGCTCAGCACCGACTGGGTGATGTTGGCGGCGAGGAACGCTCCGGCGAGGGCCATCGCCACCGGTCCCTCGTCCAGGGCGTCGCCGAGCGGCAACAGGCCCCAGGACACCGCGAAGAACCAGGTGATCGAGCAGAGCGTCACCCGCGTGTAGAGGTCGATGCGCTGGAGCTTGCTGCGGTCGTGCCAGCCGCGCCGCCAGCCCGTTACCCGACCGATCACACCCCTCACACCCCTCACACCCCTCACATCCCTCAGCCCCTCATGTCATCCGCGCGGGTCCCAGCGGAACCACCGTCGCACAGCAAACACGCCGAAAGCGGTCCAGGCCAGCGCGGTCACCCCGGCCGTGAACAGGTCACCGCTCTCCACGCCGCCGAGCCAGCCGTGCCGGATCAGGGTCATCACGCCCGTCATCGGCAGCAGCTCGAGGATGGAGGCCAGCTTGTCGGGGAAGACCGCCAGCGGGATGAACAGCCCGGAGCCGAACATCGAGACGAAGAACAGCGGCAGGGTGGTGAGCTGCGAGGTCTGCACCGTCCGGGTGATCACGGTGGTCGCCGCCGCCAGGGCGGACATCAGGACGAAGGCCAGCAGCAGTCCGGCCAGCAGGAGGTCGGGGCGGTGCGGGGCGCTCAGGTCGAAGGCGATCGCGCCGGCCACCACCAGCAGCACGCACTGGGCGAGCGCCAGCGCGACGGACGGCAGCGCGGTGCCGATGAGGATCTCGCGGTCGGAGATCTCGCCGGTGCGCAGCCGCTTCAGGACGAGTTCCTCGCGCCGGGCGACGTACGCGGAGACGAGGTTCATGTAGACGACCTGGACGAGCACCATGCCGATGCCGCCGGTCAGGGTGGCGCCCGCGACGGTGAGCCCGGTGCCGCCGAGGTCGATCTGTTCGAGCGAGGACCGCATCGCGAAGATCATCGTGAGTGGCAGCAGCAGGGCCACGACGATCGCGGTCCGGTTGCGCAGCAGGAGGATCAGCTCGGCGCGGCCGAGGGCGGTCAGCCGCCGAGCCACGGCCGCCGCGCCCGTGGGGGAGCCGACGGACGTCCGGTCGCGGACGGGGGTCGTGGTGGTCGTCATGCCGTCACCTTCTTCGTGTTCTTCGTGCCGCCGGAGCGGGTGGAGCGGTCGTGGACCTGGCGCGGGTCCTGGTCCCGGGGCGCGTGCTGGGTCTTGGCGATGTCGAGGAACGCCTCCTCCAGGGAGGCGGAGCGGGCGTCGAGGCCGTGCAGCCGTACGCCGGACTCCCGGGCCCACTCCAGGAGTTCGTGCAGCGACTCCTGGAGGGCGGAGGTGCGGATCTCGACCCGGGACCCTTCCGCCGCCGCCCGCAGGGAGAGCGGAAGGCGCGCCGCCGGCACGGCCTCGGGCAGCACGAACCGGATCCTGGCGGGCTGCTGCGCGGTCACCTCGGCGATGGTCCCGGTCGTCACGATCCTCCCCTGATGCATGATCGCCAGCCGGTCCGCGAGCGCCTCGGCCTCCTCCAGGTAGTGCGTGGTCAGCAGCACGGTCGTGCCGTTGTCCCGCAGCGCCCGGACGAGCTCCCAGGTCTCCTGCCGGCCCTCGGCGTCAAGACCGGTCGTCGGCTCGTCGAGGAAGAGCACCTCGGGCCGGGAGGTCAGGGCGAGCGCCAGGTCGAGTCGGCGCTTCTCGCCGCCGGACAGCTGCTTGACCCGTACGCCCGCCCGGAGGGTCAGGCCGACCATCTCCAGGGCCTCGCCGGCCGGGCGTGCGCCGGTGGTGCAGGCCGACCACATGCGTACGGTCTCCATGACCGTGAGGTCGGAGGGGAAGCCGCCTTCCTGGAGCATCACCCCGGTACGGGGGCGGACGGCGGCGCGTTCGCGGTACGGGTCGTGGCCGAGGACCCGCACCGTCCCGTCGGTCGGTGGCGCCAGTCCTTCCAGGAGTTCCACGGTGGAGGTCTTGCCCGCGCCGTTCGTCCCGAGCAGGGCGAACAGTTCGCCGCGGGCCACGGAGAAGGAGATCCCGGACACGGCCTCGAAGCCGCCGGCGTAACGTCGGCGGACCCCGTTCGCCTCGATCACGGGACCGTCCACGCGGTCGCTGAGAATGTCGTCGCTGGTCATGCTTCAAGGTTTCCGCCGGAACCGGCCCGCGAGCAGTGCGCGCTGTCACCACTGCTCATGACAAACGTCATGAGGGTGGCGGGGAAGGAGAGAGGCGGGAGCACGACAAAGGCCCTGACCGAGAAGGTCAGGGCCTTTGATGCTGAGCGGACGACCAGGTTCGAACTGGCGACCTCAACCTTGGCAAGGTTGCGCTCTACCAACTGAGCTACGTCCGCAGTGCAGCCACTCGGCTTTCACCGGTGGAGCGAGCACTACTCTACCCGATCCAACGAAGTGGTTCGAAGAGTTGTGCAGAGCGGGTGACAGGAATTGCACACTGCGCCTTCCCCCTGGAAGGGGGATGTTCTACTACTGAACTACACCCGCACGCTGCGTGGGATTCGGCTTTGCGGCCTCGCCCCTCGGCGTGCTCCAGACTCTAGCCGACCTGCGGGGGTGTCGCGCAAGTCGGCTCCCCGAGGGCCCTGCGGAACGGGTCCCCGGACCCGGCCGGCGGGGCCCTCGGGGACGCCTGACGGAGCGTCCGGCTCCCGACCCGCCGCGCCCGACGGGCCGCCCGGTCCGGCCGGCCCGGAACCACCGTGGCGCGTCCCGCCGGCGCCGCCGCGGTCCGGCCGGCCGTCACCGCGGTGGCTCAACTCGCCGCGTCGAACGCCTCGTAGACCTTCTTCGGGATGCGGCCCCTGGCCGGCACCTCCATCCGGTGCGAGCGGGCCCAGGCGCGGACGGCCGCCGGGTCCGGGGCGAGGGAGGTGTGGTGGTAGACCGTGGGCGTCCTGCCGTGCTTGCTGGCATTTGTCTGCTTTCGACCGGCGGCCACGTAAGGAGCCAGGGTCCTCCGCAGTTTCTTCGCGTTGGCGGGATTGAGATCGATCTCGTACGTCTTCCCGTCCAGGGCGAAGGTCACCGTTTCCGCCGCTGCTCCCCCGTCGATGTCGTCGGAGAGCGTCACCACTACGCGCTGAGCCACGGATATCGGTCCTTTCCTACGGCACCGGCGCGTACTTCGTGCGCGGATGCCTGCCTTCCGGCTGCCAGGCGGGCGGATGTGGATCGACGAGATGTCGACTGTTCCGTTGTCCCCGGGGCAATGTTGCTTTCCCCGGTAATCATTTGTACAGCGGTGGGTACCGCATTGTGAAGCCCAGCCAATTACATCCGCGTGTCCGTGTGCAATCCGTGTGCAATCCGGACGTGATTTTTCCAGACCTTTTCCCTGCCGGTGTCGCGGCCGATATCTCGGCGTGATCTGCGCAGGGCCCCGCCATGTCCGTCCCGCCCGATATCTACCCGCGTAGAAATTTTGGCCAGGTACGCTGAGTGGACCCGCGGGGGTCTGGGGAACCCCCCGGAGAGACAGCCGCACCACACCACCACACCGGGAGTGCCAGTGGCACGCGTCGTAGTCGACGTCATGCTCAAGCCCGAGATCCTCGACCCGCAGGGACAGGCGGTGCAGCGCGCACTGCCCCGTCTCGGCTTCGAGGGAATCGCGGACGTTCGTCAGGGAAAGCGTTTCGAGCTGGAGGTCGAGGGACCGGTCGACGACGCCGCCCTCGCCCGTATTAACGAGCTGGCCGAGACGTTCCTCGCCAACACCGTCATCGAGGACTTCGTCGTGAAGGTGGAGGAGGAGAAGTGACCACCCGTATCGGCGTCGTCACTTTTCCCGGCACCCTCGACGATCAGGACGCCCTGCGTGCCGTCCGGATCGCGGGCGCCGAGCCCGTATCCCTGTGGCACCGCGACAAGGACCTGCACCAGGTCGACGCGGTCGTCCTGGCGGGCGGTTTCTCCTACGGGGACTACCTCCGCGCCGGTGCGATCTCCCGCTTCTCGCCGGTCATGGAAACCCTCATCGAGCAGGCGAAGGCCGGCATGCCGGTCCTCGGCATCTGCAACGGCTTCCAGATCCTGACCGAGGCGCACCTGCTGCCCGGCGCGATGCTGCGCAACAACCACCTCCACTTCATCTGCCGCGACCAGAGGCTGCGGGTGGAGAACGCGGAGACCGCCTGGACCTCGGACTACAGCGCCGGCCAGGAGATCAGCGTCCCGCTCAAGAACGTGGACGGCCGGTACACCGCCGACGAGCACACGCTCGACGAGCTGGAGGCCGAGGGCCGCGTCGCCTTCCGCTACCTGGACGGCAACCCCAACGGCTCGCTCCGCGACATCGCGGGCATCACCAACGCCGCGGGCAACATCGTCGGCCTGATGCCGCACCCGGAGCACGCCGTGGAGCCGCTCATCGGCACCGGCCGCACCGACGGCCTCGGTTTCTTCACCTCGATCATCAAGAAGCTGGTCAACGCATGAGCCTGGATACGGTCAAGCACGCGGCCGAGACCCCGGACGCCGAACAGCCGTGGAAGGAGCTCGGCCTCAAGGAGGACGAGTACGCCCGGATCCGCGAGATCCTGGGCCGTCGTCCCACCGGCGCCGAGCTCGCCATGTACTCCGTGATGTGGTCGGAGCACTGCTCGTACAAGAGCAGCAAGGTCCACCTCAAGCAGTTCGGCGAGAAGGTCCCCGCCAACGACGCCATGCTCGTCGGCATCGGCGAGAACGCCGGCGTCGTCGACGTCGGCCAGGGGTACGCGGTCACCTTCAAGGTCGAGTCGCACAACCACCCCTCGTACATCGAGCCCTACCAGGGCGCGGCCACCGGCATCGGCGGCATCGTCCGCGACATCCTCGCCATGGGGGCCCGCCCGATCGCGGTCGTGGACCCGCTGCGCTTCGGCGCGGCCGACCACCCCGACACCAAGCGCGTCCTGCCGGGCGTCGTCGCGGGCATCGGCGGCTACGGCAACTGCCTGGGCCTGCCCAACATCGGAGGCGAGGTCGTCTTCGACGCCTGCTACCAGGGCAACCCGCTGGTCAACGCCGGCTGCATCGGCGTGATGAAGCACGAGGACATCCACCTCGCCAAGGCCTCCGGCGCGGGCAACAAGGTCATCCTGTACGGCGCCCGCACCGGCGGCGACGGCATCGGCGGCGTCTCCGTGCTGGCGAGCGAGACCTTCGAGTCCACCGGCCCGGCCAAGCGCCCCGCGGTCCAGGTCGGTGACCCGTTCCAGGAGAAGCTGCTCATCGAGTGCACCCTGGAGATCTTCGGCGAGAAGCTCGTCGACGGCATCCAGGACCTCGGCGGCGCGGGCCTGTCCTGCGCCACCAGCGAGCTGGCCTCCGCCGGTTCCGGTGGGATGCGCGTCGAGCTGGACACCGTGCCGCTGCGTGACTCCTCGCTCTCGCCGGAGGAGATCCTCATGAGCGAGTCGCAGGAGCGCATGTGCGCGATCGTCGAGCCGCAGCACGTGGACCGCTTCCTGGAGATCTGCGAGAAGTGGGACGTCATCGCCACCGTCATCGGTGAGGTGACCGAGGGCTCCCAGCTGGAGATCTTCTGGCACGGCGAGCAGATCGTGGACGTGCCGCCGCGCTCGGTCGCCCATGACGGCCCGGTCTACCACCGCCCGTTCGCCCGCCCGTCCTGGCAGGACGCGCTCCAGGCGGACGACGCCGGCGAGCTGCCCCGCCCTTCGAGCGCCGCCGAGCTGCGCGAGCAGGTCCTGAAGCTGGTCGCCTCCCCGAACCAGGCCTCCAAGTCCTGGATCACCGACCAGTACGACCGCTTCGTGCAGGGCAACACCGTGCTGGCGATGCCCGAGGACGCGGGCATGGTCCGCATCGACGCCGAGTCGAACCTGGGCGTGGCCATGGCGACCGACGGCAACGGCCGGTACGCCAAGCTCGACCCGTACGCAGGCGCGCAGCTCGCGCTGGCGGAGTCGTACCGCAACGTGGCCGCCTCCGGTGCGAAGCCGCTCGCCATCTCCAACTGCCTCAACTTCGGCTCCCCCGAGGACCCGGACGTCATGTGGCAGTTCGCCGAGGCCACCCGCGGTCTCGCGGACGGCTGCCTGGAGCTGGGCACCCCGGTCACCGGCGGCAACGTGTCGCTGTACAACCAGACCGGTGAGACGGCGATCCACCCGACGCCGGTCGTGGCCGTGCTCGGCGTGATCGACGACGTCAACCGGCGTACGCCGATCGCCTTCGCGGAAGAGGGCCAGCTCCTCTACCTGCTGGGCGACACGACCGAGGAGTTCGGCGGCTCGGCCTGGTCCGAGGTCGTCCACCAGCACCTGGGCGGCCTGCCGCCGAAGGTGGACCTCGGCCGCGAGAAGCTGCTCGCCGAGATCCTCATCTCGGCCTCGCGCGACGGCATGATCGACGCCGCGCACGACCTGAGCGACGGCGGCCTGATCCAGGCCGTCACCGAGTCCTGCCTGCGCGGCGGGAAGGGCGCCCGGCTGGTCGTGCCGGACGGTCTGGACGCGTTCACGTTCCTGTTCTCCGAGTCGGCGGGACGCGCGGTCGTCGCGATCCCGCGCAGCGAGGAGCTCCGCTTCAACGACATGTGCGGCGCGCGCGGTCTGCCCGTCACCCGCATCGGTGTCGTGGACGGCGGGGAGATCGAGATCCAGGGCGAGTTCAGCATCCCGCTGAGCGAGCTCCGTACGGCGCACGAGGCGACGATCCCCGCGCTGCTCGCCTGAGCCGCGCGCCGACCGGCACCTCAGAAGCCCCTGCCCGGGTCCTCCGGGCGGGGGCTTCGGCCTTTCCCCTCGCCCTGTTGTCAGAGATTACGTAATTACGTAAGGTTGGTGTCATGGAGCTGGAGCAGCGGGTCGCCGAGCTGGAGAGGCGGCTCACGGCACTGGAGCGGCGGGACTCCGAGTCCCCCCGCCTGGGCGACGGCGACTTCTGGGCGCTGGACGGGCTGAAACAGCAGCTCGCCGAGGTCGGGGAGGCCGCGGCCGACGGAGGAGTGCTCTACACGGGCTCGGTACGGCTGCCCACCGGCGAGAGTTACGAGTGGCAGTACGGCGCCCTCACCGAGGCCCTGTTCGACGGGGACTGGGAGGACGCCGCCGACTCGTTCGCCGCCTTGGGCCACCCGGTCCGGCTGCGCCTGCTCCGCGAGATCCTCGGCGGCCTGAGGACGACCGCCGAACTGGCCGCGCTCGACGAGTTGGGCACCACCGGCCAGATCTACCACCACCTGCGCCAGCTGACCGGCGCGGGCTGGCTGCACGCGGCGGGCCGCGGCCGGTACGAGGTCCCGGCGGTCCGCGTGGTGCCTCTGCTGGTGGTGCTGACGGCGGCGCGGCCCTGAGCTGACCTGACCACGAGAAGACACGAAGACACGAGGCCATGGGGGAAACATGTCTGTCCGCACCGCCGTTCCGATCGCCATGCGGCTGTCCTGGCTGGCCCTGTTCGCGCTGGTGATCGGCGAGTTCGTCGCGGATCTGCCCAGACCGGGCTGGGCGACCACCTCCCTGCCCGCGGCGGTCGTTTTCGCCCTCATGGCGGCGACGACGATCCTGCAGCGCCGGGCCGCCGCACCGCGGGGCGAGCCACGGCCCTCGGTCGAGGTCGACCCACCGGTCACCGGGCGCTGGTCGGCCCTGAACAGCCCGGCGGACAAGACGCCGAGCCACGGGACGCACGTCTACGGGCAGACGTACGCGATCGACATCGTGGCCGGACCGGAGACGGAGGAGGGAGAGCCCCCGGCCCGGCCGGCGTTCCGCTGGCTCTGGCCGTTCTTCCGCCGCAACGGCGCCTTCCCGGCCTTCGGCGTCCCGCTGCTCGCGGTGGCCGACGCCACGGTCGTGAAGGCGAGCGACGGCCAGCGCGACCACCTGAGCCGCAACTCCCTGGCAGGGGTCGTCTACCTGATGCTCATCGAGGGCAACATCCGCTCGATCGTCGGCGCGCACCGGATCATCGGCAACCACGTGATCCTCGACCTGGGAGAGGGTACGTACGCCGTGTACGCCCACATCCAGCGCGGCTCGCTCCGGGTGAAGGCCGGGGAGACCGTGCGCGCCGGCCAGTTGCTCGGACGGGTGGGCAACTCCGGCAACACCACCGAACCGCACCTCCACTTCCATCTGATGGACGGGCCGGACCTGGACGACGCCCGGGGTGTCCCGTTCACCTGGCGGGGCGTGGGAGTCCCCGCCAACGGCGAGGTGTTCACGGTGGAGGGGCAGAACGCACCGGCCCGGCCGGGCGATGTCAGTGGGGCCCGCTAATCTCGGCCCCATGCCCCCGGCCAAGAAGCGCCCGCGCGCCTACGACCACCTCAGGACCCGGACGGCGGTCCTCGCCCAGTTCGCCCATGTCCGCGACGCCGTCGCCGTGTTGACGCCCGACCAGCTCGCCCGGCCGACCCGGCTCGGCGACTGGACGGTGCGCGAGCTCGTCACGCACATCGCGATAGGGCTGAGCAGCGTCGCCCGGGCCCTGGCCCTGCCGGAGCCGCCCGGCCCCAAGCCCCAGGTCACCCTGGTGGAGTGGCCGACGGTCACCGCCGCGTACGCCGCCGGGATCGCCGAGGGCGTCGAGGAGGTGGCGGCCGGCCGGCCCGACCTCGCCACGCTGTTCGAGGAGGCGGAAGAGGGGTTCACCGGCGCCGTCCCGGCCACCGGCACGGGGGAGCGGCTGCTGTCCGTCCGGGTCGGCTCCATGCGGCTGACCGACTATCTGGTCTCCCGGACCGTCGAGCTGATCGTCCACACGGACGACCTGAACGAGGCGCTGGGGCTGGAGATCCCCTACGACCGCCAGGCCCTGGCCGCCTGCACCCGGCTGCTGGCGGACGCCCTCGCGGACCGGGCGCCCGGCGGCTCGGTGGAGGTGCGGGTCCCGCCGTTCGCGGTGGTCCAGTGCATCGGCGGGCCCAAGCACACCCGGGGCACCCCGCCCAATGTCGTGGAGACCGGCCCGCTGACCTGGATCCGGCTCGCCACCGGGCGTACGGAGTGGGCGCGGGCCCTGGAGGACGCCGAGGTCAGCGCCGGCGGGGAGCGCGCCGACCTGGCCGCGCTGCTGCCGCTGATGGGCTGAGGCGGCCACCGGGAAGCGGAGCGGGCGGAACCGGATCGGCCCCCCGTTCCGTCACATCGCCATGCGCACACAACGGATGACCCTCAGCGTCAGTGTCCTGGCCCTCCTCACCCTCGCCGCCTGCGGTACGGAGTCGGGTTCCGGCTCCGGCTCCGGCGACGGCGGCGACACCGTGCAGAGCGACGTCCCCGTCACCGGGGTCGCCTGGAGCGTCGACTCGGTGACCGTCGGCGGGAAGAAGACCGAGGCCCCGGAGGGGGCCCGGATGGAGATCGATTCGAAGGGCCGGGCCACGGCCGACTTCGGCTGCAACCACATCGGCGTGGACGCCCGGGTGAAGGGCGACCGGATCACCCTGGGCAAGCCCGTCACCACGCAGATGGCGTGCGACGAGGACATCGAGAAGTTCGAGAAGGCCGCGATCGACGTCATGGGCGGCGAGCACACCGCGAAGCTCTCCGGCGAGAAGCTGACCCTCACCAAGGAAGGCGGCCACACCATGGAGCTCAGCGAGGAGAAGGCGGCCGACCTGGTCGGCACCCGGTGGACGGTGACCACGCTGCTCAGCGGTGAGACGGCCACGACCGTCCCGGCGGACCTGCCGAAGGAGCGGGCGCCCCATCTGAGCTTCGCCGACGACGGCACCGTACGGGGCAACTCCGGCTGCAACTCCTTCAGCGGCAAGGCCACGGTCAAGGGCTCCACGATCGTCTTCGGCTCGACGGCGGGCACCCGGAAGATGTGCCCGGAGGCGGAGATGGAGACGGAGCGTGCGGTGCTCGCCGCCCTCAGCGGCCCGACGACGTACACGATCAAGGGCAGCACGCTCACCCTCACCGCCGCCGACGGCAAGGGCATCGGCGCCTCGGCCGCGGCCCCCGGGTCCGGGAACACCTCCCAGCACGGCTGAATCCGCAGGACAGCCGTGCCGGACGGGCGGACGGGCGGACGTCGGTCTCCGCCCCGGCGGCCGAGGGTCTGCCGACCGCGGCTCGACCGCCCGGGACCATCGGCGTGGGTCAGGAACCCGTCGGATAGGGCAGCAGTCCGGAGTCCGTCCTCTCCCACGACGCCCGCAGCCCGGCCAGCCGCTCCGGGTCGGCCTTCGCGCGGTCGGCCTGCTCGCGCCGGTCGTCGGCCAGGTTGAACAGCTGGTCGGTTCCGCTCCTTCCCCGGTAGTACTTCCAGTCGCCGCGCCGCAGCGCCCGCTCGCCGCGCACCCGCCAGAACAGGTCGCGTTCCTTCGGTGTCTCGCCCCGCAGCAGATATCCCGCGAGGCTGATGCCGTCCAGCGGGTGGGCGGGGTCCGGTCGTGCCCCGCCCAGCTCCAGCAGGGTGGCCGTCCAGTCGGGGGAGAACACCGGGAGGTCGCTGACCTGGTGGCCTTCGATGCGCGCGGGCCAGCGCAGCACCGAGGGGACGCGGATGCCCCCTTCCTGGAGCGAGCCCTTGTTGCCGGCGAGCGGCCAGTTGTAGGAGAACCGCTCGCCGCCGTTGTCGCTGGCGAAGAAGACCAGCGTGTCCTTCTCCTGCCCCGACCGCTTCAGCGCTCGCAGCACCTCGCCGACCGAGCGGTCCAGGTCCTCGACCATCTCCGTGTACTTCTCGACCGAGCCGCCGTCGGCGTGCCGGAGGGCGGATCGGTCGCCGGCCTTGATCCGGCGGACGATCTCGGCGCTCGCCTCCGTGTCGCCGTCGGCGATCCAGGGCCAGTGCGGGGTGGTGAAGTTCAGGTTGAGCAGCCACGGCCTGTCGTCGTGGTCACGCCGCACGTACTCACTCGCGCGCTCCGTGAGGACCCGGGTGTAGTACCGCAGGTCCTTGTACTGGGCGTCGCCCTCGTACAGGTCGTACTCGCCCGCAAGGCCGAGCTTGGAGTAGTACTCCAGGGCTCCGCCGAAGTTGCCGAAGAACTCGTCGTAGCCCGACCTGGTCGGGCTGTAGTCCGGCAGGTATCCGCAGTGCCACTTGCCGATCAGCGCGGTCGAGTAGCCGACGCCGCGCAGCAGGGACGCCAGGGTCGGGTGGGTGGGCTCCAGCCCGACCGACCGGTCGGCGATGGGCTCGGCGAGTCCGCCTCTCGTCCGCCCCGGATAGCGCCCCGTGTAGAGGCTGAACCGGGTGGGGGAGCAGGTCGCCGACCCCGAGTACGCGTCGGTGAAGCGCACGCCCTGCCGTGCCAGCCGGTCCAGGTGGGGCGTACGGATGTGCGGAGACCCGTACGAGGAGAGGTCCGCCCAGCCGAGGTCGTCGCCGAGGATGAAGAGGATGTTGGGACGGCGCGCGTGCTTGCCGCGGGCGGCCCGGAACGGGCGCTCCCGGGTCACGTCGTCGGCGGCCGTTCCGTCGGCGGCCGCCGGAACGGCCGCCGGTATTCCGGCCGCGGTGACGGCGGTCGCGCCGACCGCGGCCGTGAAGGCGCGCCGGCTCAGCGGCGTACCGGATCGCCTGTCCGAACGTGCGTGTGCATCGCGAGAAGTCATGGGGGCTCCTGGGAGGGCCTCGGGCGCGGGTCGAAGGACGGGGCGCGAGGCGGTGGGCGCGACTTCCCGGCGGGCGGGGGCCCGCGGACGGGCTCACCCGCCCGCGGGGCGCGGAAGAGGGAGGGAGATGAACGCGTGCACGCATGCCGAAGCCCGGGGCGGAGGCCCTGCGGGGTTCTGGAGGTGCGGCTGCCTCAGGCGCGGCGACAGATGGCGCTCGCTACACGTCCCAGATCGACGTGCCGGCGCTCCACGAGCGTGATCGAGAGATCACCGAGGGGCTGCATGGGGATGGAGCCTGCCAACGGGGCATGGGCCTGTCAACGGTGGTCTCGCACTGCGGGACGGCCGCCCTCGCCGTCTCCGCCCTTGTGTGAGGCTCACCACGAAACGAGCGTTCGGCCAGCGGTCGGGGCGGCGATCGGGCAGGTTCACCGAGCGCCACGCCCGCCCGTCCGCCCCCATCGGCCCCTACCTGTCGGTAACCGGGCCCCCGGCCCGGAAGTGGGCCCCGCACCCGCCTTGCGGGCCCCGCCCCGCCCGCACGGCGATCACACAGCGTGACTGGTCGAAGTCCCGCGAATCGCCCGCCCCGGGTGGCGGGCGGGCCCGTTCCCCATGGACCGCCGTCGGTTTGCCCACCGGTCCCCAATTCGGACCAGTGGTCGATCTCGCCTACACTCGGTGCTGTGCCCCGTGGTGATGGACGACTCAACCACGACCTGCTCCCCGGAGAGAAAGGCCCCCAGGACGCTTGTGGCGTCTTCGGTGTCTGGGCTCCGGGTGAAGAGGTCGCCAAGCTCACCTATTTCGGACTGTATGCCCTGCAGCACCGCGGACAGGAATCCGCGGGCATCGCAGTGAGCAACGGGTCCCAGATCCTGGTCTTCAAGGACATGGGACTGGTCTCGCAGGTCTTCGACGAAACGTCTCTGGGTTCCCTCCAGGGCCATATCGCGGTCGGTCATGCCCGCTACTCCACCACCGGCGCCTCGGTGTGGGAGAACGCGCAGCCGACGTTCCGTGCCACCGCGCACGGCTCGATCGCCCTCGGCCACAACGGGAACCTGGTCAACACCGCCCAGCTCGCGGAGATGGTCGCCGACCTCCCGCGCAAGGACGGCCGCGCCACCCAGGTCGCCGCGACCAACGACACCGACCTGGTGACCGCGCTGCTCGCCGGGCAGCGCGACGAGAACGACAAGCCGCTCACCATCGAGGAAGCCGCCGCCAAGGTGCTCCCCGATGTGAAGGGCGCGTTCTCCCTCGTCTTCATGGACGAGCACACGCTGTACGCCGCCCGCGACCCGCAGGGCATCCGCCCGCTGGTGCTCGGTCGGCTGGAGCGCGGCTGGGTCGTCGCCTCCGAGTCCGCCGCGCTCGACATCTGCGGTGCCAGCTACGTACGCGAGATCGAGCCGGGCGAGCTCGTCGCCATCGACGAGAACGGCCTGCGCACCACTCGATTCGCGGAAGCGAAGCCCAAGGGCTGTGTCTTCGAGTACGTCTACCTGGCCCGTCCCGACACCGACATCGCCGGCCGGAACGTCTACCTCTCCCGGGTGGAGATGGGCCGCCGACTGGCGGCCGAGGCTCCTGCCGAGGCGGATCTCGTCATAGCGACCCCCGAATCCGGCACCCCCGCCGCGATCGGATACGCGGAGGCCAGCGGCATCCCCTTCGGCGCCGGACTGGTCAAGAACGCCTACGTCGGCCGGACCTTCATCCAGCCCTCGCAGACCATCCGCCAGCTCGGTATCCGGCTCAAGCTGAATCCGCTGAAGGAAGTCATCAAGGGCAAGCGCCTGGTGGTCGTCGACGACTCGATCGTCCGCGGCAACACCCAGCGCGCCCTGGTCCGGATGCTCCGCGAGGCGGGCGCCGCCGAGATCCACATCCGGATCTCCTCGCCGCCGGTGAAGTGGCCCTGCTTCTTCGGGATCGACTTCGCGACCCGCGCCGAACTGATCGCCAACGGCATGACCGTCGACGAGATCTGCACCTCCATGGGCGCCGACTCCCTCTCGTACATCTCGATCGACGCGATGATCGAGGCGACGACGATCGACAAGCCGAACCTCTGCCGCGCCTGCTTCGACGGCGAGTACCCGATGGACCTCCCGGACCCGGAGCTGCTCGGCAAGCAGCTGCTGGAGACCGAGCTGGCGGCGGGCCCGGCGGCGACCGCCGCGGCCGACGCGCTGCGCCGTCCGTGACCCGGACGCGCCGCCGCATCCCCCACCAGCCCCGTATCTCCACACGAAAGATCCCAGGCCATGTCTGAGACAACAGGTGCTTCCTACGCGGCGGCCGGCGTCGACATCGAAGCCGGTGACCGTGCCGTCGAGCTGATGAAGGAGTGGGTGAAGAAGACGCAGCGCCCCGAGGTCGCGGGCCTCGGCGGCCTCGGCGGCTTCGCCGGCCTCTTCGACGCCTCGGCGCTCAAGCGCTACGAGCGTCCGCTCCTGGCCTCCGCCACCGACGGCGTCGGCACCAAGGTGGACCTGGCCCGTCGGATGGGCGTGTACGACACCATCGGCCACGACCTCGTCGGCATGGTCGTGGACGACCTCGTGGTCTGCGGCGCCGAGCCGCTGTTCATGACCGACTACATCTGCGTCGGCAAGGTGCACCCCGAGCGTGTCGCGGCCATCGTGAAGGGCATCGCCGAAGGCTGTGTCCTGGCGGGCTGCTCCCTGGTCGGCGGCGAGACGGCCGAGCACCCGGGTCTCCTCGGCCCGGACGACTTCGACGTCGCCGGAGCCGGTACGGGCGTGGTCGAGGCCGACCGCCTGCTCGGCCCGGACCGTATCCGCAAGGGTGACGCGGTGATCGCCATGGCGTCCTCCGGTCTTCACTCCAACGGGTACTCGCTCGTCCGCCACGTGGTCTTCGACCGGGCCGGCTGGTCCCTGGACCGCGAGGTCGAGGAGTTCGGCCGCACGCTCGGCGAGGAGCTCCTGGAGCCCACCCGGATCTACTCCCTGGACTGCCTGGCCCTCACCCGGACGACCGAGGTGCACGGCTTCAGCCACGTCACCGGCGGCGGCCTGGCGAACAACCTGGCCCGGGTCATCCCGGACGGCCTGCACGCCACCGTGGACCGCTCCACGTGGACGCCCGGCGCGGTCTTCGACCTGGTCGGCAAGGCCGGTCAGGTCGAGCGGCTGGAGCTGGAGAAGACGCTCAACATGGGCGTCGGCATGATCGCGATCGTCCCGGCCGACTCGGTGGACGCCGCGCTGACGACGCTGGCCGACCGCGGGGTCGACTCCTGGGTCGCCGGCGAGATCACCGACCGCGGTGAGCACACCACGGGCGCCGAGCTGACCGGCGACTACGCCCTCTAGGCCCCGTCACGCCGTGGTGCGCGGGGCGGCAGCCCGGCCGGCGCGCCACGGCACCAGGGCACCAGGGGAAAGCCGGATCGGGACACACAGAACCCGGTCCGGGGCAGGCCCGGACCGGGTTGATGTGTCAGCGCGAGGTCAAGCGCCGCGGCGCTGTGACGACGGACCGGACTGATCGTCCTGATCCTCGTCATCGTCCTGGTTGTAGCGATCCGCGTACTGTGCGTACGGGTCATCTTCCTCGTCGTCGTCCTCGAACGGCTCTGCGTTCGGTGGCTGACTCGAAGGCGATGCGCCCAGCTCATTGGCCAGACGCGACAGGTCAGTCCCGCCGCTGCTGTACTTCAGCTGGCGGGCGACCTTGGTCTGCTTGGCCTTTGCCCGGCCGCGCCCCATGGCTCGACCCCCTCGGTGACGGGGCTCGACGGCCCCAGAGTCTTGACACGCGTTCATGTTTCAGGACGGACTCTCGGCAGAGAGACCGTGCCTGTAGAGCTTTAACGGTACCTGCTTCCGTGGCCATACGGTACGCCGCCCGCATTCCGGTCCCGGCACAGGGCCAGCGAGGAGCCCCGTCCTCCCTGGTCAACTGCGATTTTAACCTCTTGTGGAGGTACGACCCGCCGACCGGCGTGAGTCTTGTCTCGCCGGTCGGCGGGCCGTAGGGAGTGGCCGAGGGGTGCCCGGTCAGTGGGCGCGTGCCTCCGCCATCCGCTGTTCGGCGAGCCGATCGGCCGCCGCGGCCGGCGGAATCCCATCCGCCTTCGCACGTGCGAATATTTCCAGCGTGGTGTCGAAGATCTTCGTCGCCTTCGCCTTGCACCGGTCGAAGTCGAACCCGTGCAGCTCGTCGGCCACCTGGATGACGCCACCGGCGTTGACCACGTAGTCGGGCGCGTAGAGAACCGACCGGTCGGCCAGGTCCTTCTCGACGCCCGGGTGCGCCAGCTGGTTGTTGGCCGCGCCGCACACCACCTTCGCGGTGAGCGCCGGCACGGTGGCGTCGTTCAGCGCGCCGCCGAGCGCGCACGGCGCGTAGATGTCCAGGCCCTCGGTGCGGATCAGCGCGTCGGTGTCCGCCGCCACGGTCACCGCGGGGTGCAGATCGGTGATCCGGCGCAGCGACTCCTCGCGGACGTCGGTGATCACGACCTCGGCCCCGTCGGAGAGCAGGTGCTCGACGAGGTGGTGGCCCACCTTGCCGACCCCGGCGACGCCGACCTTGCGCCCGCGCAGCGTCGGGTCGCCCCACAGGTGCTGGGCCGAGGCTCGCATGCCCTGGAAGACGCCGAACGCGGTGAGCACCGAGGAGTCGCCCGCGCCGCCGTTCTCGGGGGAGCGGCCGGTGGTCCAGCGGCACTCCCGGGCGACGACGTCCATGTCGGCGACGTAGGTGCCGACGTCGCAGGCGGTCACGTAGCGGCCGCCGAGCGAGGCGACGAACCGGCCGTAGGCCAGGAGGAGTTCCTCGCTCTTGATCTTCTCCGGGTCGCCGATGATGACGGCCTTGCCGCCACCGTGGTCGAGACCGGCCAGGGCGTTCTTGTACGACATCCCGCGCGACAGGTTCAGCGCGTCGGCGACGGCGTCCGCCTCGGAGGCGTACGGGTAGAAGCGGGTGCCGCCGAGGGCCGGGCCCAGGGCGGTGGAGTGGAGGGCGATGACGGCCTTGAGGCCGGTGGCACGGTCCTGGCAGATCACGACTTGCTCGTGACCTCCCTGATCCGAGTGGAACAGGGTGTGCAGGACGCCGTTAGTCACATCGGTCACTGTGGTGACTCCCAAGTACGAAGCGGCGGAGGCCCTCCTGGGGGTGGGGAGGGCCCCGGACCGACCGGCACGGCCGGTCCGATGGGCAAGAGCGTAAGTCCTCCGGCGGCGCGGATCCGCCCCCGTGCGGAGGATCACCCCCTGGGGGTGTACCGCCGTGACACGATGCGCTGCATGTCGGTGGTGTCTTCGGTGCTCGTCCCTTACACGTCCTACCTCCGGATCTACGAGCCGCTCGCCGCGTTCGCCGAGCCCGAGCGGAGTCACTGGGCGCGCTACGCGCGGCGCGAGGACCTTCCGACGGCCCAGGACGAACTGCGTCGCTCGCTGGCCGACTTGGCGTCGACGCCGCCGGTCGGGGTGCCCGTGCACGAGAGCGGTGACGCGTTCGTGGCGGAGCTGGACGGAGTGGTGTGCGTCTGCCCCTGGCGGACCAGGTTGCGGGGCTGGCTGGCCCTGGAGGAACTGGGGGGCATGTTTCCGGCCAACGTGCTCGACGCCGTGCTGCCCGCGGTGGTGCGCGGTCAGGCGGCGGCGGATCACGAGCGCTGGCAGCGGCTCCACCCGGACGCGAGGCCCTGGATCCGTACGACGGTGTGGCAGGTTCCGGTGCGCTGGTTCGTCCTCTTCCGTGACGAGGAGCGGGAGTACGCGGCGGCGGACGGCGAGGGGGTGGGGCCCGTGCTGCGCTACCGCACCCCGATGGTCGAGGCCCGGCGCCGGCTGGCGCGGGCACTGCGGACGCTGCGCGGACACGTTCCCGAGGGCCCGCTGACCGAGGGCCTGGTGGACGTGGGGCGCTGGCTGGAGGAGTTCCATCCGCGCTCCCTGGTCGAGCTGGACTACGGGGGCCTGGTGCACGCGTTGTCGGCGGAGCGGCTCGCCGGGGACCGGTCGGTGGCGGATGTCGCGGAGGGGCTCGCCGCGCTGCGGGACGGCGACGGCGACGGCGCGGGGGAGGCGTACGCGCGGCTCGCGGAGCGCTGGCGGGCGGTCCGGGACCTCCAGTTCACCAATTGACGTGAAAAGGCCCACAGTGGCATCAAGGTGATGGAACCGGGGCATCCTTCATCCAGGACGGCCGAGGGGCCGGCGGACGGGCCGCGAGGCCGGAGCGTACGGAAGGAGGAGGAAGCCGGGTCGCCTCGACGGAGGGCGACGAAGAGGGGCTCGACAAACAGTTGACGGGCCGTGAACCTGCGTCCTGTGTGGCGCGTGTGATGTGTGGGGCGGAAGCGTACTCCGCTGGGCCTAGGACCTACGTCCTGAACCGGGCCTTTGCCTCAAGCGTGATGGACAGCACTAACGGGGCCCTTGCGCCTATCCCTACCCCTCATGCCAAAATAGGACAAGGAGTCCGGGGAGGGCTCCTTCTGTCCAAGTAAGGGCAGGATGCTCGACATTGCACTCTATGGGGGGTCTGACGACTCCTGATCGCTCTGTGACTGATCGTCACTGGGGCGTGACTGTCCGCTATGGCATGGTCCATCGGCTTCCGTCGCTGATGAACACCTGGGAGGGCAATTCCATCGGTTTGGCCGACGTGGCTGGACGGATGGTGTAGTTGTAGTGCCGAGGACAAGCCGTTCGTCCTATAACCGACTCGGCCCGCGTCCGCCATTTCGGGCAACGCGGGTCAAGGTGCAGAATTTAGAGGAAAGAACCGAGAAGGTTCGGTTCTCCCGAGGAGGCCGCTCATGACCGCTCGCACCCCTGATGCCGAGCCGCTGCTGACCCCGGCTGAGGTTGCCACGATGTTCCGCGTGGACCCGAAGACGGTCACCCGTTGGGCCAAGGCTGGCAAGCTCACGTCCATCCGCACGCTCGGTGGACATCGCCGGTACCGCGAGGCCGAGGTCCGCGCACTGCTTGCGGGTATTCCGCAGCAGCGCAGCGAGGCCTGACACACCCCTGCCCCGCAGCAATACAGCAGCACAGCATCACAACCCGGGCAGCTGCAAGGTCCCCCAACCCCAGCCGCCCACCCATAGCTCCACTCGACGAACGCCTGCCCCAACGGGCGTTATACCTGTGTCCTACGGGTGCCGTCGTATCGATCGCGCTGGACTCCGCCGGGTCCAGCGCGATCTTTTTTGTGCCCCGGACGGCCTCCCTGGCCGCTCCCGGGCCGCTTCCGGCCCTCGGGGGCGACCGGGGTCAGAACCGGGCGGTCGGTCGGCTTCAGGGGGCTGACGGGGTCTTCGTGGGTCTGTGAGCGGGTCTGTGCGGGAGTGTGGGTGAGCGTCCCGGACGCGGTGGGACAGCCCCGGACGGAACGGTCCCCGCCGACCCGTCACCCCCGTGCAATTGCACATATTAAATTCACCAGTTGTAGGGGAGGCGTAAAATCCCCCGGTCTGAAAACTCTTTCGGTGACTACCGTCACACCGCCCGGCGCTTGCCAACATCCAGCCTGCCACTGACCGAACGCGGAAGCACCCGGCCGATGGTCATGTCGCGGAGGGTCTTTCGGTCCCCGCCGGGGCCTCGGCCTCGTTTCCATCGGGCCGTCCGGCGGAGGTCTGATCCCCGGCGGCTTCCCGCGGGGCTCCCGAGGGGCTCCCGGAGGCTCGCCGCTCCCCGTCGCCCCCGGGCTCCATGGCAAGCCGCAGGAGGCGATGGCAGACCGCGCAGTGCCGGGTGAGGTGGCGATAGGCGGAAGCGGCCGCCAGGTGGGCGCGCAGCAGCGCGCGGGTCTCATGTCGTGCTGTGGACGCGGACATACGAGCCACCTCCGGGTGAGCCCGGCCGTCCCCCGCCATGTGAAGCGCTGAGGAACGCCGAGAAGCAGGGCCAGCCTCTGCTTCTACGAGGTACCCGCGGCAGACGGAGCCGTCAAGACGCGGGGCAGGACGCGAGAAAGCCCGGATCGAAACGATCCGGGCTTTCTTCTACTGCGGTCCTGACGGGATTTGAACCCGCGGCCTCCACCTTGACAGGGTGGCGAGCACTCCAAACTGCTCCACAGGACCAGGTTTTCGCCGCTTGCCTTGCGGCTTGCTGCGAAACCAGACTGTACAGGAGGTGGGAGGCCCAGGTCGACTTCACTCCTGGTGGTGACACCGTCACCGTCCCACGAGCCCCCGTGGGCCCCCCGCGTCAGGGCGCGAGGGCGTCGATCGCCTTGACGATCCGCTTGTCCGAGACGGGGAACGCGGTGCCCAACGCGTGGGCGAAATAGCTGACCCGCAGCTCCTCGATCATCCAGCGGACGTCCAGCACCTCCTGCGGCACCGGCCGGCCCTGCGGGAGCTGTTCGAGCAGCCAGGCGTACTCGTCCTGCATCTCGTGCACCTTCGCCATCCGCGTGGTGTCCCGCTGCACCGCCGTCGGCATCTGCTGGAGCCGCCGGTCGGCCGCCACGAGGTAGCGCATCAGGTCCGGCAGCCGGCGCAGTCCGGTGGCCGTAACGAAACCGGGCGGTACGAGACGGGCCAGCTGTTCGCGCACGTCCGTGACGTTGGCCACCAGCGTCAGGCTGTTCGTCGACTTCAGCCGGCGCTCGCAGGCCTGCCACGCGGCCAGGATCTGCTGCACCTGGTCGATCGTGCGGACGGTCAGGTCCACCAGATCGGCGCGCACCTTGTCGTACAGCGTCCGGAACGCCTTCTCGTCCCACGCGGGCCCGCCGTGCGCGGCGATCAGCCGGTCGGCCGCGGCGGTGGCGCAGTCCTCGAAGAGCGCCTGGACCGAGCCGTGCGGATTACGGGACAGGGCCAGCTTCTGCTGGTTGGAGAGCCGGTCCGAGGCGAACTTCGCCGGGTGCACCGGGATGTTCAGCATGATCAGCCGCCGGGTGCCGCGCCACATCGCCTGCTGCTGCTCGGCCTCGGTGTCGAAGAGCCGCACGGCCACGGTTTCGCCCTGGTCGACGAGGGCCGGGTAGGCCTTGACCGGCTGCCCGGCACGCCGCGTCTCGAAGACCTTGTTCAGCGTGCCGATGGTCCAGTCGGTGAGCCCGGACCGCTCGATGGACTCCCCGGAGGGCCCGGCGGTCGCCGCCGCGGCCTTGGAGAGCGCCTGCCGGGCCTTCGGCCGCAGCTGGAGCTTGAGCGCCTCCAGGTCCTTGTCCTCGGCGACCTTCCGCCGCCGCTCGTCGACGATCCGGAACGTGATCTTCAGATGGTCCGGGACCCGGGAGAGGTCGAAGTCGTCCGCCGTGACCGGCACGCCGACCATCCGCTGGAGCTCCCGCGCCAGGGTGAACGGCAGTGGCTCCTGGAGCGGGACCGCCCGGTCCAGGAACTTGTCCGCGTAGTTCGGCGCGGGGACGTAGTGCCGGCGGATCGGCTTCGGCAGCGAGCGGATCAGCTCCGTGACGACCTCCTCGCGCAGCCCCGGAATCTGCCAGTCGAAGCCCTCGGACGTGACCTGGTTGAGCACCTGGAGCGGTACGTGGACGGTCACGCCGTCCGCATCCGCCCCGGGCTCGAACTGGTACGTCACCCTGAACTTGAGCTTCCCCTGCCGCCAGGAGTCCGGGTAGTCGTCCTTGGTGACGGCCCCGGCCTTCTCGTTGATGAGCATGGAGCGCTCGAAGTCGAGCGCGTCCGGCTCCTCGCGCTTCTTGTTCTTCCACCAGGAGTCGAAGTGCGCCCCGGAGACGATGTGCTCGGGAATCCGCTGGTCGTAGAAGTCGAACAGCGTCTCGTCGTCCACGAGGATGTCGCGGCGGCGGGCGCGGTGCTCCAGCTCCTCGACCTCGCCGAGCAGTTTGCGATTGTCATGGAAGAACTGGTGGTGGGTGCGCCAGTCGCCCTCGACCAGGGCGTTGCGGATGAACAGATCCCGCGAGGCCTCCTGGTCGATACGACCGAAGTTGACCTTGCGCTGGGCGACGATCGGCACCCCGTAGAGGGTGACCCGTTCGAACGCCATCACCGCGGCCTGGTCCTTCTCCCAGTGCGGCTCGCTGTAGGTGCGTTTCAGCAGATGCCCGGCCAGCGGCTCGATCCATTCGGGCTCGACCTTGGCGTTGACCCGCGCCCACAGCCGGGAGGTCTCCACCAGCTCCGCCGACATCACGAACCGGGGCTGCTTCTTGAACAGCGCCGACCCGGGGAAGATCGCGAACTTGGCGCTGCGCGCGCCCAGGTACTCGTTCTTCTCGGTGTCCTTCAGCCCGATGTGCGACAGCAGCCCGGCCAGCAGCGAGGTGTGCACCGCCTGCTCGGGGATGGACGCCTCCGCCTTGGGCTCCTCGACGGTAATGCCCATCTGCTTGGCGACCGTACGCAGTTGCGCGTAGATGTCCTGCCATTCGCGGATGCGCAGGAAGTTCAGATACTCCTGCTTGCACATCCGGCGGAACGAGGACGAGCCGCGCTCCTTCTGCTGCTCGCGGACATAGGCCCAGAGGTTCAGATACGCCAGGAAGTCGGACGTCTCGTCCTTGAACCGGGCGTGGTTCTGATCGGCCTGGGTCTGCTTCTCCGCGGGCCGCTCGCGCGGGTCCTGGATGGAGAGCGCGGCGGCGATGACCATGACCTCGCGGGCGCAGCCGTTCTTGTCGGCCTCGATGACCATCCGGGCCAGGCGCGGGTCGACGGGCAGCTGGGAGAGCTTGCGGCCGAGCGGGGTGAGCCGCTGCCCCTTCTTCCCCTCCTGGGGGGTCTCGCCCTGCTCCAGCGCCCCCAGCTCCTGGAGGAGCTGCACGCCGTCGCGGATGTTGCGGTGGTCCGGCGGGTCGATGAAGGGGAACTTCTCGATGTCGCCGAGCCCGGCGGCGGTCATCTGGAGGATGACGGAGGCCAAGTTGGTCCGCAGGATCTCCGGGTCGGTGAACTCCGGCCGGGTGACGAAGTCGTCCTCCGAGTACAGCCGGATGCAGATGCCGTCCGACGTACGGCCGCAGCGGCCCTTGCGCTGGTTGGCGCTGGCCTGGGAGATGCGCTCGATCGGCAGCCGCTGGACCTTGGTGCGGTGGCTGTAGCGGGAGATACGGGCGTTGCCCGGGTCGATCACGTACTTGATGCCGGGAACCGTCAGTGAGGTTTCGGCCACGTTGGTAGCCAGCACGATGCGGCGGACGATGCCGTTGGGGGTCCGCTGGAAGACGCGGTGCTGCTCGGCGTGGGAGAGGCGTGCGTAGAGGGGGAGCACCTCGGTGTGTCTGAGGTTCCGTTTGTTCAGCGCGTCCGCCGTGTCCCGGATCTCGCGCTCGCCGGAGAGGAAGACCAGGACGTCGCCCGGGGCCTCGTGGCCCAGCTCGTCGACGGCGTCGCAGATCGCGGTGATCTGGTCGCGGTCGGAGTCCTCGCTGTCGTCTTCGAGGAGGGGGCGGTAGCGAACTTCAACGGGGTACGTCCGCCCGCTGACCTCCACGATCGGCGCCTCGCCGAAGTGGCGCGCGAACCGCTCGGGGTCGATGGTCGCCGAGGTGATGACGACCTTCAGATCCGGGCGCTTCGGCAGCAGCCGGGCCAGATAGCCGAGCAGGAAGTCGATGTTCAGGGACCGCTCGTGGGCCTCGTCGATGATGATCGTGTCGTACGCCAGCAGCTCGCGGTCCGTCTGGATCTCGGCGAGCAGGATGCCGTCCGTCATCAGCTTCAGATACGTCGACTCCGGGTTCACCTGGTCGGTGAAGCGGACCTTCCAGCCGACGGTCTCGCCCAGCGGCGTCTTCAGCTCGTCCGCGACGCGCTCCGCGACCGTGCGGGCGGCGATCCGCCGGGGCTGGGTGTGCCCGATCATGCCCCGGACGCCGCGCCCCAGCTCCATACAGATCTTCGGGATCTGCGTGGTCTTCCCGGACCCGGTCTCCCCGGCGACGATCACGACCTGGTGCTCGCGTATCGCCTCCAGGATCTCGTCCTTCTTCTGGCTGACGGGCAGCTCTTCCGGGTACGACAGGGCCGGCAGCCGGGCCGCGCGCGCCGCGAGCCGTTCGGCCGCCCTGCCCGCGTCGGCCGCGATCTCGTCCAGCACGGACTGGCGGGCCTCGGGCTTGCGGATGCGGCGCGCTCCTTCGAGGCGCCGGCCGAGCCGGTTCGCGTCACGGAGCGAGAGCTGTCCGAGCTGGGACTGGAGATCGGCGAAGGAAGTAGACATACGGCTCCCAGGATCTCACCCGGGCGCACGGAGTGGCGACCTCATTTCGCGCGGGCTGCGTCACGCGGCACGTACCATTTCGGGCAGTCGAACGCTCAGCCCCGCTTCCAGGGGGAAAGGCCCGGTCCCGTGTCCCGTACGCAGTGGTGGAGCCTGACGGCGCTGCTCGCGGTCGTCGTGGGGCTGCTGTGCGGACCGGCGGTGCTCCCGGCAGCCGCGCTCGGGGCTCCGGCTCCCTCCGCTTCGGCAACCTCGGCTCCCGTGCCCTCGGCTCCCGTGCCCTCCGCTCCCGTGCCCTCCGCTCCCGTGCCCTCCGCTCCCGTGTCTTCCGCTTCCGTGTCTTCCGCTTCCGTGCCGGGGGCCACCGGAGTGCGCGACGCACCGTCCGCCCCGGTGGCCGAGACCGCCGACGCGGGAACCCCGGTCCCCGGCTGCGGGAAGCTCCGCGACCACGACGGCGAGCCCGCCGTCCCCTCCCGCGCCCGCTCCGCGCACGACCAGGCGCCCGGCCTCGCCCCCTGGGGGCTGCCCGCCGCGACGGGCGCGCTGCCGGCCGAGCCGCCACCGGGCACCCGGGCCCGCGCCCCGGCCCCGTACACCCCGACCCCCGTAGAACTCTCCGTGCTGCGGGTGTAGGCCGGGCACCCGCCCGACCTGCGCCCTTCCCCCTCCCGCACCACCAGCCCGGAGTGCCGCATGCCCACGCCCAAGAAGCCCGTCTCCACGGGTCAGAAGTCCTCCTCCCGCAAGCCCCTGGTCTACGGCGCCGTGACCGTCGTGGCCGCCGGTCTCCTCGGCTTCGCGTCGTACCGGGCCACCGCCCCCGATGACACCGCCCCGGACACCTCGTCCGCCCCGGCCGCCGAGGTCTCCGCCGACCCGAACGAGGGCGTCTACCCGGAGCTGGCGAAGCTCGCCCGCCGGGACGCCGACGACAAGCTGGCCGTCGGCCGCGCCGACGCCCCGGTCGTCCTGATCGAGTACGCCGACTTCAAGTGCGGCTACTGCGGCAAGTTCGCCCGGGACACCGAGCCGAAGCTGATCGAGAAGTACGTGAAGGACGGCACGCTGCGCATCGAGTGGCGCAACTTCCCGATCTTCGGCGAGGAGTCCGAGAACGCCGCGCGCGGCTCCTGGGCCGCCGGGCAGCAGAACCGCTTCTGGGAGTTCCACGGTGCCGCCTACGCCGAAGGGGCGAAGGAGAAGGGCTTCGGCAAGGACCGGGTCAAGGCGCTCGCCGAAGAGGCCGGGGTGAAGGACCTGGACCGGTTCATGAAGGACCTCGACGGTGACGCGGCCCGTGCGGCGGTCAAGAAGGACCAGGAACAGGCGTACGGGATCGGCGCGACGTCCACCCCGTCGTTCCTGATCAACGGCCGTCCGATCGCGGGAGCGCAGCCGGACGAGACGTTCGCGCAGGCCATCGAGGCCGCCGCCGAGCAGGCGAAGGCCACCGGCAAGGACACCGGCAACGCGGGCAACGACGCCGAGGACCCCGCCAAGTGACGGCGGACATCGGCTACTTCGCGGCCTTCCTCGGCGGGCTGCTCGCCCTGGTCAGCCCGTGCAGCGCGCTGCTGCTGCCGGCCTTCTTCGCGTACTCCATCGATTCCACCTCCCGGCTGCTGGCCCGCACGGGCATCTTCTACGCCGGGCTCGCCACCACCCTCGTCCCGCTCGGCGCGGCGGGCAGCTACGCGGGACGGCTGTTCTACGGCCACCGGGACGCCCTCGTCACGGGCGCGGGCTGGCTGATCATCGTGCTCGGCGTCGCGCAGATCGTCGGGCTCGGCTTCGCGTCCCGGCGGATCGCGGCCCTCAGCGGCCGGATCCGCCCCACCACGGCGTTCTCCGTCTACGCCCTGGGCGCGGTCTACGGTCTGGCCGGATTCTGCGCGGGCCCGATCCTCGGCAGCGTCCTGACCGTCGCGGCGGTCAGCGGCAGCCCGGTCTACGGCGGGCTGCTGCTGGCGGTCTACGCGCTCGGGATGGCCGTACCGCTCTTCCTGCTCGCCCTGCTCTGGGAGCGCTTCGACCTCGGCCGCCGGGCCTGGCTGCGCGGCCGTGCCGTTCGGCTCGGCCGGTTCGAGCTGCACACCACGTCGTTGCTGTCGGGGCTGTTCTTCATCGGGCTCGGCGTGCTGTTCCTCGTGTACGACGGGACGACCGCGCTGCCCGGTCTGCTGGGGGTCGACGCGTCGTTCGAGGTCGAGCAGTGGGCGCGCAACCTGGGCGAACAGGTGCCGGACGGGGTGCTGCTGGGCGCGGTGGTGCTGGTGGTGCTGCTGGTCCTGGGTGCCCGGGCCCTGCGCCGGCGCGACACGGACGTACCGGCGGAGACGGCCGAGGAGACCGAGGAGACCGAGAAGGTGTGAGCCGACTCCGACCGACGTAACCGGGCCCGGTGACAGCTCGTCACCGGGCCCGGCTCACACGGCGGTACCGACTACCGCGCCGCGTACCCGAAGTCCGCGCCGGAGGCGGGCAGACCGCCCGCGCCGGGCGGCTCGCCGGGCAGGCGGCCACCGCCGCCCGCGAGGCGCACCGGGCGGCCAACTCATCGGCCGACCACGCGGAGGCCGCGGCGAAGGCGGCCAACGAAGCGGCGGACCACGCGGGTGAGGCGGACGCCGAGGCCAAGAAGGCCACCGCACACGCGAAGGCGGCCCGCGAGGCGGCCACGGTGGCCACCGACGCCACACTCCAGGCGGACAACGTCGAGAAGGTGGCGCGCGAGGCCGAGAAGGTCCGTCTGGAGCAGGAGGAATCGGACACGACCGAGGACGCGAAGCTGCTGAAGACACTCCAGGACGAGAGCGAGGCAGTCGACAAGCACGCACGGACGCAGGCCGCGCAGATGGACGCGGAGACCAAGCAGCTCCTCGCCGACGCCGCGGCCAAGGCCGGTTCGGACGAGCCCGCGGCGGCCGCCCTGGCCCGTAGGGCCGCGGTGAATCTGCTCGGCAGCACCGGCGTATGGACCCGGCAGTCCGCGGGGCAGGCCCTGTCCGGCACCGACGCCGACATGCTGATCTGGCTGGAGAGCGGTCGCCTCACGGCGCAGGAGGCCGACGACCGGGAGACGCTGCTCCACTTCGCGCAGATCGGCACGGCCAAGACCGCGGTCGCGGCGGAAGCCGTCCTGGCGCAGGGCCCCGAGGAGATCGAGGAGTACCTGACGACGGGGATCCTGGAGACCCAGCGCGATGAGTTCCGCGTCCAGACCCTCCGGGCGATGGAGGGTGCGGGCAAGGGAGTCACGGCCGCCGGCACCGCGGCCCTGAACGACGGCTCGACCGAAGCCCTGAGCACGTTCCTCGTCTCGGGGTACCCCAAGGCGCTGGCCGACGACGAGCAGATCGAAACCCTGCGGATCCTGGAGGAGGGCGGACCGTACGTCCAGGCGGCGGCCCGTAACTCCATGGCCCGTAACTCCATGGCCGGACCCGCGTAGATGCGCTCGGTCTTCGTGACCCGGATCCAGCACAAGGCGGCTCAGGCCGACGAGGACACCGCCGCCCACGTGGCGGCCGTCCGCGCGCAGATCAGCATCGCCGCGAAGGCCGCGGCCACGGCGCACGAGGACGCCGACAAGGCTTCGGAGGCGGCGGCCCGTGCGCGGGGCGCGGCCGACGAGGCCAACGGGTACGCCGAGGACGCGAAGGCCGCGGCCAAGGCGGCCGGGGAGCACGCGGAGCGCGCACGCGCGAGCTCGCAGGCGGCCGACCGGTCGGCGGCGAACGCGGCCGCGTCGGCGCAGCAGGCCAAGGCCGCGGCAGCCACCGCACAGAAGGCCAGCCGGGCCGCGAACTACTCGGCGAAGAAGGCCACCGACTCCGCGGTGCGGGCCAGCAACTCCGCCAGCAGCGCCGCCGCGTCCGCCAACACGGCCCGGCAGGCGGCCATCGCGGCGGGCAAGGACGCGTTCGCCGCCAACCAGGCCGCGCGGGAGGCCTACTCGGCGTACCTCTCGAAGCACCGGCAGGAGCAGGAGGCCAAGGCGGAAGAGGCGCGGAAGGAAGCCCAGAAGAACGAGGACGAGGGCTACCGTCCCCAGGACGACTCGTCCAATGACGACGTCCATTTCGATATGCACGACAACGCGGGAGTTCCTGATGGCGTGCGGGATGTCGTCGGCTTCTTCAGCCTGCGCGGTGCGTTCGACGCCTCGGCGTTCACCCTTCTCGGACGCCACGACGAGGCCAGGGAGTCCTTCAAGGGATTCATCGGCCCCTTCATCACCGGCCAGATCGGTGGGGCGGTGAGCAAGGGAAGCCAGATCGGCCCGGTGACCGGTGTGCTCGGCAGGGGCGGCGTCAGGGTGTTCGGCTGGCCGGTCGCTCTCGGAGCGACGGTCGTAGACTATCTGCTCCCCCAGGGCGGTCCGGTCCGCTACGTCGCCCCCGGCCCGTTCGATCGCCCCGTGCAGGCTCCGATCACACGGTGATGAGATGACCAAGAGAGACAGCACCGGGGAGTCGCTGCGGGGCGGCGGCTTCCTCAAGGGGTCGGCCGCCGGCGTGAGCGACATGCTGCTCGGGTGGCGATCGCTCTTTCTCGGCCTGTTGGGCACTGTGGGCGGCTTCGTCGGTGCGATCACCAACAGCGGTGTCACCGCACGGTTGACGCTCGTGGCGATCGGCTGTGTGTCCGTCGTTCTCGCAGCGGTTTCATGGAAGTACATGAAGCGGCAGCGGGACGATCGGAACGCTCGACGGCGTCACCCGTAGATCCGTCCGGTCCCTGCCGAAACGGCCCGCCAGAACACCTGGCGGGCCGTTTCGGCTGCCGGCCCCTGTCGCCGAGTCCCCTGGCACAGGGGACCGGCACAGGAGAAGCCCCGGTCCCCGGCACAGGGAAGCGCCCCGGACGAATACTTCGTCCGGGGCGCTTCTGTGGTGGCTGGGGCCGGGATCGAACCGGCGACCTATCGCTTTTCAGGCGATCGCTCGTACCAACTGAGCTACCCAGCCACGCAGCCGCTGGGGCTGCAGCGGTCCTGACGGGATTTGAACCCGCGGCCTCCACCTTGACAGGGTGGCGAGCACTCCAAACTGCTCCACAGGACCAAGCGGTGTGCGAAACAAGTCTCGCACACGGTAAAACGTGCCCCCAACGGGATTCGAACCCGTGCTACCGCCTTGAAAGGGCGGCGTCCTGGGCCACTAGACGATGAGGGCTATTGGCCCGCCTGTTCGCTTCGCAGCGCGTCGGGGACGTGAGAAGCATATGGGATGGGTGGAGCTATCGCCAAAACGGTTTACGGCGAGGGGGTGGGGCGCGCCGGGGGGCGGGTGGCGGAGGGCGAGGAGGACGGCGACGGGGTGGGGGAGACCGGGGCGTCCTTCTTCAGGTTCTCCTCCGGAAGATGGCGGCTGACCTCGGCGGTCGTCAGTCCGAGACCGCCCAGCGTGATCTCGTCCCAGGCCTGGAGCCGGCGGGTCGAGCGGTCCATGTAGAGCACCGAGGCGTGCACCTTCTCCGGCTTCTCGTTCTGCACGGCGCGCAGCCCGCCGCCGCCCGTGGAGCCCTCGACCTTCAGCCGCGTGCCGAGCTTCAGCTGCTCGTTGATCCGGCGGTGGAGGTGGCCCGACAGCACCAGCGGGACCGTGCCGTCGGTCTCCCGGGCGGTGTTCGGGTCGTGGGCGACGGCGATGTCGACCGGGGTGCCCGCGCGTTCCTGGTCGCGCAGCGCGGAGGCGAGCCGCGCGCCTTCGAGCTGCGCGGCCTCCTTGCCGCCGACCGGGGCGGTCCGGTCCGGGGTGAAGGAGGCGTCGCCGGTGCCGGCGATCCGCAGCCCGCCGACGTTCACCGCGCTGCCGTCGTCGAGGACGCTCACGTTCGTGAACTTCTTCAGATAGGCCTGGGTGATGGGCGAGTCATGGTTGCCGCGCACCCAGACGTAGGGCGCGCCGAGGTCGCGGATCGGGTCGAGGAAGCCGTTCTCGGGGGCGGAGCCGTGGTCCATCGTGTCGCCCGAGTCGACGATGACGTCGATCTCGTACTGCTCCACGAGCGAGGCGATGATGTGCCAGGCCGCCGGGTTGAGGTGGATGTCGGAGACGTGCAGGACCCGGATCGTGCCCGGGTCGGGCTGGTAGACGGGGAGCGTGGAGGTCGCGTCGTACAGCTTGGTGACGTTGGTGACCAGGCGGGCCAGTTCCTGCTGGTAGATGTCGAACTCGGTGACGATGGAGCGGGCGTCGCCGACCAGGGACGGGGCGCTGGAGAGCAGCCCGGAGAACTTTGGCTCCAGGACGGACTTCGGGTTCCAGGTGGCGTACGCGCTGACGCCGGACGCGGCCAGCAGGGTGAGGGCGAGCCCGCCGGCGGCCAGGGCGCGGCGGGGGCGGCGGTAGACGACGAGGCCGAGCGCGGTCGCGCCGGAGACGACGGCGACACAGGAGCGTACGGCCAGCTCCCGGGTGCCGGCGGCGACGTCCCGGGTGACCTCGTCCTGGAGGCTGGAGAACCGTTCCGGCTGATCGACCAGGGCCCGGGAGCGTTCGGGGTCGAGGCGGTCCACGTCCACGTCGAGCCGGAGCGGTGCGCTGTGCGAGTCCAGCTCCAGGGCGCCGAGCGGGGACACATTGATCTTGCTGCCGCCGGTGAGGGAGGGACGCAGCGTCATGTTGGTGTCCATGGGGCCGACCGGAGTACGGATGGAGCCCACGGCGAGCAGTCCCAGCCAGGCCCCCAGCACGACGACGGCGAGCATGCCGAGGGCGCGGAGGTACGGGCGGCGGGCGGGGCCCGTCAGGCCGCCGGAGGCCGCCGCGCCGGTGTGGGCGGGGGTACGGGGGCGGGTGGACGGGGAGGCGTGGCCCCGGGGCTTCGGGCGGGCGATCTGGGTGAGGCGGTGCCGGACGCGGTCGGCTGCGGCACGGAACGGGACGCGGACCATTGGGCCCGTATGCCCCGGTACGGCCTCCGCCATACCGGGCGGCCTGCCCGGTCATGAGTCCGGGACGGCCGCCATCTGCCCGCACCCCGCCCCCGTACGGGACAATGGCCGGGTGCTGGAGATGACGCGCGAACAGTTCGAGGAGCTGGTGAGCCAGGCTCTGGACCGGATCCCGCCGGAGCTGACACGGCTGATGGACAACGTGGCGGTGTTCGTCGAGGACGAACCGGAGCCCGGCGACCCCGATCTGCTCGGGCTCTACGAGGGCACCCCCCTCACCGACCGGGGCGAGTGGTACGCCGGGGTGCTGCCGGACCGGATCACCATCTACCGGGGGCCGACGCTGCGGATGTGCGAGTCGCAGGAGGACGTCGTCGCGGAGACCGAGATCACCGTGGTCCACGAGATCGCCCACCACTTCGGCATCGACGACGAGCGGCTGCACGCCCTGGGCTACGGGTGAGCGAGCAGGCCCCGCGGGAGCTGCCGGAGCCCGGCCCGCCCGCCGCCCCGCAGGGCCGCGTACTGGCGGCGGTCGCGGCCGGCGGCGCGCTCGGCGCGCTCGCCCGCTACGGGGCCCTGGTGCTGTGGCCCGGCGCGGGCGGCTTCCCGTGGACGGTGTTCGCCGTCAATGTGAGCGGCTGCGCCCTGATCGGCGTCCTGATGGTGCTGACCGTCGAGCGGGGCCGGGTGACCCACCCCCTGGTACGGCCTTTCCTCGGCGTCGGGGTGCTCGGCGGCTTCACGACCTTCTCGACGTACGCGGCCGGTGTCTCGGACCTCCTCGTGCGTCAGGTGGCCCTGACCGCCATGGCGTACGCGGCGGCGACGGCGGTGTCCGCGCTCGGGGCGGTGTGGGCGGCGGCCGCGGGGACGAGGACCTGGCTGGACCGGGGCTCCCGGGGGCTCCGGGGCTCCAGTGGCTCCCGGGGCGGGGGGCGGGCCGCGTGAACTGGCTGCTGGTGGCGATCGGCGGGGCGGTGGGCGCGCCGCTGCGCTATCTGACGGACCGCGCGGTGCAGGCGCACCAGGGGCCGGGCGTCCCGTACGTCTTCCCGTGGGGCACCTTCACCGCGAACACGGCGGGAAGTCTGCTGCTCGGGCTGCTGACCGGTGCCGCGGTGTCCTCCCCGGCGCACGCCCTGCTGGCGACGGGCCTGTGCGGGGCGCTGACGACGTACTCGACGTTCTCGTACGAGACCCTCCGCCTGGCCGAGACGGGCCGGGCCTTCCTGGCCGCGGCCAATGTCCTGGCATCGCTGCCGGCGGGCCTGGGCGCGGTGTTCCTGGGGGCGGAACTGACGGGCGGGTTCGGGGGGTAGCGCGGGCGCCGGACGCGGTGCTCGGCGTCGTGTCAGGGCCGTTCGACAGCCGTCGCGCGGGCTCGTCCGGCGGGTGCCGGGCGTGGTGTTCCGGGGCCGGCTCGCCGGTCGTCGTGCGGGCGGGTGGCGTTTCGGGCGTGTCTCCGGCGGGGTCGGGGGAGTTGGGCACGGTGCGACGCCGTACCGCTCGCTCCTGTTCCCGCTCCGCCCCGGCGCCGGGCTCTCCGCTACCGCCCCGCGCCCCCGGTCCCCGCCCCCTCGCCCCGGAGGTGCCACTCGTGCGCCAGTTGTCCGCCCCTGTCCGCTGGGCAGCCGTCACCGCGCTGACGATCGCCGCGTCCACCGGCTGTATGAGCGTCGGCGAGGACGACGCCGGGGCGCCGGGGCCCTCACGGTCCGCCGGCCCGAAGGGCTCCACCCCCGATCCGGCCGGGGACACCGTCCCCGGCCGGATCGGGGGGCGGGTCGGGGGCGCCCATCCCCACTCGGACCGGGCCGCGCCCGGGGGCAGCCTGAGCCCGGACGCCTCCGCTGCCGTGCCGTCGGTCACCCCCGAGGACCCGCGCCCCGAACCGGCCGCGCCCGGGCCCACCCTTGGCGGCCCCCCGCCCTCGCCGACGCCCTCGACGCCGGGGCCGGGGGAGCCGCCGCCGGCCACCCCGGAGCCGCCGGCGCCGCCGACGCCGGACCCGGACCCGGAGCCCGAGCCGGAGCCCACGGATCCGCCGGAGCCGGCCCCCTCGGCCTCGCCCGCCGCGCAGCTGCGGGCCCATGCGATGAGCGGACCGGAGACCGCCCGGCCGTTGCGGACCCCGGAGGCATCACCGCAGGTGGGACCGGTTTAGCCGGGGGTCTCCAGGGGCCGGTTTGCGCAATGTGGGTGAGAGTGCGTATGGTAGTAGATCGTTTGATCCCATTGCCCGGCGCCGACACAGAAGAGCGCCGTGTGGCGCGTACTCTCCCTTGCCGTGGCTGGACCGCATTGAGGCGGTCGAAATTGCGAATCACGGAGTTATGGGCGCGTGCCGAGACTCCGGAAGGTTTCGCATTTCGCATGTCAATTTCCAGTTCTGACCACACCGTCATGCCCGAGAACATCGACAACGCCGAGCTCGCCGAGTTCGTCGAGACCGCTGTGACCGAGGCCCCCGCCGGCGCCACCGCCCCGGCCGCCGAGAAGGCTCCGGCCGCCGAGAAGACGGTCGTCGCCGAGAAGTCCGTCGCGGACTTCATCACCGACGTGACCGCCGACACGCAGGCCGAAGCCCCCGCCGAGGAGATCGCCGCTCCCGAGGCCGAGATCGCGGACTCCGCCGAGGAGATCGCCGACGAGGCCGACGCCGAGCCGACCATCACCTTCGGTGCCCTGGGCCTGCCCGACGGCATCGTCCGCAAGCTCGCGCAGAACGGTGTGACCGCCCCCTTCCCGATCCAGGCGGCGACCATCCCGGACGCCCTGGCCGGCAAGGACATCCTCGGCCGCGGCCGTACGGGCTCCGGCAAGACGCTCTCCTTCGGTCTGCCGCTGCTGGCCTCGCTCTCCGGTGGCACCACCGAGAAGAAGAAGCCGCGCGGCATCATCCTCACCCCGACCCGCGAGCTCGCGATGCAGGTCGCGGACGCGCTTCAGCCCTACGGCGACGTGCTCGGCCTCAAGATGAAGGTCGTCTGCGGCGGTACGTCGATGGGCAACCAGATCTACGCGCTGGAGCGCGGTGTCGACGTCCTCGTCGCCACCCCGGGCCGGCTGCGCGACATCATCAACCGCGGCGCCTGCTCCCTGGCGAGCGTCCAGGTCGCCGTCCTCGACGAGGCCGACCAGATGTCCGACCTGGGCTTCCTGCCCGAGGTCACCGAGCTGCTCGACCAGATCCCCGGTGGGGGTCAGCGGATGCTCTTCTCCGCCACCATGGAGAACGAGATCGGCACGCTGGTCAAGCGCTACCTCTCCAACCCGGTCACGCACGAGGTCGACAGCGCCCAGGGCAACGTCACGACCATGTCGCACCACGTCCTCGTCGTGAAGCCGAAGGACAAGGCGCCGGTCACGGCCGCCATCGCCGCCCGCAAGGGCCGCACGATCATCTTCGTCCGCACCCAGCTGGGCGCGGACCGTATCGCCGAGCAGCTCATCGAGTCCGGCGTGAAGGCCGACGCGCTGCACGGCGGCATGACCCAGGGCGCCCGTACGCGGGTCCTGGAGGACTTCAAGAAGGGTTACGTCAACGCGCTCGTCGCGACCGACGTCGCCGCCCGCGGTATCCACGTCGACGGCATCGACCTGGTCCTGAACGTGGACCCGGCCGGTGACCACAAGGACTACCTGCACCGCTCGGGCCGTACCGCCCGCGCCGGCAAGTCCGGTGTCGTCGTCTCGCTGGCGCTTCCGCACCAGCGCCGCCAGATCTTCCGCCTGATGGAGGACGCGGGCGTCGACGCCTCGCGCCACATCGTCCAGGGCGCGGGCGTCTTCGAGCCCGAGGTCGCCGAGATCACCGGCGCCCGCTCGCTCACCGAGGTCCAGGCCGACTCCGCGAACAACGCCGCCAAGCAGGCCGAGCGCGAGGCCGCCGACCTGACGAAGCAGCTGGAGCGGGTCCAGCGCCGCGCCGTCGAGCTGCGCGAGGAGGCCGACCGCCTGGTCGCCCGCGCCGCACGCGAGCGGGGCGACGACCCCGAGGCCGCGGTGGCCGAGGTCGCGGCCGAGGCCGAGGCCGCCCTCGTGGCAGCCGCCTCCGTACCGGAGCAGCCGGCCGCCCGCGACGAGCAGCGCCGCGACGAGCGGGGCAACTTCGAGCGCCGCGACAACCGCGGCGGCTACCGCGGCGGCAACGACCGCCGTGACGAGCGCCCGTCCGGCGGCTTCCGTTCCGGTGGCAGCAGCGACCGTCGCGATGACCGTGGTGGCCGTTCGTTCGAGCGTCGGGACAACGACCGCCCCGCGTTCAACCGTGACCGTCGTGACGAGCGCCCCTCGGGTGGCGGCTTCCGTTCCGGTGGCAGCAGCGACCGTCGCGATGACCGTGGTGGCCGTTCGTTCGAGCGTCGGGACAACGACCGCCCCGCGTTCAACCGA